>JAJFJL010000167.1 GCA_021774055.1 Nitrosomonas sp. | reverse complement strand
TCGGCTGCAAATTCGGAGAAATCGGCCCAAATCCTCCCCAGTTTTCGTTAAATATACCAAATATTCGCCTCAAACCGGTGATAATTTGGCCTCGATTCTCCAAATTTTCGCTTCGAAATCATAAGTCCGACAGGCTCCTAGCGTAGGATTTATTTCATATTCAAAACCTGCCCCATACTTTATACGGGGGTGTGTGAACAAGCGCATAGCACGGCTATGTAACTGTTTACATAACGCAGATGATGAGCATAAATACAAAGCGAGTTGCCTAATTTGTTTCATGCACGTTCCTAAGTACAGTTTTCCTGTTTTAAATAGATAAACTAATGGATACGATGATATGAATCGAACAAACAATTTCGGATGAATTCTACCAAGAACCAACTGTTCTTTCCAGCCTAGGAACATGCATGGAATAAATTAGGCAACTAGCGTAGGATTTATGTTCATATTCAAAGCCTGCCCCGTACTTGATACGGGGACATGTAAACAGGCGCATAGCACGGCTATATAACTGTTTACATAACACAGAAGATGGACATAAATACAAAGCGAGCTACCTAATTTGTTTCATGCACGTTCCCTATAGTACTTTGCACCCTAAATAACCAGGAAAATCTGTGGCACAAATTGCCGGTAACTGCGTTGAAGAAACTTGACGCATACTCAATATGCCTGCGTTTCTTCTCTTTGTTCTCAACAATTTCTGCATCCCCATGTTTTCCCAGTTATTTAGGGTGCAAGGTACTAGCCGTTGATTACATTATTGCTAATCCAACGCATAAGGCAAAGCCGCCATTTTCAATTGAATACCATCTATAGAACGCCAAAAAATTTCACTTGTTTTCATATTTTCTATCGATATCACGGCCAACACATCAAAGCCCCCGTCTGGTGAACGCATAGCATTAACAATTTTGCCGCAAGCTTGGTCCGTCTGATCCACACTAAAAAGCTCATCACCTACCATCACTGGATTAGTAGTTGCAATATTAGCTAGATACATGCGACGTTTAATTTTTCCCAAGTGTTGTGTGCGAGCAACAATTTCCTGGCCTGGGTAACATCCTTTCTGAAAACTTACCCCATTAATAAGATCTAAATTAGTCATTTGTGGCACAAACTGCTGTTGTGTTTCTGGCAACACAACAGGAAATCCTGTACGAATATCTAACCAATCCCAACAAGCAGAAGCAACTGGTTTCGCTTGTTTACTTAAGCGCGCCCATAATTCTGGCGCCTGTTCTATAGGAACAACTAATTCAAAACGATTAGGGGTATAACAAAGAATTGTTATCGCTTGATTTTGTATCGTATAAAAAGATTTATCAACAACTAGTTTTTTAGCTAAAATTTCTTCTATTAATGTCCCAGCATTATTTCCTACCACACCAATACGTACCAATTGTGGACTACAACCATCTAATTTAACTTTGGCACGTAACACAAACATAGATAGTCGCTTTAAAACACCTGCACATAAGCTTTGTGGCAACTGCATTAGATATGTGTCTTCATATTTCCACAACCAGAAGGTTGCTAACATTCGCCCTTTTGGCGTGCAATAACTGCCAAATTGTAACGTCTGCACATTCATTTTATTAACATCACAACTTAACTGACCTTGTAAGAAAGCTTGCACATCTTCACCAGAAAAACAAATTAAGCCAAAATGTGAAAGATCCATCATTGCCGTAGCAGACTGCGTATGTTTCAACTCTGCGATAAAATCACCGTGGTGCGCAACACAATCATTTTCAATGACAGCGTTTTGGCTTTGTAAGTAATCTTGCCAAATTAGGTTCATATAAAAACACAAGAATGAGAGAATAGATGATTATACGATCATCCTAATTTTAATAGAAGCTAGGACTTACACTCCTACCAAACAAATGACAACACCTTCACATGACCAGATCGGCACAATTAAAGAAATTCATGGTCCAGTCGTCGATATCGTTTGCAATCATTTGCCTCCACTGCACCAAGCACTATTCTGTACCCTTGAACATTCCAATTATCCTTTCGAAGTTTACCGCCACCTAGATGAACAACATGTGCGTGCGATTGCTTTACACCCAACCAGCGGGCTTAAACGTGGTTTACCAATTTTTGATAGTGGTGGACCATTACGAATTCCAGTTACGCCAGACTGTTTAGGACGTATGTTGGATATGTTCGGTGCACCACTTGATGGCAAGCCAAACTTAGCTACCAATGAAATGCGCAATATTATTGCCCCCCCTGCACTATTATCTGAATCTATTCCGGCAGAAGGTATTCTTGAATCAGGTATTAAAGTAATTGATTTGCTATGCCCGTTTATTAAAGGTGGCAAAACCGGGTTATTTGGTGGCGCAGGTGTTGGCAAGACAGTATTAATTATGGAATTTATGCATGCCATTGTTAATCTTCATCAAGGTGTTTCTGTCTTTGCTGGTGTTGGTGAACGTATTCGTGAAGGTCATGAATTATGGCATGGCATGCAAGATGCTGGTGTAATGCCGCGCACTGTAATGATGTTTGGTCAAATGGATGAATCGCCAGGAGTACGATTCCGTGTTGGCTTGTCTGCCTTAACCTACGCTGAATACCTACGAGATACCTTAGGCAAAGAAGTCCTGTTACTAGTGGACAACGTGTTTCGTTTTGTTCAGGCAGGCAGCGAAATATCTGGCTTATTAGGACGCATGCCAGCGACTGTCGGCTACCAACCAACCTTAATGAGTGAAGTTGCCGAAATGCAAGAACGTATCATCTCAACCCGTGGTGGCAACATCACAGGCGTAGAAGCCGTGTATGTCCCCGCAGACGACATGACCGACCCAGCAGTTAGCACAATTCTGGCGCATTTAGATACCAGTGTTATTTTGTCACGTAGCCAGGCAGCTAAAGGTATCTACCCAACAGTAGACCCGTTACTATCATCCAGCAAAATGATGGAACATAATTTTCTTGGTGAGCGACATTATAATGTTGCGGAGAATGTACGGGAACATCTAGCACGTTACCAAGAACTTGAAGACATTATTGCCATGTTAGGTCTAGAAGCATTATCAGAAAAAGATCGACGCATCGTCATGCGTGCCCGCAAATTACAACGTTACTTAACCCAACCGTTTCATGTCATGACTGCCCATACTGGAATTCCAGGAGTATCAGTAAAACTTGAACAAACACTTACTGACTGTGAAGCTTTTTTACGTGGAGATTATGATAGTACACCAGAAGAACAGTGTTATATGCGTGGTGCGATGCAAGATATCATCGGTAGATAATCTACCGATGATATCTTGTAGAACTACCGGCACCTGAGGGCCTATCGTCAAAGAGACACATTATCTTTTATGAACATCCACATCAAATAATACAATATATGGTTTCTCAATTACTGTTAAGAAATATAATCATCGCACTAGCCTATGCAGTAAGTGGATATATCGGCCTGCAGCTAGCTATCCCCCCAGGCTTTGCAACTATACTATGGCCTGCATCCGGCATTGCACTCGCCGCTGTTCTTATTTATGGCTATTCAGTAGCTGGAGGTATCTTTCTAGGCTCTGTCAGCGTCAATATTTGGGTCACCAGCCAGAGCGGCATTCCTGATCCGCAATTACACCACTTTCTTCCTGCCATTGGCATTGCCAGTGGCGCCATGATTCAGGCTATTGCCGGCGCCTGGTTGATTAACAAAGTTATTAAAACGCCCAGGGATTTATTGGCCCCGAATTATATTTTTCCATTCCAGTCACTGGCAATTGGCAGTTGTATCATCAATGCCAGCATTGGCACGGGCTCACTCTACCTGGGCGGTATTCTGCCACCACTAGGCTACGGTCTGAACTTACTAACTTGGTGGGTTGGTGACGCGCTCGGCTGCATGATCATTGCACCACTGATAATGGTTATCTTACCGGGTAAATTTATCCCCGGCACGCAGTTGGCCGGTCGCAAACTAACGGTCGCTGTGCCATTATTTATTACCTTTATACTTTCTGTAGGTATCTTTAAATTCGCTACCCAGCTGGAAAACCAACATCAACAACAAGCGTTTCAAAACCGCGTGCAAACCCTAGCCAATGCTATTAATAACAACCTGGGTCGATATGACGACACACTCAATTCAGTTTACGCGCTATTTAGTACCAGTGAAGTTGTCACACGAGAGGAATTCCGCCATTTCGGTCAAATGTTATTATCTGGGAATCCCGAGTTTCAAGCCATTGGCTGGAACCGACTGATCCTTGCTGATGAACGGGACAAATTTGAGGCTGATATGCAGGCGCAAGGGCTAGTAAATTTCCACATCAGCGAAAGAAACCAGCATGGTCATATAATTCCAGCCAAAGAACGTTCACATTATGTTGTAGTTACCTACATTGAACCTTATCAAGATAATAAATCTGCATTAGGCTATGATATTAACTCTGATAGCATTCGGCATGAGGCATTAGAACGCTCTGTAGCTAATGAATGGGTTACTACCAATCCAATCAAACTGGTGCAATTACAAGAAGACCAAGCAGGTCTGTTATTTCTCAGACCATTCTTTATCGATGAATCACTGCTAGGCTATGTTACTGGCGTGATGGCACTGGACAAATTTTTCCAGAATACGATCAACCTCGTTGTCTCTGATAATCTGCAACTACGAGTACTACGCCACGAACATGGCGAATCACACCAAGTAATATATCAATCACACAAAATAGGACAATCAACCACTGCATGGGAAGAACTACGTGAACAAGGTTTGATATTTAGCACCCCATTAAGTATTACAGATAAAAACTGGCAACTGGAAATAACCCCCGTAACAGTTTTTAGTCAATTCAATTGGAGTAGCTATTTTATCTTAATCGGTATTTTTCTTTTTACTGCCTTACTAGGTACTTTTTTGCTTGCTCAATCTGGTCGTGCCAATCAGATTCGAGAACTTGTCAATATCAGAACCCATGATCTACAGGAATCCAATCGTAAACTGCAAGATGAAGTTATCACACGTACACAATTACAACAAGAGCATGCGCTACGTAACAAAGCATTAGAAATGCTGACAAACAACCGTGATCTCAAGGACATAATGGAAACTATTATTCTATATGTCGAGAAAATCCACCCGCAAATGCTTTGCTCAGTATTGCTACTTGATAATGAAGGCAAACATCTGAGACTATGCGCAGCGCCAAGTCTCCCAGCTGCTTACAATCAGGCTATTAATAACGTTGCCATTGGTCCGAATATAGGTTCTTGCGGGACAGCAGCATTCAGCGGCAAAACCATCATTATTGAAGACATTGCAACCCATCCATTCTGGCAGGACTATCGAGAACTTGCACAGGAATCTGACTTGGCAGCCTGTTGGTCATGTCCTATCATATCTAGACAGAAAAAAGTATTGGGCACGTTTGCTATCTACTATAGGAGCATCAGAGGTCCAGATACTGATGACTTGGAATACATACATCAATTAAGTCAATTAGCCAGCCTTGCTATCGAGCACAAGCACGACGATGAAGCTTTGCGTATTGCTGCAACAACCTTCGAGTCTCATGAACCCATCATCATTACCGATAAGGCTGGCACCATACTCAGGGTTAACAATGCATTTACCGATGTGACCGGCTATAAAAGTGATGAAGCTATTGGTAAAAATCCGCGCATCCTTTCATCAGGTCGTCAATCAGAATCTTTTTACCAAAATATGTTTAAACAATTAGAAGAATCTGGCCAATGGCAGGGGGAGATCTGGAATCGACGTAAAAGTGGCGAGATTTACCCTGAATGGAAAACGATTACTGCAGTCAAGGATAAAACTGGGAAAACGACACATTATGTCTCCCTATTTTTTGATATTACAGAGCGTAAGGAACATGAGAACCGCATACAAGACTTAGTTTTTTACGATCCATTAACCAAACTACCAAATCGACGTATGTTACTGACGAAGCTTAGTCAAGAGATTTCCTATACCAGACGTCATAGTATGTTTGGCGCATTACTGTTTATTGATCTGGACCATTTTAAAACTCTTAATGATTCTCTTGGGCACCACATTGGTGACGAGTTACTACAACAAGTTGGCCAAAGACTATTGCATGGCCTCAGAGAAGAAGATATAGCTGTACGCATTGGTGGTGATGAATTCGTTGTGCTCTTGCATGCGGATAACAAAACACTAGAACAAGCATCCAGACAGGCAACACTAGTTGCTCAAAAGCTGCACCTTATTATATCAAACCCCTATACTCTACAAGATACCGAGTTCACTTTTACCTCAAGTATCGGCTTGACGATCTATCCACAACAAGAAGAATTAGATCCACTGGAGCTTCTGAAGCAGGCTGATTCAGCTATGTACAGCGCCAAACAGAAAGGTCGTAATATGATCAGCTTCTATCATCCAGATATGCAAGTCCGAGCCAAGGAACGGCTTGCTATGGAGAACGATCTGAGGCAAGCACTAAAAACCAATATATTTGAACTGTATTACCAGCCACAAATAAATTTCAATGGCCAACTTGTCGGACTTGAGGCATTAATACGCTGGAAGGATAAAAAACGTGACTGGGTATCACCTGGGCAGTTTATTCCAATTGCGGAAGAAACCGGGTTAATTATTGATATTGGCCAATGGGTATTACACACTGCCTGCAAACAAATGCAAATTTGGCAGCAGATGGAGCAAGCACCCGACCATATCGCTGTCAATGTTAGTTCCCGGGAATTCCATATGCCAGAATACGAGCAGATATTAATTAACACTGTCGATCAGGCTGGCATAACACCCCAGCAAATTATGCTAGAACTAACAGAAAATATCATGATTGAAAATATTGAGCTAACACTCAAAAAGATGCATGCCTTGAAACAGGCTGGCTTTAGGATTTCACTGGATGACTTTGGTACAGGTTACTCTTCATTGAGTTATCTAAAAATGCTGCCAATAGATCAAATAAAGATTGACCAATCTTTTGTGCGTGACTTAGAGTCTGACAAAAACAACATAATGATCATTGAATTAATCATTGAAATTGCACGACATATGAATGTAGAAGTTATCGCTGAAGGCGTAGAAACGAAAGCACAGCAAGAACTGCTAATGCAGAAAGAATGCTGCGTTTATCAAGGCTATTATTTTAGCAAACCACTACCAGTTGGAGAATTATATGACTATCTTAACCAATAATCCCTGCAGAACAATGCAGTCGATGCCAACGAGAGTATTTTCTGGCATATTTACCTAAAACAGTTAATTATGCCGGAGTAAAAATGTACCAATCCAATATTAATACCGAATTAGAACTATTTTGTCCTTGTTGGCACTGGGTCAACCTGGTGACATCCTGCTTTTATACCCTCAACAAGCTGACCCAGTGCCCAAAATTTACGCTACGTTCAACTTTTGTTAGTGCTGGATTGTAATGTTAGATTGTTTTAAATAGGCCGCCAATGTTTGACGATATTTTAAAACAAGCTAAAGAGCATTTAGAAAAAAACTCTACGACATATGATCTCCCTGATGTTATTGAATATGCGTCAAATCATATCTACGAAATCATGTCTGCATCTGAAGCTAAGAATGTGAGTAAATTAAACGCCGATAATGGCTAGTTTATTGAAAGAAACTACCAGAGATGGAAACGAGGTTTTCACAAGCTTCAAATGCTTAATCAAATTTCTATTGAAGCAGGCATGGAATTCCAAAAGTATTTCCTAACTTTCCCTGAGTACATGGCTGATCCGTTGCTAGGAGTTTTGATGCGGCAACATGCAAATGCATGTCGAATAACTGGAGAAATAATTCTGATGCTTAAAGGTGGCTATCCTGACGGTGCCATTGCTAGATGGCGTACATTATTTGAAATTTAGGTTACATATTTAATCCTAAATAAATATGGCAATGATGCTGCTGAAGATTACATTCGTCACGGTAGAGTAAAAGCCGTTGAAGGTATGGAAGAATACCAAAAAACTGCAATAGACATGAATTTGCAACCATATGATGACGATGAAATTAATGAAGCAATAAGGCTGAAAGAACAATTAAAATGTGGTGAAACGCATTATCATTGGGCTAGGAAATATACTGAGTTTTCAATGTTAGAAAAGTTGCGCGAGCATGTTGGACTAGGAAAATGGTCACACAATTATAAACTTGCTAGTAGAAATATTAATGCAGATTACAGTGAAATGTTGTCTTTATTTGCGATGTCTGAAGCAAAGCAGGATATGCTGCTTGTAGGCTCATCTAACTCTGGCATGGTAGAACCGCTCACATGACAGCAATTACATTATCACAAATCACGGCAGCATTTCTAACAGCTCACATTAATAAAGAGAATCGTTTAGATTATACAAATTCAACATTATATTTGAAGCTAATTCAGCTCTATGTAGATGCAGTAGGAGAAGCTTTTTTGGATAGTTTTAATCCACATAACAATCTAATCGTGCGGTCAAGGTGGAGCAAATGCATATTCTTAGCTGAATACCAAAGTATTGTCAGCACTGATGTAAATTCTGAGCACCTGCCCCGTGGTTATGTCATGTTTTGATTATGGCTAATGACCTGACGCAATAACGGTTCACCTTTTGTGGTATGGACACTTAATAACGACTGCAAGATGTGTGTTGTAATACAACACTATCTTGGCAAGGGGACCCGCTGAAGGAAAAGGGGACGCTACTACCCTTTTCTAATATGCTCTCGTAAGTAATAAACAAAAAATATTCTAACAAAATAGAATGTTAAAATTTGGTATTATCACGAGACATTTTAACAAAAAATAAAAAAACATGAAATTTGTTTTACCACTTAATAAACCAAATCCGTAGCTCCGTTCTTCTCTCAAGTTGAAAATTTACCCGATAATACCACTGCTCCGTAATCGATTACGCTCACCTTGGCATTATGACCCATGGCAACCGCATATAAATTTACTTTTATTTAAATTCAACCTGTTACAGATTAAAGTAAATTAGACTCTAAAATGAAAATGGTTTTATATCAATAGATTGAAGATTTGCATGCGGTAGCCCTGCATTATGACCTTTAGGAGAATTACCCAGTAACACTGGTACACCACATCACCTAATTAACCATTTTGTACTATACTGTATTACATTGTAATAATTATAGGAGAAAATGTTATGCCTGTAACTAGCATACGCCTTAAACCAGAAGTTGAAAAACCACTTGAAGCTCTATCTAAAAAGCTAGATAGAAGCAAAAACTACTTGATTAATCAAGCAATTAAGGAGTTTATTGCAAACCGTATAGTTGAAGAAGAACGCTGGAGCGAGACCCTTGTAGCTTTAGAATCAGTAAAAAATGGTACTGTTGTAGAAGAGAAGGAAGTTGCGGACTGGCTTAAAAGTTGGGGAACTGAAAATGAAAGAATACCCCCCAAAACATGAAAATTGTCTACACACCAGAATCAATTGATGATCTTGCTAGATTAGGAGTATTCATTAAAACCAAAAATCCAAATGCGGCTCAAAGGATAGCCATCTCGATACTTGAAGGGATTAAAAAATTGAAACAATTCCCACAAATCGGAATAGAGGTAAGCAAAGCACCAAATCCTGAATTAGTGAGAGACTTGGTTATAGGAAACCACATCGTTCGGTACTTAATTCTTAATAAAACAATAAACATATTAAGAGTATGGCACCACAAAGAAGAAAGTAGAAGCAGGTTATAATCGGTATACTTTGATAAAAGTATTGATCAAACCCTATAATAACTTTTACAAAGTTGCAACAACGACAATTGCCGCCGCCATCACCACACCAAGTTTAATAATTAAACGATACTCTAATTCACGCATACGAACATCAAAATGCTATTTCGTAACCAAGTTTTCTTCGATAATTCTTCGATGTTCATCAACAAATATTTCAGATTATTCTTCAATAAATCCGACAGATTTAAATCGTTTTATAAATTTGTTGGGTTATATTATCAACTATACCTTCTTCAACTTGGCTTTTTTAGCTGCTTATAACCAAAGAAGCCACTACTACAAAAACCGTAACACACTTTGCGGATAACGTTGTTTTATTGTTCTATATAAACGGCAGATTGGATAAAGAATAATTAATACAACAACTGTTATTAAATAAACCTGTTCCAACCCACCACGGTCAAAAACCAAGCTAAGTATTGTCAGTACAGCAAAATGTGCTAAATAGAAAAACAGCGCAGTTTGCCCGAATACTAGAACAACACCATTCTCACGTACACCAATTTTCGGTGTTAACCAAATTAATCCCGCCAAAATTATCGCCATTAAGCCAAGCTCTAAAGCTGTGTATACCAGGCTTGGTGGATATTTGCTGATGTGCAGCCATTGCACAAGTGAGTTTCCTTCAAGCAACATAAACATGTTGCCATAACCATCAATATAACGAATTAACACAAAACCTACTAACGCGAGTAAACCACTGCTTAGCAATAAACGTAATGTTGTCCAGTTACCTTGCTGCGCCATTATGATCCGTTGACCAAAGACCCATCCTAACATCATCATTGCTAGCCAAGGTAACAGCGGATACATTACTGAAGAAGATTCACCAAATACAGGTGCTAAAGTTAATGCTAACCAAAGTGGCGTATCAGCATTAGGATTCCATAACCAAACAAGTAATGCTTCACTACCCAGTAAAATAACTATTGCGCTGATAAAAACAGTACGTGCCGGCAAATATCGTAGCGGCACCATTATCATCATGCTGATACCTATCGCATAAAGTACTTGTAGCAATAGCTTGCCAGCTACGAATGAAAGTAAGACTAGATCAAGTAATGCAATGAATCCACCACGGATAAGCAAATCACGGTCAATGGTTTTATTACTGATACCTAGTGCTTGCCGCTGAGAAACACTAATTGCCAGCGCTGCCCCAGAAAGAAAAATAAACGTGGGAGCACAAATATGGGTTAACCATCGGGTCATAAACTGATCGGTTGCTAATATCACGCCAGGTTCATATAACAAGATGGAATCAGCAAAAATACGTTCTGTGTTAAAAAAACCAGAAGCATGATCTAGTGCCATTAATATCATCACTACACCACGCATCCAGTCGATTGCTGCAATACGATTCATGATGTAGGAGGTTGTCCAAGAATAGAAGCCGCAGCGAGGAGAAGCTGGTTCGAGTCAGATTTTTTCATAATTTGAGGCGAATATTGGGTATATTTAACGAAAATTATTGGGAAATCTGGCCGAATCCAGATTCTTCGCAGTAGGCTGCTATTCTCGGACAGCCTCCTAGGTTAATTCTGATCAGCCATAATCATGGCTACACCACGATTTGCCAATTCATCTGCTTGTTCATTACCAGCATGGCCAGCATGGCCACGAACCCAGATCCATTCAATTTGATGCTGCTTAGATAAATTATCAAGTTGTTTCCACAAGTCAGCATTTTTTACCGGTTTTTTGCTGGCAGTTAACCATCCACGCATCTTCCAAGCATGAATCCACTCACTGATACCTTTTTGTACATATTGTGAATCAGTATACAAATGAATTTTAGTTGGTGTTTTTAATGTTTCAAGTGCACGAATAGTTGCTAATAATTCCATACGGTTATTGGTTGTTTGTTGCTCACCACCAAATAATTCTTTGGTTTCCCCATTAAGGTTTAATAATGCACCCCAGCCACCAATACCTGGATTTCCTTTGCAAGCACCATCTGTAAATATTTCGACAAGCTTAGTGTTTTCCACATTAACCCTTTGGTATTTTTTTATCTAAATTTTGTTCATGAGCATGTAAGAATATACGGCTCTTGTCATTTGATTTTTGTGCTGCAGGTGCCATTCTTTTTTTTCTAGCAAGAGAAGGCTTCCATTTAGGCTTGATAATTCGGACACTATGTACATGTTTGATAGCTTGAAGAAAATATACTCCACCAGAAATAGGCCACCATCTATCCCCTGCCGCTTCCATAAAATGAAACCGTTGGCGCCATTTCTTATTCTGTAATGGTGGCGTGTAACAACATAAACGTCCACCGGTCATTTCAAAGTCAAGTAATTTCAACCAATCTTTAAGACGATGTAGACTGATGAAATGACCATCCCAGGGAAAATCAGTAGGGTTTTTTGTAAAGTAACGCCGTACACCCCAAAGACTTATCGGATTAAACCCGGAAATAATAATCTTTCCTTCTGGCATTAATATACGATGAACTTCACGTAGAATTTGATGTGAGTTGGCATTAAATTCTAATACATGCGGTAATAACACCAGGTCGATGCTATCTGTTGCAATAGGTAGAAAGCCTGGATTTGCACGTAAGTTACCACTCTCTGTACCAGCATAAAATTGTAATGGGATACGATTAGCACGTAAAAGATCAACTTGTGGTAGCCCAATTTGGATCGCATTGTAACCAAAAATATTAGCTACGGCTGAATCAAAATAACTTTGCTCATGATCTAATAAATACTGACCTAGTGGAGTTTCAATCCATTGGTAACTATTTTGTGCTGGCATATATAATATGTTGGTTAGTAATCATTGTTAATTTTTGGAAAACAGTATGCTTAATATCTACCCTGTACGTGCATTTAAAGATAATTATATTTGGGTTATTCATAATGAAAAATATGCAGTAGTTGTTGATCCAGGTGATGCTAACCCGGTACTAAGCTATTTATATAACATGAATTTACAGCCTGTAGCTATACTTAATACGCACCATCATAATGATCATGTTGGAGGTAATGCTAAATTGTTAGAACAATATTCAATACCTGTTTATGGCCCTGAAAATAAATCAGTTACTACGATTACAAATCATCTCAAGGCAAATGATCATATTTTATTTGAAGAATTGTCTATTAATTTAAATGTATTGGAAATACCTGGACACACGCTAGATCATATTGCTTATTATAGTGATACTGAAGAAAGTATCCTGTTTTGTGGTGATACGTTATTTGCCTGTGGGTGCGGGCGAGTTTTCGAAGGTACGGCACAACAAATGTTTACTTCATTACAACAATTAGCTAACCTGCCTAACGATACCTTAGTTTATTCTGCACACGAATATACCTTAAGTAATGCATGTTTTGCTAGGTTAGTGGAGCCTGAGAATATTATGTTATTAGAGCGTGAAATTGAAATAAAATTATTACGTGACAAAGGGCTGCCTACATTACCAACAACAATCGCAACTGAAAAAGAGACTAACCCATTTTTGCGCTGTAATTATCCAGAAATTATTCGTAATGTTAGTAACTATGCAGGAAAAACTTTATCTGACCCGATTAGTGTATTTACTGAATTACGTAAATGGAAAAATAATTTTTAAAGGTGTAAACGGGCAGATTGTTTTGTGTAATCGCTACACAATAAACAAAATGCCCGTTTTTAATCTTAGCAACTATCTTAATCTAAATTTGGTAAGTTCATACTATATACCTATTTACATGTTGATTATTCGCTTGATTTACCCGCACGCAAGACTGGATAGAATTGTGTGAAAACCATATCATCTGCTGCACTCGCTTTGTGGCATCCTGAGCAAGAAGCGTCATCTTGTAGGATACCCTGTCTTGCTTCATAAGACTCAAAACCAAAAAATGCCCAACTACCTGGTTTGTCATCAAATCTCTTAGAATCTTTTACCATGGCTGCGATACCATTAAATTCACCTTGAAAATATCCGTTGCCACTAGGAGCTTCTTTGGTTCCAACGCTAGTCAACTCTTTGACGATAACAGCACCTTCGCGGAATTCACCACTTACTTTCCAATGTCCCCAGCTAGCTGGATCAATATAAACATTATGAAACTCAGGAAAAGCTGGATTATCATCATTCATATCATTTGGTGTAATAGATGTACCAACGAATACCCACTCACGATAATCACGAGGCTGGAGTAAGTCGTTATCTTTAGTAAACTTTGCGTATCTTTTATCATGTCCATGATGCTTATCAGAAGCTTCTATCGGTGTGCTTTGAGACATCAACATACCAGATAATACGATTGGAGCAATACTAGCTAATAATGTCTTTTTTAAAAATGACATAGTAATCCTTAAAGAAAAGTTAGAGAAACACACAAAAGCAGCGCTTAACCACACCACACACCACTTTCCGGTTTCATGGTAAACAGACCTGTTGCCTTCGTCAAGCAAAATTCTATGAATCTTACATTGGTTACTAATTTACTGACCTGCAGCTCTAATTGCTTCAAGATTTGCTGTTGCATCAGCATTACCTTGTCCAGCGGCTTTTTCAAACCATTCAATTGCTTTATCTACATCTCTAGCAATACCTTCTCCAGTGTAATACATGGCAGCAAGGTTATTTTGTGCATCAACATTATCTTGTTCGGCAGCTTGATGAAATAGTTCAACAGCTTTAGCCATATCTGTATCAACACCTTCTCCATTTGCATACATCAGGCCAAGATTAAATTGCGCATCAGCATAACCTTGCTCAGCTGCACGATAAAACCAACCAGCAGCTAGCCCTGGGTCATGGTCTAAAACTTGACCAGCTGCATTTTTAGAAACCGCTTCACCGGTATAATACATTACACCTAATTCAGTCTGCGCTTTAGCATCCCCTGCTTTCGCTTGCTCTAGTAATTCTTGAAATTTTTCCCCTGGTGTTACGTCATCATCTGACCCAGTTGGTAAAATTTGATTCATCATCTCTTCTCTTTCTTCCGGCGTTAAACCTTCTCCTAAGATAGCAGGTAATTCATTCATAGATGTCATTTCATCTATAAATACCATAGGTTCGCTAGTTTCTGGTTTATCTTCTATTTCTTCTCCACAACCGCTAAGTATCAATAATGAAATAGTAATTAATGGGACGACCAATACATTCATTCGAAATTTCCTTTACTTAAAAAATTTTAATAAAACTAATTATTCTAAAACAGATATCGCTTCAGTAGATATATATAACCTAGATCCTGCAAGTGATCTAGGTATAACTTATTAATTGATATTAGTATAAATACAACAATACTATTTGGCACCTGATTTCTTAAGTAGCCCAACAGCTTCTTGATGTCGATGCATGGTTGCTAATTTTAATGCTGTTACACCATTTTTTGCCTTAGCATTAACATCTGCACCGGCTGCTATAAGTGCATACAGTGCCCCTTGATGACCATGCTGTGCTGCCAACATTAAAGCTGTTGCACCATTTTCTAAACTAATATTAGTATCAGCTTTGGCATTTAATAACATTCGTACAACATCTCTATGACCGCCTTGTGCTGATAACATCAAAGCAGTTATACCATCAGATCTTGCCGCATTAATTTTAGCTTCAGTTCTAAGCAATAATGTCACCACCTGCGGGCGATCTTTTTCTGATGCAAGTATTAGTGCTGTAGTTCCATCTTCTGTGGTGTCATTTACATTAGCACCGGCCGCAATTAAAGTTTCCACAACTAGATGACGACCATCACGCGCTGCTTTCATTAATGCAGTCAAGCCGTAAGCTTTAGTATGCACATCCGCACCGGCATCAAGTAATTGCTGAACCACCGGCTGGCTACCTCTTTTTATCGCTGCCATTAATGCCATATTCAGCTGATCATGATCAAATTGATTATTTTCTAGCAAACTCTTTACTTGAGAGGCGCGACCTTTACTAGCTTCTGCAATAAGTGCATTATTTTCAGCATTCGCCCAACTATTAGTTGTCAGGCAAAATAAAGCTAATAAAATTAATATAAAGTTATATTTCTTCAACAAAGTCATACTACACTTCCTTTAATAGAAAAATTAATTTAGCGTTGAATCAAAGAATTACACCAAAAAAATTTGATGTATCTTATTCCTAATGGTGCATTTTATTCTTAACTATGGTACCTGTGCCACTTAAATCCTGTATCAAAGCCGATTACAGAATACAAAATCAATTATTTTTTAATATTTATTAGTAAATTAATTGCAATTTAATTCAGCATTATAAACAACATATTACTAGTTAACCGTGCAACAACTCACAAGATTTTTTACACTAAAATACTTGCCCTATATCACATCAAACTACAATAATCACCTCATTTCCTCCTGGTATTAGCTATGTTATTCTCTCTAGCTAAATTCTAAAGAAAAGTCAAAGATTATGCTATTGAAGATTACCATAAGAGCATGTTATGGCAACTGAGTGCTACGACACAATAATTATTGGCGGCGGTCCTGTTGGCATGGCATTGGCGCTGACCCTACAAGATAGCGGACTTTCAACCTTGATATTGGAAGCACGTGGAGTTCCTGAAGAAAACGAAGATCCACGCCCCCTCGCATTGTCTCATGGCAGCCGTTTAATTCTTGAACATCTAAATGCTTGGCATGAACTATCACACACCACACCGATTACAACTATTCATATTTCTAATCAAGGGAGCTTAGGGCGTACAGTATTACTTGCTGATGATGCGGGAGTACCTGCTTTAGGCTATGTGGTGAACTATCATAATTTGTTCCGGGCTATGCATTCACTGTTACAAAAAAGTAAGGCTAATTATCTAGCTGGAGCAAAAGTTACCAAATTCACAACTGACACCAAGCAGGGTCAGGTTGAGTTTGAGCATGCTGGCGTAAAAAAACAAATCACCGCAAAATTGTTAGTATTGGCGGATGGTGGCCATTTAACTGGGCAAATTAAAGATATTAATTATAATATACAAGATTATCAACAGTGGGCCATCGTTGCTAACATCAAAACGCAAATTCGACAGTCTGGCATTGCTTATGAACGTTTCACACCAGATGGTCCGGTTGCTATGTTACCGTCAGGAGATGATTTTGCTTTAGTGTGGACAGTTGATCCATCTGCGGCCAAAGAAGTTCTTGCCTTGAACGAAACAGACTTTCTTTCTCGACTACATGCACATTTTGGCGACCGGCTTGGTAAGTTTATTACTGCAGGGAAACGCTCTGGTTTTCCTCTGGCACTAAAATATGCTACACCAGTTACATCACAACGAATTGCCTTAGTCGGTAATGCAGCGCAAACTCTACATCCAGTTGCAGGACAAGGATTTAATTTAGGACTGCGTGATGCTTGGGAGCTAGCACATGAGATTCTTGCATCAGAAACTGAGATTGGAACACCAACCATGCTTGCAAACTATCGCCAACAACGACAAACTGATAGTGGTGCTGGTCGTATATTTACAGACTCTCTAATCAAACTTTTCTCTAATGATAACTTATTATTAAGAAATATGAATGGATTAGGCCTTAGCGCACTTGATTGCTTACCACCACTGAAACGTTTTGTAGCGCGCCGTATGATATTTGGCGCGCGAGGTAGCTAGTATTTTATTTTATTTTATCAATTCTTGTTAATACATAATTCATTAATCCACTTACTCGCCTAACTTAATAATACACCATGCAAATAGGCCCCTATAATCTAAAAAACAATCTAATTGTTGCCCCTATGGCAGGTGTTACAGATAGACCATTCCGACAGCTCTGCAAAAAAATGGGGGCGGGAATGGCTGTGTCAGAAATGATCTCCAGTAATTCATTATTATGGGGTTCTGAAAAAACTCGGCGACGAGCAAATCATGACGGTGAAGTTTCTCCAATATCAGTGCAAATTGCAGGTTCCGACCCTGAAATGATGGCAAAAGCAGCGCGTTATAACGCTTCACAAGGTGCACAGATTATTGATATTAATATGGGTTGTCCGGCTAAAAAGATTTGTAATGTTATGGCTGGTTCAGCCTTGTTACAAGATGAAATTTTAGTTGGAAAAATACTTAACACAATTGTTAAGGCTGTTGATATTCCAGTTACTTTGAAAATTAGAACTGGATGGGATACTAAGCAGAAAAATGCCTTAGCTATCGCACATATTGCCGAGGATGCTGGAATACAAGCGCTGGCCATACATGGACGTACACGTGCTTGTGCCTATAAAGGTCAAGCTGAATATGACACAATTGCAACGGTCAAAGCTGCTATTAATATTCCAGTTATCGCAAACGGAGATATTTCAACGCCAATAAAGGCTAAGGAAGTACTTGAATATACTGGTGTTGATGCAATTATGATCGGTCGCGCTGCACAAGGTAGGCCATGGATCTTTCGTGAAATTGATCATTATCTTAGCACTGGAAATCATTTACCTACACCACAAGTAAATGAAATTCACAGCATATTAATTGACCACCTACATGACCTATATAATTTCTATGGTGAATATTCAGGTGTACGTATCGCGCGCAAACATATTTCTTGGTATACCAAAGGGCTTGTAGGCTCTGCTGCTTTCCGTCATGCTATGAATCAATTACAAACAGTCGAACAACAAATCTCAGCAACTCATACATTTTTTAATGAACTTGCTGATTACGATCAACGATTGACTTATATCGAACGTAAGGAACTAGCAGTATGACTCATATCAACGAGAACGAAATTGCTTGTTGCGTACGTAATGCTGTCGATCGCTATCTTAAAGACCTTGAAGGTGAACCACCCTGCCCTATATATAATATGGTAATCCATAGTGTAGAAAAACCATTGATTGAACTCGCCATGCAACATGCTAATGGCAATCAAACTCAAGCAGCTGCATTACTAGGTATTAATCGTAATACATTACGTAACAAGATCAAGCAACTCAAAATAAAATAAGGCAAGAGAATGACAATAAAACGTGCACTAATTAGTGTTTCAGATAAGACTGGAATTATTAAACTAGCGCAAGGACTAGAACAATTGGGAATTGAGATTCTGTCGACTGGAGGTACTGCTAAATTACTTCAGGATACAAATATTAAAGTTACTGAGGTTAGTGATTACACTGGTTTTCCAGAAATGCTTAACGGACGTGTTAAAACCCTCCACCCTAAAATTCATGCTGGCATTCTGGCACGTAAAGATCTACCAGAGCATATGGCGGCAATGGATAAAGCAGAAATTCCAACGATTGACTTAGTTATTGTTAATCTTTATCCATTTACACAGACTATTGAAAAACATGACTGTAGTATTGAAGATGCCATTGAAAATATTGATATTGGTGGTCCTACTATGGTTCGTGCTGCGGCCAAAAATTACCAACATGTAATCATTGTGACTGATCATAATGATTATGTACCACTGTTAGCAGAAATTAATACTACCGACGGCAATATTGATACACAGCAACGGTTTAAATTTGCACAAAAAGCGTTTTCACATACTGCTGCATATGACAGTGCAATTAGTAATTATTTAACAGCTATTGAACCTGATCAGAAACAAAACTGTTTTCCTGAGCAGCTTAACCTTAATTTTAGCAAGGCCCAATCATTACGTTATGGCGAAAATCCACATCAAGATGCAGCATTTTATCGTGATCTAAAACCGGTTCCTGGCAGTCTAGCGGGATATACACAACTGCAAGGCAAAGAGTTATCATTTAATAATATTGCGGATACTGATACCGCCTGGGAATGTGTCAAAACATTTGACAAACCTTCTTGCGTAATTATTAAACATGCGAACCCTTGCGGTGTTGCTGTAGCTGATAATTCACTTAGCGCTTATCAACTAGCTCTTGCAACCGACCCAACATCTGCATTTGGTGGAATTATTGCTTTCAATCACGAGTTAGATGAAGCAACTGCAGAAGCAGTCATTAAACAATTTGTCGAAGTAATCGTGGCACCAGGAATAACTAAAAATGCCAAACAAGTCCTAGCCCAAAAGAAAAATGTTCGCGTACTTACTTTACCAGATCATTCTGGAAGCAATTTATTCGATTTCAAGCGTGTTGGTGGTGGCTTATTGGTGCAAACACCAGATAATCATAATATTTCACTTAATGAACTTAAAGTTGTCACTAAAGTACAACCAACTTCACAACAATTACAGGATTTTTTATTTGCTTGGAGAGTTGCTAAATTTGTTAAATCTAATGCTATCGTGTTCTGTAAAAACGGCCAAACACTAGGTGTTGGTGCTGGACAAATGAGTCGCATAGATAGCGCACGTATCGCCTCAATTAAAGCACAAAATGCAGAATTATCATTAACAAATTCAGTTGTTGCATCAGATGCATTTTTTCCTTTTAGAGATGGTTTGGACGTGGTTGTTGAAGCTGGTGCAAAAGCTGTTATTCAACCTGGTGGTAGTATTCGTGATGCAGAAGTTATTGCTGCTGCAGATGAACATGGAATAGCTATGGTATTTACTAATATTCGACATTTTAGGCATTAGTACAAATGGAACTTCTGGTTATTGGTAGCGGTGGTAGAGAACATGCTTTAGCATGGAAATTGGCACAGTCAGCACGTGTTCGTAAAGTTTATGTCGCACCAGGTAATGCTGGCACTGCGTTAGAACATGGTCTGGAGAATCTCCCAATTACAGCTATTCCAGATTTAGTTGAATTTGTTAAAAAAAATAACATTGAACTTACTGTAGTTGGTCCTGAAGCTCCTCTTGCAGACGGTATTGTCGATGCTTTTAACGCAGAAAATTTACCTATTTTTGGTCCAACACAACAAGCTGCACAACTTGAAATATCAAAAGACTATTCCAAGTCATTTATGCAGCGGCACAATATCCCAACAGCAGATTATGCAACATTTAGTAACCCAACGGATGCTCATCAGTATCTAGATAATAAAACCGCCCCTATTGTTATTAAAGCTGATGGTTTAGCTGCTGGAAAAGGTGTCGTTGTTGCTACAACATTAGAACAGGCACATGCTGCGGTTGATTTAATGCTGGTTGAAAAAAATATGGGACAGGCTGGCGCAAAAATTATAATTGAAGAATTTTTGCAAGGTGAAGAGGTTAGTTTCATTGTTATGGTCGATGGGCACGAAGCCTTGCCACTGGCAACTAGTCAAGATTACAAACGTCTACAAAACGGTGATCAAGGACCAAACACTGGCGGAATGGGTGCCTATTCTCCAACACCATTTATATCTCCGCAATACCACGCCAGAATAATGCGTGAAATTATTCATCCGACGATAAAAGGTTTAGAACAGGAAGATACCCGCTATACTGGATTTCTTTATGCTGGACTAATGATTACACCAGATAACGATATTAAAGTGCTGGAATTCAATTGTCGTATGGGTGATCCAGAAACACAAACTATGATGTTACGGCTAAAAAGTGATCTTTTAACCTTAATTGAGCAAGCACTGGATGGCACACTTGATAGAGCCGAAATTGAGTGGGATCGTCGTGTTGCACTTGGGGTAATCATGGCAGCCCATAATTACCCTAAGACCCCACGAAAGAATGATGTTATTACCGGTTTAACCGCCTTATCAGAGAAACAAAAAACAACCGATACATTCCATATCTTTCATTCTGGAACTTGTATGGGTGGCAACAATGGTAAAGAATTTGTAACCTCTGGTGGGCGCGTCCTATGCGTCACGGCATTAGGTGATAATATTAAAATGGCACAGCAAAAAGCCTACCAAATCGCCAAACAAATTAAATTTGATGGCTATCAAATGCGCAGTGACATTGGTCACCGTGGAATTTCAAATATACGGCAAAACGAAACCTAGATCTTACAACTAGTTAAATATTAAAAACTTTGTAGGTTCTTCCAAACACCATCACACCTACCACTAAGTCTACAATTTATATACTTCGCAAGGTCATATAATTCAACCTAGATCACTACAAGTGATCACATACATTTTGCACAACAGATTGTTTCATATAGTGAACTTTATTCTTTAGAAATATCAATAAGTATTTCATGCAAAATAAAATCTATGAAACAATTGACGGTGAAGTAG
>JAJFJL010000166.1 GCA_021774055.1 Nitrosomonas sp. | reverse complement strand
AGGCCAAATTCTCACTGGTTTGAGGCGAATATTGAGCATATTTAACGAAAACCGGGGAGGATTTGGGCCGACTTCTCCGAATTTGCAGCCGAAACTCATAAGTCCGACAGGCTCCTAGGCAATTTACTTGCTTCCTCTTTGCCATTTGAAACCAAAGCCGTAATATTCGTCGGCTTCTTTATGTCCTTGGCTAAAATATCTTTCTTCTTTAACTAAATCAAAACTTGAGCCATTCTTCTTAAAGGATGCAGCTGCACAAAAAGGTGCTCCTTTATCCGGTGCGTTAAGCTTTATAAATATTTCATTTCCTTTAGGATCTTTAATCGTGACTCTTCCGTTGACAGAAGAAAAGTCTGCTGCACCTTCGTAAATCATCGCAAATATAACTACAAAATCCACCAAGTCAGGTCGATAAATAACCATATTTTCACCATCACTGGCGCTGCCACTACGATCATCTTTATCTAATAGAATATAAGGCCATTGTGATTTGTCACCAAATGAATCACCTAGTGGTTGGATGACGCCTTTGCCGCCATCGGTCATGCGGAAGAAACAGCCTAAATCAAGGTCAGGAGCACTAGCACCAAAACCAAAAAGTCCCTTTTTAGATTCCCCTGCATCCCAGTTTAAATTAATATGAATAGGCTGTACCGAGCCAGTTTTCTCTAACGAAATAGACTTCTTATCACCTTTTTTATCTAGCGTGATTTTGCTTAATTTAAGGCTTGATTTAGCTGGAGTTGGAGCAGGTGCTGGTGCTGGAGCAGCCTCCGCTTTAGCTTCTTCTTCGCCGCCAAAATGTGCTAGCAGTGCATTTAATCCACCATTAAACCCTTGACCAACAGCACCAAAACGCCAAACGCTTTTAAAATAAATTTCACCAATTATGACAGCTCGTTCCTGGTTAAACTGCTTGCCATCAAAATCAAACTTGGCAACAGTTGTAGAGCCATCAGAAATCCTTAAATAACCTGATTTGACCTGACTCATAGACTGTGCCCCATCAATAGTTACTGTGAAAACTAGTTTCTTAATAGTTTCAGGTATTTTTGCTAAATTAACAGAAAATGTTTCTGAATCAGAATCTTGTTTATTTGAAATTTTAATTGAATTACAAGGAGAGTTTTTTTGGTTATAAAAAATCATATAACGGTCATCAGATAATTGACCATCTTGATCGACACCGAAACAAGAGAAATCTGCCTCTACCGGTGAATCAAATTCAACCCGTGTGCCAATAACCAGATCTTGACTCTGAGTTAAATCACTTAATTTTGTTTTTTGTCCTGCAATTAATTCTTTCATGGTTAACCTTTTGAATTTATTAGCTAGAATTATATAGTGTTTGTAAGATTCAGGTATTACATTAAATGCTTTAGGGTTGCCAGTTTAAAACGGGACAAAATATGGCATCCTTCAATGCCTACCCACCGTCATTCCTGCATGCCTTTAGCAGGAATCCATGTCGGTGCCATCCATCCTGGATCCCTGCTAGAAACATGCAGGAATGACGAGTGGGATGTTTCTTAATTACAAGTTTTGTCCCGTCTTGAGTTAGTAGCCTAACTTTAGTCAGCAAGTGATCGTACAAATAACACGGAGCAATCTAATTATTTGCAGGAGCTGGCACACCTCGCAGTAAACCTTCAGTACTAAGGTATTCATCAATGTCAGGCCAATGAATACCATATCCGCCGCCACACTTTTCCCAATGTAAACGTTGTTCATTCGTCGCATTATTTAAAAGTGGATACCAAATTAAAGGAACAGAAATGCTTCTTCCATCCATAAGATCAACAGAAATAATATGTTCTAAAATATGGACATCCTTAACGCGCTCATCTGCATTTTTTGCTAAAATACCCATTCCAAGCCTCCAATAATTCATACTTATGTTCATTTACAATTTTAAAAATTTTATTTAGTTCTTTCGCAGAGAAGCCAATATTTCTTGCTAACTGTGGTTTATTTAGCCAGAATTTTGCCGATGATTCATCACGATCAACATGCACATGTGCAGGCTCATTTGGTTCATGACTATAAAAGTAAAACTTATAGGGTCCTATTCTTAACACTGTCGGCACAATAGTTCCGTCTAGATCTTGTGAATGGTCGCACACGTAATCGTACAATAATTTGTTTCATGGCGTAAATATTTGTGTGGAATATTTTTATGGAACATATAACAACTTATAAAATATAAGTTTTAATTAAATGCCACCACATGATCAGCTTCCAGTTTAATACCTATTTTCTCACCAATGGTATGATTATGATGACTTGGTACCAGTGACAATACAGTGCTTCCATCACCTAAGCATAAAGTATATAAAATTTCAGCACCACGAAAAGCTTTATGCATTACTATTGCCTGTAAAGAGCTGGCATCATCGTGGATAATATCATCTGGTCGTAACAAGACATCAACATAGCAACCTTTGCCACAGATACTACATTTATCTAAACAGTGCGGAGGGACATCTCCAGATAAAACACCTAATTCAATTTTTATCTGATTAGGAGCTAATACTTTACCTAGGACAAAAACACCCTGGCCAATAAAGTTAGCTACAAAACGATTTGCTGGGCGATGATATAGGTTATAGGCACTATCTAGTTGCTGAATTTCACCTTGATTCATTACTCCAATTTCATCTGCTAAGGCAAAAGCTTCATGTTGATCATGCGTAACCAGAATAGCGGTAGTACCTTGGTTTTTTATAATATCACGCACTTCTAAGCTTAATTGTTCACGTAAACTTACATCTAGATTAGAAAAAGGCTCATCCAACAACAGTAAATCAGGTTTAGGAGCTAAAGCACGGGCAAGCGCCACACGTTGTTGTTGGCCACCAGATAATTCATGCGGGTATTTATTAGCATCGTTAGTCAGCCCAACTGTCTGCAGTAATTCATCAACTCGCAACTTACGATCATTTTTGGCTAGTTGGTGCAGGCCAAAATTAATGTTCGCGGCAACTGTTAGATGTGGGAATAGTGCGTAATCTTGAAAAACCATGCCAATTCGCCGTTTCTCAGGTGGCAAAGATGAATTAGTGCTACTAACCCTAATATCATTAATAAAAATTTCCCCAGATGATATTGGTTCGAAACCAGCAATGCAGCGCAATACCGTGGTTTTACCGCACCCACTTGGTCCCAATAAGCAGCCAATGGCACCTTTTTCAAGTGTCAATGACAAGTTATTAACAATCATTTGCTGTCCATAACTGTGCTGAATATGCTTCAAATTAAGTAATAATGATTTCATCTATGTGCGGTTATTTTTCAGTTTGACGCATAAATATAATAATCGGGATAATGCCTGCCAATACCAGTGTAATTGAGGGTAGGGCAGCTTGCTCCCATTCACCTTCTGAAGTCATTTCAAAGATACGCACAGCGAGAGTATCCCAGCCAAAAGGTCTGGTCATTAAGGTAATAGGCATTTCTTTCATTACATCAATAAATACCAAAGTGGCTGCGGTAAAAATCCCTGATTTTAAGATTGGCAAATGTATTTTTTGTAATACCGCGCTGTGATTTAAACCAAGGCCTATAGCAGCTTCATCAATACTGCGTGGGATACGTTGCATGGCACTATCAATTGGAAAATGGCTGACAGCTAAAAAACGTGTCATGTAAGCAACCAGCATAATGGCCAAAGTACCCTGAATTAATAATCCAGTTTCGATATTAAACCATTGCATTGCCAATTCACTTAACTGGGTATCTAACCACACTAATGGAACAAATACTCCTACCGCTAACACCGCTCCAGGTAACGCATAACCAATGGTTGCAATACGCACAGCAGTGCGAGTAATGCCATCAGGATGGCGACGTACAGCATAAACCATTAAAATTGCAATTGAACAAGTGAGTAATGCGGCGAGCCCAGAAAGTAATAATGAATGCCATAGGAACTCTAGATAACGTTGATCAAAATCTTGTGTCAGCGATTGTATCGACCAAACACCTAACTGTGTTACCGGCAAAAGAAAGGCAAAGAACAAAACCGTAAAAACAAAACTAGCGACTGACCAGCTACGCCAGCCAGTCAATTTAATTCTATTAGCATGCTGGCTTTTTTTGTTTTCTGCATAGCGCATCCGTGAACGAAAATGCTGCTCTAAGAAAATCAACACAAAAATTAGAATAATTAATATAGAGGCAAGTTGTGACGCTGCAGTCAAGGAAAATAGACTAAACCATGCTTTATAAATCGCAGTAGTAAAAGTATCGTAATTAAATACCGCTACCGTACCAAAATCTGCTAGTGTTTCCATAAGTGCTAACATTACGCCGCCAGCAATCCAGGGACGTGCCATTGGCAATGCAACTTTGAAAAAACCTTGTCGCCGATTAAGACCCAGCGACTGCGCAGCTTCCAGTGAACGTTTGCCTTGTGTTAAAAAAGCATTTCGTGCCAGTAAATAAACGTATGGATAAAATGCTAGGGTCATTACAATTATTACGCCCAATCTGCCGCGGATATCTGGAAACCAAAGTAGGTCAGAATCTAACCAGACACGTAGGGCAGTTTGTATCGGGCCGGTAAAATCAAATAAAGCGAGGGCAACAAATGCAGTTACGTAGGCAGGCATAGCCAGTGGTAACAACAGCGCCCAGGAAAAAAAATTACGCCCAGGAAATTCATATACCGCAGTAAACCAGGCAAGACTAACACCCAGAAAAGTGGTTCCTAGTACTACACCCAATGCTAACCAGAAAGTATTAACCAATAAACCAGGTAACGTTGTTTCAACTAAATGCAACCAAATATCACTGGTAGGTGAAAAGAAAGACGCAAGAACAACTCCAATTGGAATTAATACCAATATGGCAACAAAAAACACCAGTAATCGCCAAGCCGTTACATAGTTACCAATAGCTGATAACAAACAAGAAAATTTAGTGTTAACAATTCTCGTTGTTATGGTTGTAGTAGTCGCTTCATCTCTCACTTTAAATCATTACCGGTAGCCTGCACGATCCATCAACTTAACCGCAGCTGCTTGTAATTCTCCTGCCTTGGCCAAATTCATCGGGTTTTGTTTAAAGCTACCCCAGGCGGCGACATTGGCATCTGGTGCAATTGCTGGATTAACCGGATATTCCATATTAACGTCAGCAAATAAATTTTGTGCTTTTGCAGAAGATAAATACTCTAATAATTTAATTGCTGCCGGTTCGTTGTTACTGTGACGGGTAATGCCTGCGCCAGAAATATTCACATGAACCCCGCTACTCTCCTGATTAGGCCAAAAAACAGCTAATGGTAATGATGGGTTTTTTTTCATTAAGCGACCGTAATAATAGGTATTCACAACAGTAACATCACACCGCCCAGCAGCTACAAATTCCATTGCTCTGGTATCGTCGGACAATGGATCGGTAGCAAGATTAGCAACCCAACCGCGTACTATTTTTTCAGTTTCAGCTTCACCATGCTCGGCGATCATCATAGCAACCAAGGATTGGTTATAAACTTTCTTGGATGTGCGTAAGCACAAATGATTTTTCCATTTTGGCTGCGCTAAGTCCTCATAACTAAGCAAGTCTGCCGGTTTTAATTTGTTAGTGTTATAAACCAGTGTGCGGGCACGAATTGATAACCCAAACCAAGTATTTCCTGGGTCACGCAAATGCTCAGGAATGTTTGTAGATAATATCTCTGAGGTAACTGGTTTCAATAATCCTAAATTTGATGCTTGCCATAAATTTCCAGCATCTGCCGTAATTAGCATGTCGGCTGGTGTATGTTTACCTTCAGCTTTTAATCTAGCAAGTAAAGCACCTTCTTTATCTGTGGTGTATCTAACCTTGATTCCTGTATCCCTAGTAAACGCATCAAACATTGGCTTAATTAACTGTTCTATTCGTGCAGAATAAACAACTACCTGTTCTGCCTGTGCCGAGCTAATAAAAAACAAAGAAACAAAGCAGAATAATGTGATAACTAGGCGATTGAAATATAGTTTTAGCATTGTATAACTTCCTATTACAAATGATTTCAACCTAAAATTACATGCGTAGTGGTGGAATAAAGGTTGAATAATAGACAAAAAACAGCGGTGACTATATTACGAATAAGAATAATTATCAATCAATTTGCTGATAACTATAAGTATATCCAATACAAATGATTGGTTTGTTGGTATGCAGTTGAAAATAAGCTAATAAATGCTTATTTGAAGCTGTATAAGTGAGCATGCTTTTATTGCAGATAGTATTGGTTTTTCACCTAGTGCCTTGCACGCTATTTAGCGTGCAAGGCACTAGACCCTATACGTTATAACTTGTTGGATCTAGGAGTAAGAGCAAGATTTAGGCTTCTAAGAATCACGTAATTTATGATTTACCCAAAGTGCTGCCGTAAACAACAGCATTGCACCTGCTTGATGAGAAGCGGCCAAGGTTAGTGGAACTGCTTGCAATAAGGTTGCAATGCCTAAACTAATTTGGATCACTAAGGCAACCAACAGAAAGTGACAAGCTAAGCGAGCTGAATCAGATAATTGACATTTTAGGGATTTAAACCAGAAAACTGGCACTAAAATTGCCAAAATCCAGGCTATTACGCGGTGATTAAACTGAACTGTCGTTATGTTATCAAAGAAATTACGATACCATGGTTCTAATAAAAATAGGTCCGGAGGTATCAGGTATCCATTCATCAGCGGAAAAGTATTGTACGCCAAGCCAGCTCTAATGCCAGCAACAAATCCCCCCGATAAAATCATTATAAAAATAAGTGAGGTTAGTACAGTAGAAAAACGCCGCAAGCTAGGTAATTCCTTGTGATTACCTGCTTGATTATTATTTGTTTGGGGGGATAGCAACCCCATCGCGACCCAAAGCAAGGCGGCATAAATAACAAAGGCTAAGCCTAAATGTGCAGTCAATCGATATTGGCTAACATGAGGATCATTCACTAAGCCACTCATGACCATATACCAGCCCATTAACCCTTGCAGCCCACCTAATACAAAAATTCCAGATAATTTTATTCCTAATGGTCGATCTATTTTCTTACGTATCAGAAAATAAACAAAAGGAATAAAAAATACTACGCCGATTGCACGCCCTAGTAAGCGATGAAAATACTCCCACCAAAAGATATTTTTAAATTCATCTACGTTCATACCAGCATTTACTTTTTGATACTGCGGTGTTTCACGATACTTATCTAGTAGTTCATCCCAGTCACCTTGAGTAATAGGAGGCATAGTGCCAACGATTGGCTGCCATTCAACAATGGACAAACCTGAGTCTGTCAAACGTGTGACACCGCCAACAACCACCATGGCATAAACCATGGCACAACAAATTAATAACCAAATGGCAATAGGTTTTTGCATATACAATTATTTTAAGAGAAGGTTTAAAAATTCTATCTAAACCTGGTAGCAAATATGCAATACAAAGCCTAGATAGAAGAACGTACTGATTGTTACCTAGATCACTGTAAGTGATCATGCATATAGTGTGCAACAATCTGTTGTGCAAAATATGTATGATCATTTGTAGGATCTAGTGCCTTGTACGCTAAATAACCTGGAAAATATGGGGAATGCAGAAATTGTCGAGAACAAGGCGAAGAAGCGCAGACATATTGAGTGTACGTCAAGCTTCTTCAACGCAGTTATCGGTAATTTGTGCCACAGATTTTCCAGGTTATTTAGCGTACAAGGTACTAGGTGTTACTGTTTTGGATATCCTTCATATTGATTCAAAAGCAGTTTATATTTTTAATTTTGAAAGAATCAAGTTAACTTTTTTGGTGCCTATTTACCCACCTCGTCATTCCTGCTAAAAACACGCAGGAATGACGAGGTTGGTGTTTCGTGATAGTTACATTAAATAACGTTTTAATATAACACCTTGTTTTCAAAAAATGTAAACCGAATATTGAAGGGTGCCCTATTTTGCACGCATTATTCGCTGCTTATCACGTTCCCATTCACGCTGTTTTTCCGATTCACGTTTATCATGCTGTTTCTTACCTTTTGCCAGACCGATTTCCAACTTTATCTTCCCTGCTTTATAATGCATATCAAGCGGAACCAAAGTATACCCAGCACGCTCGGCTTTGCCGATAAGACGTTTTATTTCTTCTGCATGAAGCAGGAGCTTACGTGTTCGTATTGGATCTGGGTTAATATGCGTTGATGCCGTTGACAAAGGACTAATATGACAACCAATTAGGAATAATTCACTATTGCGAATAATAACATAGGCTTCTTTTAATTGGATCCGTCCGGCACGAATTGCTTTGACTTCCCAGCCTTCAAAAACCACACCGGACTCGTATTTCTCCTCAATGAAAAAATCATGAAAAGCTTTTTTGTTTTGGACGATACTCATATTGAAAAAATCAGTGGTTTTTAAAATTTAGCACATTTTATCAGCTTTTTAATCATACCTCACCGAAGCAGTTTATTTACTTTTATGGCAGAAATAGAAAAAACAGCATTAGTTGAATTCTCAGCAGAGCAAATGTTTAAATTAGTTGATTCTGTTGAAGATTATCCTGAATTTTTACCGTGGTGTGGTGGTACAACAGTAGACCCACAAGATGAAATAATCACACATGCTACGATTAAAATAAATTACCATCATGTTAAACATAGTTTTACAACTGAAAACACACGTCAACCTCCAGGTTTAATCGAAATGACATTACTGGATGGTCCTTTTGAACACTTAGATGGTCACTGGAGATTTATTCCCTTGTCAGATAATGCATGCAAAATAGAATTTCGCCTGCACTATATGTTTTCACATAAATTACTAGAGAAATTGGTTGGTCCAGTGTTTTATGTTATTGCGAACAGCTTTATGGAATCATTTATAAAACGTGCAGAAGATCTGCATGGTGTTGATGATTAAGAAGATTGATATCGAATTAATTTATGCTCTACCAAACAATCAAACTCTAAAATGTTTGCAGGTTTCTGATGGAACAACGGTAGAGCAAGCAATAACACTTTCTGAGCTGGTTAAGTTATTCCCTGAAATCGATATTACCAAAAATAAAATTGGTATTTTTGGCAAATTAGTCAAACCTAAAACAGTGTTAAACCACCGCGACCGTATTGAGATCTATCGTCCGTTGATTATTGATCCTAAGGAAGCGCGAAGAAAGCGTGCGATGAAACGATTGTAGGGTAGGTATGCACTTAACCTGAGATAATACTATGGGTTGCTGCTGTTTTAGTGTAGGCAATTGAAATATAAATTGTATTCTTGATTGCGTGTTTTTAAGACGTTTAATTAACTAACTAACGCGAAATGGAAACAGGCTCCTAGCAGAACGTAATAGAGACCAACCGATTATTTTTGTAGAAGTACAATATCAGCCAGATGTTGATTTCTATGCTCGGTTTATCAGCGAAATAACCCTATATTTGCGTATACACCAACCAAAACGGTGCTGGTTAGCTTTGGTTATTTATCCTAATCGTCAGGTTGAAAAACCAGCTACTATAGAATTTAAACCTTTTATGTGTCTCCCCCAGGTACATTGTGCAGGCTATCAGTTTAGAACGGGACAAAATATGGCATCCTTCAATGTCTACCCACCGTCATTCCTGTACGCATTTAGCAGGAATCCATGCCGGGGCTATCCATCCCTGGATTCCTGCTAGAAACATGCAGGAATAACGAGTGGGACGTTTCTTAATTGCAAGTTTTGTCCCGTCTTGAGTTGGTAGCCATTGTGCACACTGTTATGGCTAGATTACCAGGAATAATTATTCCTAATTAGTGTTTGAACGTAAACCATGCAACCTTTGCCTAGCAAGCATTACATAGGAAATAATGAATCGAAGATTTTGAGGTTTAAGGATAAGAGGCCCAATTTCTAGTAAATTATACTGATATCGGTGGGTTTTCAAAAAACCTTGGTTTCAAATAAGTGACTGTACCCATTGTAAATAGAGATTTTTATGGGTTTCCGTTCAGACACTAATTAACCCTGAAAGCCTGACAAAAAACAAACAAGTCATTGTATTTAAATAAAAACTATCGTTTTTATTTTGAACTTAGCAATTCTTGCGCTGGATGAAAAACCTCCCTTGCTTGAATGAACGGGTTCAGGGTCATAAATACAGGGTAA
>JAJFJL010000165.1 GCA_021774055.1 Nitrosomonas sp. | reverse complement strand
TCCTGCATGTTTTTAGCAGGAATGACGGGATGGTAAATAGGCACCAAAGAAAAATCAAAAGTGTAAACTACTTTTGGATTAATGAAGGATGCCAAAATCACTTGCAAGGTATTTGGTTCAACATTCAGTCACACTGACAGCTAAACCACCCAATGAGGTTTCTTTGTATTTTACCGACATTTCTAGGCCAGTTTGTTTCATGGCAGCAACACAATTGTCTAATGACATAAAATGTTTACCATCACCTCTGATGGCTAAAGAAGCTGCAGCATAAGCTTTAATCGCACCAAATCCATTACGTTCAATACATGGCACTTGTACCAGGCTACCAACTGGATCACAGGTCATACCTAGGTGATGCTCTAAAGCTATTTCGGCAGCATTTTCAATTTGTGCTGATGAGCCACCTTTAATAGCACATAAACCAGCTGCTGCCATTGCTGAAGCAGAACCGACCTCCCCTTGACAACCTACCTCTGCACCAGAAATTGAGCTGTTATGTTTAATTAAGCCACCGATTGCACCGGCAACTAATAAAAATTCATGAATTTGTTTCGGGTTAATTCCTTCATGTTCTATGGCATAGATGATAACCGCTGGAATTACTCCAGCAGCACCATTAGTTGGTGCTGTGACTACCATATGCCCGGCTGCATTTTCTTCGTTGACGGCCATTGCATAAGCACATAACCAGTCGTTTAGATTAGCTTGTTGTGGGTTCTCATTTAGCTGTTTAAATAATGCGTTGGCACGTCTTGGTATGTTTAGTCCGCCAGGCAAATTGCCGTTTGCTGCTAAACCATTTTTGATGCAATTATGCATGGCTTGCCAAATTGCATCTAAGCCATGGTTAAGTTCTGTTTCTGACAATCGTTCTAGTTCATTGCTACGTTTCATGGCAGCAATTGATAAGCCACTGGTTGTTGACATCTGCATCATCGAATTAGCTGAATCAAAAGGATAGCCACACGAATTAGTGTCTGCCATTTTAAGTGGGGCAACTAATTGACCAATTTCAGCAAGTGTTAAAATAAAACCACCGCCGATAGAAAAGTAGGTTTCTGTCAGTAATTGATTGCCTGCTTTATCTAATAGCTCAAGGATGATGCCATTCGGGTGTTCTGGTAGCTGTTTACCACGATCAAAAATTATATCTTTGGGAGGATTGAAATAAATAGGTTTTGCTTGGCCAAAAATAATTGTTTGTTGTGTCCAAAGTTTTTTAACTAAGCTGTTAATATCTTGATCAGCAAGTGATTGTGGAGTATAGCCATGGATTCCCAATAGGATTGCACGATCAGTTGCATGACCAATTCCGGTAAAGGCAAGTGATCCACGTAATGTGCAACGTAAGTGTAGATCTGACTGGTTATCATGTGATGATGAAATCAATGTCTGTACACGGTTACAAAAGTCTTTGGCAGCCACCATAGGTCCCATGGTGTGTGAGCTTGATGGTCCAATGCCAATTTTAAAAAGATCAAGAACGCTAATAAACATAATAATTTCTGGTTAGTTAATCAATTGGTTGCATGGATTTATTTTCCATTAGATGCTCAATATAAGATTGATCACGTAGTTGTCGCAACCATTCTTCAATTACTACATCTGCCTTGCGTGCACGAATTGCTTGATGTGCTGTTTGACGCTGTCGTTCCTGGCTAATGTCTTGGTTGCGTCGTTCTATGACTTGAATTATATGCCAACCAAACTGAGTTTGTATTGGCTCACTGGTTTGACCGGGCAGTAATGCATTCATTCCTTGTTCAAAGTTAGGTACTGTATCGCCGGGTGAGATCCAGCCTAGATCGCCACCAGATGCGGCGCTGTTATCTTCAGAATGAACTCTAGCAATTTCTTCAAAATCAGCGCCATCTTTAAGACGTGCTTGCAATAGAGTTATTCGATGCAAGGCATCATCTTCAGAAGTTAGTTCATTAACTTTTACTAGTATGTGACGTGGATTGGTTTGATTAATAATAACTACTGGCACTTCTCGTTCACGTCTATCAAGTAGTTTAAGGATATGAAATCCGGCCGGACTTTGAATGATTGGTGTTAATTCACCTGGCTGCATAGTTGATAACAATTCCGCAAACCTTGGTCCCATTTGTGCTACTGGGCGCCAATCAAGCACCCCTCCTCGCATAGCATCATCTGCATCTGAATATTCAGCTGCTATTTGTGCAAAATCTTCGCCTGCTTGTAATTTACTCATTGCTTCTTCGATACGTAGACGCTGTTCTTCAATTTTGATGATATCTGTCTGTTCTGGTAACCGTAACAAAATATGGGCAATACTATAGTCATCATTGCCAATAGAAGAGGTTTCTTGGGTGCGTAGAAAATTATCAACCTCCCCTTCTGTTACGTTTACCTGGTTATTAATTTCTCGTTCCTTTAATCGGGCCATAATAACTTCATCACGGATATCGTTACGGAATCGGTTAAAACTGATGCCATCTTGCTCTAGTGCGGAATAGAAATCTTGCAGTGATAAACTATTCTCATCAGCAATCCGACGGATAGTTTCATCTAGTTCACTTTCACTAAGAGATAGGCCAATTTCTTTAGCACGTTGTAGCTGAATCTTGCGCACTATAATACTCTCTAGAATCTGTGTTTCCATTATTTGCATATCAGGTGGTTGTGTGCCCTGTTGTAGCAATTGATCGCTAGCGGTTGCAATCGCTTCCTGTAACTCTTGATTGGTGATTACTTCTTCGTTAACAATCGCTACAATATGATCAATAGAGCGAATTTCATCTGATGATTCAGAGGCTTGTATAGGGGTTGTCAACATAACCAAAACTACTGTTAATGCTAGCAATATGAAAGAAATATTTTTTTGCATGTTAATAAAATGATTTATTAGTTAACTTGGGAATAACCAGGAATACTTTGTTGCAGTGTGCGCAGAGGATTAGTACCAATATCCATTAAGCCATTAAGCTCCAACTGTACAAAAAGCGCGGTAGAAGTTCTTTGGGTAGCTGTTGTAAAACGTTGCAAGACAAAACGTAGCGACCAACAGCAGGATTGATACTCAAATCCAGCAAGTCCAGCTAGTAGCTTATCATCTTCTAACGAATAATTAATTCGTGCGACAGTATTCCAATTTCCCGCAAAGGGCCACTGAACTGAGGTGTCTACTTGTTCCAGAATGTCGCGTGTGAAACGATAACCTAGATTAATAACTTTGCCAGCTTCTGGTCGATAGCTAATGCCAGTACGGATTTTCTCGGTACGTAATTCATTTTCATCAAACTGTATATTGGTATCTGATCTGATGGTAGAAGTAATATGTCCAGAAAGTGCAGCAATAAAATCAGCTTTACCACTAGTTACCTGTTGTCCTTGCAACAATACCCTGCGATCAGAAAAACGAAACTGCTGACCAACGGCAACCCGTAATCGTTCAATACCAGTACTTGGTTCAAGTAAACGTGAGGTCAGTGCAAAGGTAATTTGATTAGCATCATTAATCCGATCGTTACCACTAAATCTATTTTCAGTTAGCATTTGCGCAAAACTAAAATCAGATTCTGCAGAATCAAAAAGAGGTAGCAGACTTTGATCTCTAAATGGAATATAAACATAGAATGCCTGGGGTTCTAATGTTTGCGTGAATTTTTTTCCACGTATTGAGGTTTCACGATCAAATACCACGCCACTATCCAAACTAAAAATAGGTAGTGTTCGATCAGGGTCTTTGCCTTGTGTACCATTAGTGGTTGATAAGTCATAGCGGGTGTAATGTAAGCCGACTTTTGGCGTGATATAACCAAAGGCATTTCGTAATGGCATGCTGACACTAGGGAAAAATACCGCACGCTTGCCGTCTCTTAACGTTTGATGCGAAAAATTAGTCCAACTGCTATTAAGATTAAAATCTAGACCTGCGACATTACGTTTAATGGCATTTAAGGTGAACTGTGGTAGACGTTTAAAAGGGGATGAAATAGGTAAGCGCGGATCTTGCAAAGTCTGGAAACTTTGCACTTCTGCAGTAAAGTTCATCGCACCACCAATACCTAAGCCAGTGTTATATGAAGCTGCTGCACGCTGTAACAGATTAACTCGACTTGTGACAGCCAAGTTGTTGGCTAAATCACGTACAAAACGACCGTCCGATACCTTATTGTAATCAAGACTACCTTGCCACCCTTTACCTAAATATTGAGAATGGCTTAAATTCAATCCATAGCGTGTTTGCTCGGTAAGTAAATCATTTGGTAATACATCTACTTGCAAGTTACCACGGGTGGTATCGCCCATATAACGCATTTCATTGCTAAACATAATGCCTCGTTTTGACATGACGCGGGAAGTCAAGGTTGCATCAACGTTTGGCGCGATATTCAAATAAAATGGTAAAGATATTTCAGCACCACTTTTGGCGGTATTGCCAATGATTGGTGACAGCATGCCAGTTTTACGTTTACCGCTATATGAAAAATCCATCCAAGGTAGATACAAAATAGGCACATCCTTAAATAGGATACTTACATTACGAGCGGTAACAATTTGTTCTTTGTTATCTACTTCCAGATCATCGGCACGTAAAAACCAATCATCATTTCCTGCTGGGCAATTAGTAAAACGTCCTTTCTTTAATTGATAATTGTCCCTGCCATCAATTGTTAACATACTACCAGTACTACGCCCCTTACCATCTTTCATATGAAAACTTGGTTGGTCCATATAACCAATCTCAGTTTCTAGATTAAATTTAAGATAGCTTCCTTCTATAATCTCGTTAGGTCGTTCAATCAGCACATTACCTGTAGCCTCAGCATCATCAGTTTTTCTAAAATACTTCATCCGATCAGCCGTGATGGTAACGTCTTCACAATGGCTTATTTCAGCATTACCAATAGCCTCTACTTCTTGTTTGTCATAGTATCCCTCAATACGATCAGCCTTAATGATAACTGGTTTTTTTTCAGGTTTAGCAAGTGATGCTGGTGAGCCTGATGGTTCTTGCTGTGCATTAGCTAATCCGTACATTGGCGCAACAATAAGGAGTAAAACAAAGTATCTAAATAATCGCGTTTTCATTTATTAGTATCTTAATTCTGTAAGCAAGTAATGCGGTCATCTAAATTTATAACCTAGATCCTGTATGTGTGCGATCATTTGCAGGATCTAGGTATAATATGAACACGCGCAGAGATGTGATTATAATCGCGATTTCATACTTAGGAACGTGCATGAGACAAATTAGGCAACTTGCTTTGTATTTATGTCCATCTTCTGCGTTATGTAAACAGTTATATAGCCGTGCTATGCGCCTATTTACACGCCACCGCATCAAGTACGGGGCAGGTTTTGAATATGAACATAAATCCTGCGCTAGTTGCCTAATTTATTCCATGCACTTCCCTTATTATGTACTAATCTTTCATGTCCAATCTTGATTCTTATTTTTCAGCAGGTGGAATCCTTTCTAATCGTATACAGGGATACCGTACTCGCACGCAACAATTAGAAATGGCGCAAACTATTGCTGATACGATTGCCAGTAATAGTATTTTAGTTGCTGAGGCAGGTACTGGCACCGGTAAAACTTTCGCTTATCTAGTCCCTGCGTTATTAGCGGGAGGCAAAGTTATTCTTTCAACAGGCACCAAAAATTTACAGGATCAATTGTTTGAGCGTGATCTACCAACTATTCGTGATGCACTGAAAGCACCAGTTACCATAGCATTATTAAAAGGACGGGCGAATTATGTCTGTCATTATCATTTAGAAAAAACTGTACAGGATGAGCATATTAATTTTGTTAATCGTAATGAAATTAAATTTCTGAAACATATTGAACGTTATGCTGCGATTAGTAAAACTGGAGATAAAAGTGGTTTACATAAAGTTCCAGAAACGGCCGCTATCTGGCAACAAGTCACTTCAACCAGAGAAAACTGTTTAGGTTCAGATTGTCCAAGTTATAAACAATGTTTTGTTATGGAAGCACGTAAAAAAGCGCTTTCAGCTGATGTAGTAGTAGTTAACCATCATTTGTTTTTTGCTGATGTAATGTTACGTGACGAAGGCCTGTCTGAACTATTACCTGCTTGTAATACTGTTATTTTTGATGAAGCTCATCAACTACCAGAAACTGCAACTTTATTTTTTGGAGAATCAGTTAGCACCAGCCAGTTATTAGATCTGGCGCGGGATGCTAACATTGAAGCTATACAGCACGCGCAAGATTTTGCCCCCCTACCAAATGCTTGCGATGACCTGGAAAAAGCCAGTCGTGACTTACGTTTAACTATCCCGGGTGAGAATACACGGTTATCGTTAGCTACAATTAAACAGAATGCTGACTTTGATAAAGCTTTAGATTTATTGCTGGATAAGCTTAATGTTTTGACAGAGATGCTAAAAAGTCAGGCAGAACGTGCCGAAGGATTAGAAAACTGCTGGCAACGCGCCACTGACATATTAAACCGGATTAAACACTGGCATGATCAAGCAGAAGCTGATGAATTTATCCGTTGGGTTGAAGTTTATAGCCATGCATTACAACTTAATATAACCCCCCTCTCGATTGCTGAGATATTTAACAAACAATTAGCTGCATCTCCACGTGCCTGGATTTTTACTTCTGCCACCTTGTCAGTAAAAAATGATTTTTCTCATTATTGCCAAGAAATGGGGTTAGATACTGCGCAATCAGTAACTTGGGAAAGCCCCTTTGACTTTATCAACCAAGCTTTGTTTTATGTTCCTCCTGGTTTACCAGAGCCAAATAATCAACAATATAGCGAATATGTAGTCAAAGCCGCCCTCCCCGTCTTGCGTGCAAGTGGTGGCAGAGCTTTTTTCTTATGCACCAGCTTGCGTGCCATGCAGCTAATTTATGAATTATTACAAGCAGCATTTGAACAAGAAAAACTAACTTATCCGCTATTACTACAAGGCCAAGGGTCACGCAATGATATGTTGGATAATTTTCGTAAGATGGGCAACGCGATTCTAATCGGCAGTCAATCTTTTTGGGAAGGTGTTGATGTGCGTGGAGAAGCATTATCACTGGTAATCATAGATAAACTTCCTTTTGCTCCCCCAGATGACCCAGTGTTATCTGCACGTATTGATAAAATTAATAAAGAAGGGCGTAATGCATTTATGGAATATCAACTACCACGCACCATTATTAATTTAAAACAAGGTGCTGGACGTTTAATCCGTGATGAAGATGATAGAGGTGTATTAATGATCTGTGATCCACGCATTATCACTAAATCTTATGGCAAAAGAATTTGGCAAAGTCTGCCGCGAATGAAGCGTACTAGGAAACTAGAAGAAGTTGAAGAGTTTTTTTTAAATCCTGTCCCTGTAGATGAATAATTAGCTGTAAATTAAGGCATCCTTCATTATTCGGTTTGCATTTTTCAGAAAGACAAGGTCTCATATTGAAACTATTTCAAAAATAGCTTATATGAAACACCCTCCGTCATTCCTGCATGTTTCTAGCAGGAATCCACGTCTAATTTGGATTCCTACTAAAGACATGCAGGAATGACGAGGGATAAATAGGCACCAAAAGAGAATTTTTGATATTGAAAGTGTAAACCAGATATTCCCGTCACAAAACATGACAACCCATTGATAAATTTAAATAAGTTAAAAAATAGCTTACGGAAAGCCGGACATTTTATTCCTTTTGAATCAATTTGTTATGATGCATCCGGGAACCGCTGAGTGTAAACTACTTTTGAATCAATATGAAGGATGTCTAATTAAAGGGTTTAAATTAAACAGAATGAAAAGAATATTACTTGCGTTGTCACTAATGACAACTTTAACAGCGGCACAGGCAGAATGGACTGTAATAAATACAGCGCCAGAAGAAGCACATTATTTTGCTCCTGAAACCATACAAAAAAATGATCACAAAGTAAAAGTATGGGTTTTGTCAGATTATGCTGAAAAACTTTCTGGTGGCTATCACTCGGTAAAAACTTACTATGAATTTGACTGCCAACAAGAACAAGCTAGATCGCACACAATGTTGCTTTATTCAGGTGCAATGGCTTCAGGTAACGTTGTTGGCGCACATCATGATAAAGCAAAAGTTTGGTTTAGTTATCCAGATTATTCAATATTTGAGTATATTGCTAATGTTGTTTGTGAAGAATGATCTATTCGTTAAGATATTTTTATCTTGTGCTGTATTATTTTTTCACATTAACACCTTTATCAAAGTGAAAAACCAATAAGAAATCAGAATTACACAATTTGTAATATCCTGATTTAAATTATCAAGAAACTAAATTGACAGAGGTGTTGTTACACCTGGATCCCGCAAGTAATCGTGCATATAATGTGCAACAGATTGTTTCATAGAGTAAATATTATTCTGCGTGGAATGCTTGTTGATATTTCCAAAGAATAAGATTTGCTATATGGAACAATTTGTTGTGCAGTATGTGTGCGATTACTTGCAGGATCTAGGTTACATAAAATCAACTGGTTATGATCTTCTGTTACTGCGATTACATGCTATCCCTAGCAGTATTTAGTTTTAAATATTAGGAGAGTTTAATGCGTACAAACATGCCAGTAACTACCAATGAGAGGGTATTCCGTGATGAAGATGTTTTGATCTCAAAAACAGATCTTAAAGGACGAATAACTACTGTTAATGATATTTTTGCGTCAGTTAGTGGTTTTTCTCGCGAAGAATTGATTGGGAAAGCACATAATCTTGTTCGACATCCAGATATACCCTCTGAAGCTTTTGATGATTTATGGAAAACTTTGGAAAAAGGTGAGCCATGGTCTGCAGTTATTAAAAATCGTTGTAAAAATGGTGATTTCTATTGGGTTGAGGCGAATGTGACGCCGTTGCGTGACGAAGGTGATGAAGTTACAGGCTATATTTCAATACGTAATAAACCGACAAAGGAGCAAATTAAAACGGCGGAAGCGGTATACCGTGAGATTAAAGCAGGAAAATTGGTGCTGATGGAAGGAAAAGCTGTTCCTGCTGGGATAAGTGAGCGCCTAGAAATATTAAAACATCCATCGGCAAAACTACGATTGTTATTGACGGTTACTTTACCTATTGTATTACTGGTAATATTTGGGACAGCAGCACTTGTTGGAATGGCGAGCCAATATCCGCTTGCCTATATGACAACGTTAGTATTAAGTGTGATTATTACCTTCTTATTTGGTATTTATACAGTACTTTCAGTTACAAATCCTTTACAAGAAGTGTTTGTAGCTGTTGCTAGTGCTACATCAGGTGACTATACCCGCAAGATTCATACGGATTATCGGGGTGAAATGGGACGGTTGCTAGGATTAATTACCATGATGAATAAGAACATGCGACGTATTATGGCGAATATCAATAAAAGCACTCGTATTGTTGAGACAACTTCAAGTGAAATGGCACAAGGTAATAATGACCTAAATGAACGTACTGAAGAACAAGTGGCTAATTTAAAGAAGACCGCAATATCAATGAAAGAATTAACAGCTACAGTTGAACAAAATACAAATAATGCTATTAAAGCTAATGAGTTAACATTAGAGGCCTCTAATGTGGCGACAAAGGGCGGTTTGGTAATGAATCAGGTCGTAGAGACAATGGGTTCAATCAATGAAAGTTCAAAGCGAATAGTCGATATTATTGGTGTTATTGATGGAATTGCTTTCCAAACAAATATTCTGGCATTAAATGCCGCTGTTGAGGCCGCTCGCGCTGGGGAGCAAGGGCGTGGTTTTGCGGTAGTGGCAACAGAAGTACGCATGCTAGCTCAGCGCTCAGCAACCGCAGCAAAAGAGATTAAAGTATTAATTAATGATTCAGTTGATAAGGTTGGTAGTGGTGCAAAGTTAGTTAACCAAGCAGGTAAAACTATGGATGACGTAGTTAGTTCTGTTAAACATGTTACTGATATTGTGGCTGAAATCAGCGCATCATCTCAAGAGCAGAATGAGGGGATTGAGAAAGTCAACGAAGCGATGATTCAAATGGGTCAGGTTACCAATAAAAACACGTTGTTAGTAGAAGAGGCAACAGTCTCTGCCGACATGATGAACGAACAAGTAAGAAATTTGATTCAAGCGTTAGAAGTACTTAAATTTGGTCAGTTAAGAGAAGATGGAGATTTCTCAAAAGAACGACGTAACAGATTTAAAAAAATGAATTCTTGATAGAACGGTAGGATGTGCTGAACTGAACATAGTGAATTACATCAGCAACAATTGATGCCTAACGTTGGCACATCCTACTTAGGAATGTAACGCCTAGATCCTGCAATTGATCATACACACGTAACTTATCATTAGTCACAGGTAGCAGAGTTGCGAATCAACACTGAAAGTCGTGGAATTTCTTCTTCACGTAAGCGCCTATCTTTAAGATATTTCCAGAAAGAAATTTTCTGTTTTCGACAAGTCT
>JAJFJL010000164.1 GCA_021774055.1 Nitrosomonas sp. | reverse complement strand
CAGCATATTCTCCTGAGTTAAATAAAATTGAAATTTTATGGCGTAAAATAAAATATGAGTGGTTAGATTTTTCTGCTTATGAATCTTTTTCTGCTCTTAAAAATTCACTGAATAACATTTTGGCAAATATTGGAAAAGAATACTGCATTAATTTTACGTAAGCTTTGTTAGAATAAAATTTGTTACTTACTTATTATCTACTTCTTCAGGTGGTAATAACTTGCGTCCTTTTCCTTCATGACCCTTTTGTGCGCCTTGTTTTAAAGTATTACTTTTACCTGCGCCATGATATTTCTTTTTTGGCTTTTTCGTTTTGAATAAATCTGAGGATGGTGCTTTTGAAGAATTGCTCGAATTGGTGTTTAACTTTTCCTTTAAATCTGCTATTTCTGAGATTAAAGCTAATTCCTTTTTTTGAGATTCATTTTGAGATTCAAACAGACGATCCCACAACACGTTGATAATTTTTTGTGCCTTTTTAAGAGTTTTAGCTTGTGGCGTGGGTTTGGTGAAGTCGAATTTCATAAGCTCCATTCTCTTGCAATCTAAAAATTATTGCAAACTTCAGAGGGGTGGTAGGTGAACGGTTACCTTTTTTTTGAGATTCATTTTGAGATTCAAACAGACGATCCCACAACACGTTGATAATTTTTTGCTCCTTTTTAAGAGTTTTAGCTTGTGGCGTAGGTTTGGTGAAGTCGAATTTCATAAGCTCCATTCTCTTGCAGTTTGGAGATTGTTGCAAGTTTCAGAGGGGGGGTAGATGAACGGTTACCTAGATTAACGCCCAGTATGAGTGTTTGGCGATGCATAAAAGAATAATTTAATTACAGATGTCAAAATAAAAGACATAAATTAAAGCAAATAAGGTTCCTGTTTTTTTAATGAAATCAAGAGAGCTATCATTCTACCTAACAGTCAGCATACTCAATAAAATATCAGCAACACGCCGTATATCAGAAAGATAAAATTTACAATCATGTTGATAGACAAGTTGCCGTTCTGGAAAAATTTCCAAGAACATCCAATCATCACCTGTCGAAATAACTCCATATTGGGCGTGTTTACCAAGTTTATGCAACGCCACAAGTTCAGCCGCACATTGGCTCAGCGCCTCTTCAACTGTTTTCTTTTTCGCCTCAATGACCGGCACCGGGTGATCTCCGAGCGTGTCATTGGTATCATCATCTTCGACTTTTGAAACAATAAGATCGCAACGCCCCTTCAAGTCTTCATCAGCCTCGATATATTCTTCATAGAGCACACTATATTTACCGCTCAATTGCTTGACTACATTTACGATAACAGGTGTCAGAATAAGAGCTTTAACCGCTTCCTCATTGCTATAAAACAGTTTGACGAATGTTTGAATATTGTCATAGGCTGCATCACTAATCTTTCTCTGCTCTGGCAGCGATAGATCTTTTTCTTTCAGCTTATAGCCGATTCGTGCTAAATCTGTTTTAGTTTTAAAATCACTAAACATTCATCATTCCCTCATATTTTGCCAAATTCTATCCGACTACCTTGCAGTAACCATTTGCACCACAACCAACCTGCCACCATTTTCTTTAGAAAGAAGAAGTTGCGAGCCATCTTTAAGTTCAATATGTTCACCTATGGTAATTGCTTGTTTGGTGGTCATATCAGTAAGTCCCAGCATATTTTCATTCACTAATAACCAACGCTGATCATGTAGCACAAAATAACCAACACGCTCTTTTTGTGCGTCAGTCATACGTTCATTTGGAACGATTAAGCGATTAACATGCCAGGGAAATAATGCTTGGTTGGTGTAAACCATTAAACGATGATTATCTGGCATGAAGTCGGCACCGTCGCGGCTGGAGTAAAGATTTAGTATAGGTAGCTTGCCTTTATGCGGTGTTCCACAAAATGGACATTTTGGTCTAGTGCTGTTATCAAATACGTACCAGCCTTGTTCGCAAGATTTATTCGCACATGGTTGCACTAAATCTACAGTTTTAATTAATGCTTGTTCCCATTCATCGGCGGAAGGCCTTGCTTCTGGGAAATGCAAACCGTCAATAAAAGCTTGCTCAAATAATTTGGCTAGATAAGGCCCTGCAATCGTATAAGGAAGTTTATTGGTATCGCCCCAGAATGTTTCTTCTGGTCTTAAGATTTTCTTGTCAATACGATTGCTGCTATCGCTGTGGTGTTCAACAAATAAAGCTTTCTCACCCATACTAAGTTGTTCATCACGATCCACATCATCAATATCATGAATTTTTTTGCCTTTCAGCGGGTGACGCAAGAACATGTAAATATAGATCAATACCGCCAGGGCATATCTGTCTGTATCAATACTTGGTAGAAAACGTTTAGGGTCGTCACGTTGTAGATTCTGTGTTTTGATGACTTCTGGAGCAATAAAATCTGGCGTGCCGATTACATCTGGGGGGAAACGTCCTGGTACAACTAAGCCATCAATATCAATAATGCAAGCATTACCACCCACTGGGTCAACTAAAACATTTTTATAGCTTAGATCAGAATGTGCCAAACCAGCGGCATGTAAACGTTTGGCTGCACGGGCAATTAATATGCAAATACGTAAATAACTAAGCCAATTACCACGTTCATTGGTGGCAAGAAATTTAAAACGATTACGGGGTGAAGCATACCATTTGCCTTCTTTTTCTTTACCACAGATACCTAACACATCGTTATTAAACGAACCATGTTCAAAAAAGAAATGTGTTTGATATTTTGGCATAACAATACCAACCCGCCCATCTTGTTCATCTTTCACTACATGGGTTGGCCAACATAAAAGATTTTTCCAGTAATCACCGCCATCTTGCTCAAAGATACGTTCTTTGTAACGCCCAGTTAAAATATTAATCCGCTCCATTGCGGTTGCATCTAGTGCTGCACGGTAAAAAGCTACAGCATTTTGTCCATCCATACTGAAATAGACATCTTTCATGCCACCTGAACCAATCATAGTCTCTTCAAACTCAAAAGCTTTACCATCTTCACTATGCGCTCGTCTAACTCTGGTCATGACCATATGATTTTCCTTGATTAGAGTTACAACTTCTGGTGTATTGGTCGCCGTATTTTTTAGATCTTCCAGGTTTTGACACCCTTTATAGTAGGGCGCATTCCATGCGCCATTTATGACGTTGGTGCGTAAAACGCACCCTGCCTTAATGTAAGTCGGAGCATGAAAGATACCTAAATCGTACTAAGAATCAGAAACATTCTTTTTATAAAGCACAGCAATAGTACGATCATCATGATTTCCAGGGGACCAAAAATCTAAAGATTTCCAAAGTTTCTTGGCACTTTCTTTAGGATCATTACTAAGTTGTGGTTTTACTTGTTGATGCCAGTAGTTATCCCATGCGGTAAGTGCGCGCAAATCATTCTCAGATTTAAACATAGGATCAGTAATGCCGTCGGTTAGTAAAAATATCGCACTTATATCATCAACAACAGCAAACTTAACACGTGTCAAAATATCTTCTTGCAACGCTGCACTGGTATCCATAAATCTTGTTTGGCCAGCATATTCACCGCCATCAGGAGAACCTAGTAGATTCAGACAATTATTCTCGCTAAACAATGCCATAGCACCATCACCACGCCAATAGCCAATTACATAATGACGGCCATTAATTTCTTTATGTGCGGCAATAAGTAACGTGGTATAAAAATCCTTAAATGAAGCTTTATGTTGTCCGGCTAATTCATGAATTGCTTCCACTACTTTATAAATTGGATTACAAAAAACACTATAAACAATATTTTGTAGATTTTGTTCTACACCCTCAGATTGGTGGTATTTATTCATTGCAGCTAACAATTCATCATCATGATTATCTAGTTCTTTAACTAATAAATCGCTACTTGTATGTACCGCTATTCTGGCACCTTCCCTAGAAAATTTGGCAGATCCTGCGCCATCAGCTACAGCAAGAATCTGCCAGCCATTGTTAGTGCTAGGTAACAAATTAAAATCATCATCACGACAAGAGCCAATATGTGCATGACTACGCCCTCGGCGACTAGCCCCTGCCAATACATAATTGTTACTTGCAATACCAGAATAGGCATCATCTGTTTTCCAAAAAGCAACTGATTGGTCAGAAGGAAGATCTTTCCATAAATTTTTTGGGTCGCTGATTACGACTAGTTCTATTGTAGCGATATATTTATCAACTTTTCCATCATAGCTATAAACGATTCTTAATGGATAAGAGCCATCCTTTGTCGGTGTACCAATAATTTTGTACTGCTCTTGATCCCACTGTAAACCTAATTCTGCTAAATCAAGAATGTTAGTAATTTTTATATTTACGCTACTATCTTGTTCTACCGCATTATCATATTTTGCCCCGACACGAGCATTTTGCAGACGAAAAACAACATCTTCAGATTTAGAATAAACTGCTTTTATTGAAATTGGATCAGGTAAATAAGATGATACTGCTGGTTTTGTACTTGATGGTGAGTTTTTTACTTGAACTAATTTCTTCTCATTATCACCAACAGTCTTATTTTGTTTAGGATTGCTTTCTTGTAGCTGTTCAAACGTATGCTTTGCTACAACATCTGTACTTTGTGGGCGGAAAACGCCACACTTGGATTTAGAATATTTAGGTGGCGTATCTTTAATTGGCTTTGTTGTAGAATCAGGTTCTATTACTGCATCATCCGCTGGTAAATTCTTATTCAGCTTAACAACAATATCTTGTTGTTCAAAAGGATGTTTAACATTATCTTTGTTACGCTTATTTTCTTGGAATTGTTCAAACTGTGTATTAACTTTAGCTAACACTTCAGCTAGCATCATTTTATTTTGTGGAACAGCTAAAAAATCAGTTAATTCTTCATCACTAGCACTACCACCATAAAAATCATTAATTGCTTGAATAATAATATAACGAGGATCACGCATAATTCTGACTCTCCTTAGGGACGAGGAAATAATACTTTATCCATTTAGACTCGTCCCTTACTTTTTCTTAGATTTTCACCTTCAGCCACTAGAACGAGTTATCTCAGAACTCTTGCCTTCACCAGAAAATTCACTTTGAGCATCACACCAAGGACATGTCACAACACGTTGCTCTTGTTCCATACACATGCTTTTACCGCAACCACATTGCCCGCCATAATTTGCACCGCAATAAGGACAAGCAAAAGGCCCCCACAATTGATCAGAACGCACAGATAGCGCATCACTATCTAATTCGTTTGACCAGGCGAAATAACCATCATCAATAATATGTGAACCGGCGTATTGAAAAATATCAGCTGCTTTAGCATCAAATGCTTTAGTTCTATCGTACTTAACTAGAAACAATTGTTTATTGGTTTGGCAACGGCCAAGCAAAATAACCGCATCCTGATCCTGACGAATCGTCATCCCTGCTGATACTTGCATCAAGCCATTCTTATCAAAAGAAATGCCAATAGAGGGTTTACTTAAATCAACTTTACCTGGAGACTCACTCACGGCGCTAATTGAGCTAGTAATCCAACGAATCATGCCAGCAAATTTTTGTTCATTTTCACCGTTATAAATAAATACTTGCTCGCAAATCTGCGACAATACATCGGTTGCCGCATATTCACCTAAGCCAATACCCATAATATGTGCCTTACCAGCAAACTCTTGTTGCCAGCGGGTAAAAACTTCCGCATAACTATCCGTAGGTTTACCATCGGTAAGAATATAAACCAGTGGCTTCCAGTCCCCTTTTTGCTCTTTAGTGGTCGGAATAATCTCACGCTGCATAGCTTTCATTAGTTCAGTTACACCTAAACCAAGTGCCGTGCCAGAACCAATCGGCAACTTAGGCGGAGTGAAATTGATCAAGTCGGTTAAGGAAACCAATTGTTTAGCTTTGCCAGCAAAAGCGATCACCGAAACATGCGCTGTTTCCAAAGCATGTGGATCTGAGCGCAAATGTTGAATAATACTTTTTATTCCTTTCTCAAGCAGCTGCCGTGGCTGCCCGACCATAGAATCAGACACATCCAGAAGAAAATAGATTGGTAATCTGCGCATAATCATTACCTCTTTTAAAATAAAAAATAAACGCTAGAGACAAGGCATGCCTAGCCTATATTTACTCACAATACTATTTGGATTTTATCTGGCGGCGGCGGTAATACATCTGCTTTTTCTGTAGAAACTCCACTGCTGGCACTACCAGCAGCAATGCTGCTAGATACCCACTTAAAGAATGCAGCAAAAGCTGCACTGTCAGTAGTATCAAGACTAACCACTTGATTTGCAAATTTCTTAAGGTATTCTGTTTTAGCCTTTGGCCCAGCGGCACAAGCAATCACACTAGCAAAAGCACGTCTTTTAATTTCTGGAACCATAGTATTAAATAACTGAATATCTGAAGGTACACCATCAGTCATCACAAACAGCATCGGTCGCCAATCACCCTTACCTTCGGTATTAGAAGCTTTAATGTCACCATCAAAGCGTTCCACAATTCGTTTTAACACTTCACCTAAATGAGTTGGTCCAGATTGCGGGCAAGATATTATTGGCATCTGCACATCTTCTAGCGGCGTTAAAGAAAACAACTCTTTTACTTCTATATCATAAGTAAACACACTTAAATAAACTGATTCTAGTGCATATGGATCCTGACGCATGGCTTGCAACATCGCTTGCAAACCAACATTAACAGATTCGATCGGCTCACCACGCATCGAACCAGAAGTATCTATTGCAATATAAACCGGTAATCGTCTAACTGACATTTGTTTTCTCCTTGTCCCTTAGTTTCAGGTGGTGGTTGTGGCAATTAAGATTGATTGAATTTTAGATCATAGCTTCATGCAACACGCTAATCAGTATCTAACTACAGTTTGGTTTGAGAGGTTATCGAAAACACCTTTGTAATATATTTAACAAAATCATCATGACGCAGCACTGTGTTACGAAGTAGAATAAAACCTATCTTCTGTAGTATCATAAAACTAAAAAACACAATAGCTAACTTACTCAATTGAAACTTGAAACATTAGTGCTATCAATGTGCCATAATGAACTATGTACAATAGGAAATGCAATGAGCGATCAATCTTTTCACAAGCTCGCTGGCTCTCAGAATCAGGACCCACCTACTGACAAAGCCAGACGGTATATCACTCGACTGCGTTTTCAATTTCTCATCCCGGTTGCAGTTACACTTTCCTTCGCGATGATAGCAATTATTTCCACTCTCTACTTCTATGAATACCGAACGATAGACAGTGATATTGTACAGTTACAATCAACATCAAATGACCTCTATCAGGACAGCATTCGACAGAACGCCAAGGCCTTGCAAGCTATAATGGCTGTGCTCAATACTGACAGAGAACTTGCCTCTGCTCTCGCAAAGCAAGACCGCCAAAGATTGCTGCAGCGTTCTACACCCATCTACGAGGACATCAAATTTCATTATAACGTAACCCACTTTTATTTTTCCGATCCAAATCGTGTAAATTTGCTACGTGTGCATAAACCAGAGAAATATGGTGACAGCATCAATCGCCAAACTACCCTAACCGCTCAGCAAGATGAAAAAGGAGTCTATGGGGTTGAACTCGGACCATTGGGCACCCTAACATTACGTTATGTCCGGCCATGGTATGAGGAACAAACGCAGAAACTACTCGGTTTTGTGGAGTTGGGCATGGAAGTAGGACAAACCTTCGATTCGATACAGAAGATTTTTGGAATAGATACCTTTGTGATGATAAAGAAACAATATCTTGATCAGCATAGCTGGGAAGAAGGTATGCGAACCTTCGGCAGGACACCTAATTGGGAGCGTTTTCCTCAACTGGTTATCAGTATGAATGGTATGCAGTCGTTACCAGAAGCACTTTCAGCACGTATTCGGGAAACAGATTTCAGCAAACATACATCGGCTTTCAAGATTGAGATGGATAATCAGCATGCCATCTTTCATCCATTGCAGGACGTTAGCGGACGATCCGTTGGAACCATGGTGGTTCTTTTTAACACCTCTAGCCTTATGAAACAAGCTCGAAGAACAGTGATCATTGGATCAATTGCGGTGGTTGTGTCAGCGGTCATTTTGACCCTGTTCTTTTATTGGTTCGTTGGTCGAATTGATGCACGCATAGTGCGCGATGAATTGCAGCTGGAACAAATGGCAACACACGATGGCCTTACGGGTCTATTCAACCGCCGGCAATTTAACCTGATGCTGGAAGACTCAATAACCCAACACACACGCTATAAACGGCCCGTATCGCTACTAATGATTGACATAGATCACTTCAAAAAGGTGAATGACACATACGGTCATATAGCTGGAGATACAGTTTTGGTTGAATTAGGAAAACGTCTGACACATCAAGCTAGGGAAGCTGATCGCATGTGTCGCTATGGGGGGAAGAATTTGTTGCACTACTGCCAGAAACTGATTCTGCAAGCGCCTCCATCATTGCTCAACGCCTATGTGATACGATAGCGAGTGAACAATGGGTTCTTAATGATGGCACCCATATCTCAATAACAATCAGTATAGGTATAGCTTCGTGTCCGAATCATGCCAACACATCACAGACACTGATTGATGCCGCTGACACCGCCTTGTATACAGCCAAAGAGACCGGACGCAATCGAGTATGCAACTATAGTGATATTAATAAAAAAACTAATGAACCAGACCTGAAAATTTGAATCGTTGTATTTTAGAGAAAAAATAGGGCGGCTTCATTCGCAGGACCAGTTTTTAACCATCTATTAAGGAGAACATTATATGATCCACGAAGTTACAGGTGATATCCTTCTAAGCAAGGCTCAAGTAATCGCACATGGCGTAGCGGCGAACGACCCTATGGACCAAGGCCTAGCCAAATCTCTGCACGAACACTTTCCCGCCTTGCATAAGGACTTCCATCATTGGTGTCACCAAAATCATCCAAAGCCAGGCGAAGCATGGCTATGGGAAGGGCCAAACAACGTTCGTGTTATCAGCCTACTAACCCAGGAGGGTGGCTACAGGCATGGCATCCGACCGGGAAAAGCCAGCACTGCAAACGTTAATCATGCTTTGCGTGCACTGAAAAAAATTATTCAAGAAGAAAAATTCTCATCGGTTGCATTGCCTGCTGTTGCGACAGGTGTTGGAGGTCTATTGTGGGACAAGGTACTACCTTTAATCAAGAATCAGCTAGGTGACTTAGAAGTGGACATCTATGTCTATTCCACATATCAGTCTGGTATACAGGCAAAAGAGCCCAATTTATAGCACAATCGTCCATCGACAAAGGTCTGTCTCTCGCAGGCCTTTTCAGTACTAGAAGAGACGACTTCATTTGCTCATTAGTCAGGATCCAACGGTGGTAATTTGTCAACTCGGCTGCTTGTCCATGTTGGTGGTTTTATAAATGCACCTTTGAACCAAACCGGTGGAATCAAGTCGTTGAACCGAGCAGCTACTAACAATGTTTAAATGGCTACGGCACGTTTGCACTTTACCTATACTTCGCGCGGCCATGGTCGCGCGAAGTATTATAGGTTAAAGTTAAAAAGAACAATATATGAAATGGCTTGCAATAATAGTTATATTGATTCTACTTACAGTATCAGCAAGATTTAGAAAATTCACAGGAATTCTTGTTTTGACCTGTGCTGTAGGAGCGGGGTTAATTTGGCAGTATCAAGCATATGAAGAGAGTAAATCTAGAAATAGAATTTTGCCGTCAGAATTATTTTTTGAAGGTGTAGTATTAGATCATTCAGATAGCAACTACGATATTATTGGCCGTATTATTAATAACTCAGACAAGTACTCTCTAAGTGGTGTACAGATAAAACTTAAGATTAGAGACTGCACCAACGACAACAACAATGATTGCATTATTGTTTCAGAAGTAGACAAATATATTTATATTAATATTCCACCTAAACAAGCCAGGGACTTCAAAAAAAGTATTTACCTATACTCGGATATTAATATTAAGGGTAAGTTAGTTTTAGACTATTCCATTGAATATGCTGAAACAAAATAAACGGTAATAGATACGCTTGATGAAATGCTAACTACGTATGCCACAAGTACTGTTATTTTCTCATTGCAAACAACATGAAATCAGAAATCCATTTGATTATAAGGGAATTAACTAGCACTATGATTTTATCGTAATAACTGTTAATTAGTGTCTAACCGGAAACTCATAAACCTCACAAAATTGAAGCCAAATTTGTTGGGATTTAAGTAATCCAACTAAAAATAAATTTAAGCGCAATATTTTTTTAAAATAGCACGAAAAACTGCAATTTATCCTGAATTTGTACTTTAAAGGACGTAATAAATCCTCGGTAGTGTTAACTGATAAAATAAGGTTATGGAGAATACTTAAAGTTGCTTAGGACGCTTCTTTAAGCTTAAACGTGTTTTTTCCAAAGATTCCTGTGAAGTATAAGTTGTATTTCAAGTTGTTTTATTACGAACTTGTTTGGCACTTGCAATTTCTGCCCTTATTCTAGTTGTTGCTTCAGCTGTTGCTTTTCTGTCAATTTTGGCGCGTGCTTGCGCTGCTTCTTGGGCCATAGTTTCTACTTCTTTACGGGCTACTGCTCGCTCTGTTGCTAGCTTGTCGCTATCAATTCGTTTTTTAATCGCAACTAATACAGCAGCTTCGGTTTCAGCTCTAGTTGTAGCTTTAGCAGCAGCTGTTTCTTCTAGCTTCAATCTAGACTTAGCAGCAGCAAGTGCAGCTATTTTTTCTTGGGTTCTGGTCATAGCAAGTTGTGTTATAGCTTGCTCAGTTTTGAGGCGCTCTGCTACAGTTTGTTTGGCTTGAGAAATAGCTTCGATACGTTGTTCTGCATTTTTTAGCTGTTGTTTCTCCATTTCAGCTAAATTATTTGCTTCTATTGTGGCTAAGGTATTGGCTTTAATGCTTTCATGTGCAATTTTTTTAGCATTGTTCTCAGCAATAAGCTTGTTTCTTTCAGTAGTGATAGCAATTGTATCTGCTGCGGTACGTTCTCGAACTTTTTCTGCAACTTCTTTTTCTATCTTAATGCGTGCTTGGATTGCTGTTGTAGCTGCAATCTCAGCATCACCTTTTTCTTTTAAAATTAATATTTCTTGTTGTTTAGCCTGAATTCTTTTTTGTTTTTCAGCTTGTATTTTTGCTACTGCCGCTAGGCGATTATTAACTGCTTCAAGTAGACTGGATTCTGTTTTAATTTTTTCTTGTTCAATGTTAGTAATGGCTGTTTTTGTATTAATAATAGACTGTGAAATTGCTGCGGCTTCTTGTGCTGCTGACATGTTTTTTTCAGCTGCAATAGTTGCTTGAATATCTGCCTTTACTTGTGTTTGTGCCTCTTTAGTAGCAAATGTTTCTGCTCTTAGTTTGATCTGTGCTTGTTCAGTTGCAATAATTTCAGCCTGAATTCTTTCTTCTGCGACTTTTCTAGCAGCAGTTTCCTCAGCTAAACGGTGACGCACTTGATCCAATATTTTTAGTTCTATATTGGCATGTTTTTGGATTTCTTCTATTATTTGTCTTTCGGCCTCTGTTTTTTCTTTGGCCAAGGCTAATGCTTTTTCATTTTCCTGAATTTTAGTTTGGGCTATTGCTGCGGACATTGCTTTTGCTTCTGCATCAGCTATTGCAGTTAACCTTTCTTCTTCTGCGACTTTGCTTAGGTTGATAGCTGCTTCAGCAGCTTTCTTTTCAGCTAAAACCTTTGTATTTACCTTATCTAATGCCAGGGCTTCTTGTTCTGCACGATGACGTGCCTTTGCGACGATTGATATTTCTGCCTGTATCTTAGTTTTTAGTAAAATATTTATTTCATTTTCGGCGCGAGCCCTATCTTCGGCCAACTGTTTTACTTTAGTTTCTAGAGATATTCTAGTGTTGATTTTTTTTGTCGCTATAGCTTCGGCTTTAGCTCTGGCTCTAGCTTCATTTGTTGCTGCTGTCTCTGCTTTAACTCTTTCTTCAGCGGCTATTTTAGCGTTGGTTTCTGCTCTAGCACGTGCTTCTGCTGCGACACGTGCTTTGTTTTCTGATGCAATACGTTGAGTGGCTTCTTTAATTGCACGATCTTCAGCATTTAGGCGTTCCCTTCTGGCAGTTTCGTTTTTTATACTAATTTCAATTGCTGAGTCAATTTTTGAGCGAGGTTTGTTGGTAGGTTTAGCAGCTGGTTTGTTAGTTTTAATAGGATTGGTGGTTTTTTTAGTTTGTTTTTGCTGAGACTTTTTACTTGATGAAGGTGTGTTTAGCAACGATTTTATTAACTGAGACTTGAATGTCATGATTATTCTCGAGCTAGTATCAAGTGAGGGAGATGCTTTTGCATTATAAAAATGAAACTGTAACCGCGCGAAGTATGTAGGAGAGGCTGTAGTATATCTGAAAGTGATTACTAGTCATTTGTTAGGTGAATTTTATGATCAAACAAATTAATTACTGAAAAACAATTGTTAAAAATACTTGTCTGCTTACGGTCATTCTAGCATGGTTATTTACAGCTCTAGATTGTTGAATATTATGAGAATAAAATTAAAATTTATTCACAAGTATTTGGTGAAAACAGTAATGATTTAATAAATATAGAAGTTGGTGGTGGATTTCAGATATGCAGCAGATGAGAAATTTTCTTTCGTTGACTGATTTGTTTAGACGCTGTAGAATGCGCGAATTATAAATTCAAGCTATGTGTATGCAGGAGAGGTGTGGTCTATGTCATGGATAGTGAATAGGCCGTTACGTATTGTTATTTGGTGGCAAATAATATTCGTATCCGTATCTGCATTGGTGCTTGGATTTGCAATTGATTTTCATGCTGCAATATCAGCGTTGTTAGGTGGTTCAGTTAGTATTGCATCTGCAATTGGCTTTGCAATCATGGTTTCAATGCATAAAGGATATACAGCAAGTAGCACAATTAGAACCGCATTAAGGGCAGAGGCTGTAAAAATAATTATTACCGTCATTTTTCTTTGGTTGGTTTTTACAGTTTATAAAGAGATGAATGCATTTGTATTTATAGGGATGTTTGTAGTGACGGTGCTTGTTAACAGTATGGCACTTTTGGTATCAGACAACAAACAATCAGCACAGATTAAATAGAATAGTTATGGATAGGCAACAATAATGGCAGCAGATATAGAACTTACTCCAACATCGTACATAGAGCATCATCTTACCCATCTGACGACACAAGTAGGAGGATTGGAAGGGTCATTCTGGACGTTACATGTTGATACCCTTGTGACATCAATAATACTTGGCGTAATTGGACTTGGTTTTATGTGGCTTATGGTGCGTAAAGCTACACCTGGCGTACCAAGTAAGCGGCAAGCATTTGTTGAATTAACAGTTGAGTTTATTGACGACCAGGTTAAAAATAGCTTCCACGGGGATCGACATGCGTTTATTGCGCCAACAGCACTAGCCATTTTTATTTGGGTATTGCTGATGAATACCATGGATATTCTGCCAATAGATATAATGGCCTGGATCTATGAAAATGTCTTTGGGTTACACAATTGGCGCACAGTTCCAACTACCGATGTTAATACGACTTTTGCGCTTGCTTTATCAGTATGGTTTATGGTTATTTACTTCAACCTGAAGGTTAAAGGAGTTCGTGGTTGGACTTTTGAGTTATTCTGTACGCCTTTTGGTAAGAATCCTCTGTTGTGGCCACTCAATTTATTATTTAACTTTGTAGAATATGTGTCTAAGCCGCTGTCACATTCATTACGTTTGTTTGGTAATATATATGCGGGTGAGATAATATTTTTACTGTTAGGTATGTGGGCAGCAACAGGCATAGCAGGGACGTTTTTTGGTGCACTACTTGGAGCAGGCTGGGCAATATTTCATATTCTTATTGTTACGTTGCAAGCATTTATTTTTATGATGCTAACAGTTGTTTATATTTCAATGGCGCATGAGTCACACTAATTTATTTTTTAATGGTTTATCATAAAGTAACTATCAATACGAAAGGAAAATGAGATGGAGAATGTAGAATACTTGGCATTAATTCAGGCGTATACCGGAATTGGCATTGGATTAATGATTGGATTGGGTGCGGCTGGTGCTTGTATCGGTGTTGGTATTATGTGTAGTCGTTTCCTTGAAGGTGCTGCGCGTCAGCCTGAAATGATTCCAACTTTACAGGCTAAAGTTTTCTTGTTACTAGGCTTGACTGATGCTTCTTTTATTATCGCTGTTGGTATGGCTATGTTCTTTGCTTTCGCAAATCCATTACTTTCTGTTGTTCAATAGCAATCGCTGTTATTAACGACAATATTAGGGTTTAAGCATGGATATTAATTTTACTCTTATTGCACAAGCAATTGCCTTTTCGGTATTTATATGGTTCACAATTAAATACGTTTGGCCACCGTTGTTGCTAGCAATAGAAGAGCGACAGAAAACAATTGCGGATGGCTTGGCTGCTGGTGAGCGTGGTAAGCATGATCTTGAACTTGCGAGTCAGCGTTCATCCGAAGTGTTGAAAGAAGCAAAGCAGCGTGCTTCTGAGATAATTGCGCAGGCTGAAAAGCGTAGCGGTGAGATTATTGACGAAGCTAAGGTGACGGCTAGAGAAGAGGGTGGTCGTATTCTAGTAGGTGCTAAGGCAGAAATTGAACATGAGGTATTTAGTGCTAGAGAGTCGTTGCGCCAGCAGGTGGCAGAGTTAGCAGTAGCAGGAGCGTCTAAGATACTGCGTAGAGAAGTTGATGCGAAAGCGCATGAGAGTTTACTTATCACAATCGGTGAAGAGCTAAAATAATGGCTGAAGCTATAACGATCGCTAGGCCCTATGCTGAGGCAATATTTAAAACAGCATTGGCTAAGCAAACATTAAACTTGTGGTCAGATATGCTGCTTGCTATGACATCAATAGCAAATGATGAAAGTGTTAAAGCTATTGAAGGTAACCCAGGTGTATCTGCTAAGCAACTAACAGAAATATTTATTGAAAGTTGTAAAGATAAATTGAATGATGAGGGTAGAAACCTTATTGTAGCTATGGCTGGAAATAGTCGGTTAGCTATTTTGCCGCAGGTGAGAGAGCTGTTCGAGCAATTAAAAGCACAGCACGAGGGTGTGCTAGAAGCAAAAATTGTTTCGGCATTTGCGTTAGACAGTGAGCAGTTAAGTAAATTGATAGCAAATCTTGAGCGTAAGTTTAAGCATAAAATTGAAGCTCAGGTAAGTATTGATCCTGAATTAATAGGTGGGGTGAAAGTTGAAGTCGGCGATGAGATACTTGATGGTTCAGTTCGCGGCAAACTCGAGGCTATGGCCATTTCCCTTAAAAGCTAGGAGTTATTTTAAATGCAGTTAAATCCATCTGAAATCAGTGAGCTGATTAAGAGTAAAATTGAAGGTCTTGCCGATACTGCGGAAGTTCGCACACAGGGTACTATCGTTTCGGTGACTGATGGTATTGTGCGAATACACGGTCTATCAGACGTAATGCAAGGGGAAATGTTAGAGTTTCCAGGTAATACTTATGGACTCGCACTTAATCTTGAGCGTGATTCTGTTGGTGCCGTTATCATGGGCGCGTATGAGCATATCTCTGAGGGTGACACAGTTAAATGTACTGGTCGTATTTTGGAGGTTCCTGTTGGCGAGGAGTTGCTAGGTAGAGTTGTTAACTCACTGGGTCAACCAATTGACGGAAAAGGTCCGGTAGCGACCAAAAAATCAGAACCAATAGAAAAAATAGCTCCTGGTGTTATTTGGCGCCAATCAGTTGATCAGCCAGTGCAAACTGGATTGAAAGCAATTGATTCTATGGTTCCAGTTGGGCGAGGTCAGCGTGAATTAATTATTGGCGACCGCCAAACAGGTAAAACAGCTGTTGCGATTGATGCAATTATTAATCAGAAAGGTCAAAATATGACCTGCATCTACGTTGGAATAGGGCAAAAAGCATCTTCTATTGCAAACGTGGTACGTAAATTGGAAGAGCATGGCGCGATGGAATATACCATTGTAGTAGCTGCTAATGCATCTGAATCTGCTGCTTTGCAGTTTATTGCTCCTTATTCTGGCTGTACCATGGGTGAATATTTTCGTGATAAAGGTGAAGATGCCTTGATCATCTATGACGATTTGACTAAGCAAGCATGGGCTTATCGTCAAGTGTCGTTATTGTTACGTCGTCCACCAGGACGTGAAGCTTATCCAGGTGACGTATTCTATTTGCATTCAAGATTGTTAGAACGTGCGGCTCGTGTTAATGCTGCATATGTTGAAAAAGCAACTAATGGTGCAGTTAAAGGAAAAACAGGTTCATTAACTGCTTTACCTATTATTGAAACTCAAGCTGGTGACGTGACTGCATTTGTGCCAACTAATGTAATTTCAATTACTGATGGGCAGATTTTTCTGGAAACAGATTTATTTAATGCAGGTATTCGTCCTGCAATTAATGCTGGTGTTTCAGTTTCTAGAGTTGGTGGCGCGGCACAAACTAAGGTTATTAAAAAGCTAGGTGGTGGTATTCGTTTGGCTTTAGCGCAATATAGAGAGTTGGCAGCTTTTGCTCAATTTGCATCTGATCTTGATGAAGCAACACGTAAGCAATTAGAGCGTGGCAAGATGGCTACTGAATTAATGAAGCAGCCACAATATGCAACTTTAAGTATTTCTGAAATGGCACTAACCTTATTTTCAATAAACAACGGTTACTTGGATGACGTGGATGTTGGTCGTGCATTAGCATTTGAATCTGCACTAAAAGGGCATGTTAGAAGTCACCATGGTGCGATTTTAGATAAGATTGAAAGTACCAAAGAGCTTGATGCAGAGACAGAAAAGTCACTGCATGCTGCGATTCAGGAATTCAAGCAAAACGGGACATATTAACCCATGGCTGGCAGTAGAGAAGTACGCAATAAGATAAAAAGTGTTAAAAATACGCAAAAGATAACGCGTGCTATGGAAATGGTGGCCGCATCTAAAATGCGTAAGGCGCAAGATCGTATGAAAAAGGCACGTCCTTACGGTGAGAAAATACGTAATGTTGCCGCACATATGAGTCTAGCTAATACTGAGTATCGTCATCCTTTTTTGATTGACCGAGATAGTGTGAAGCGTGTTGGTATTATTGTCGTCACATCAGATAAGGGTTTATGTGGTGGCCTTAATACCAATGTCCTGCGCAGAGCTTTGAAAGAAATGAAGTCGTGGGAAGCAGATAAAGAAGAATTTGAAGTATGCTGTATTGGTAACAAAGGATTAGGTTTTATGGGTCGTGTTGGCGCTAAAGTTATTTCTCAGGTCGTTGCTTTGGGCGATACCCCAGATATGGAGAAATTGATTGGAGCTGTGAAGGTTGTTTTAGATGGATACACAGAAGATCGTTTTGATCGTGTGTTTATTTTTTATAACCGTTTTATCAATACGATGAAACAAGAGCCTGTAATGGAGCAATTACTCCCTCTTACTGATGAACGTATAAAAGGCGATACAGAAGCAGGTGATGGTCAAAGTGGAAATACGGCTTGGGATTATATTTACGAACCGGAAGCTAAGCCGGTAATTGACGACATTATGGTGCGGTATGTTGAAGCACTAATTTATCAGGCTGTTACTGAGAATATGTCATCTGAGCAATCAGCCAGGATGGTGGCAATGAAAGCTGCATCAGATAATGCAGGGACTGTTATAGATGAGTTGACGCTTATTTATAATAAATCACGACAAGCCGCTATAACCAAGGAATTGTCAGAGATAGTCGCTGGCGCAGCAGCTGTTTAAATATTTTACTAGTATCTAGGGAACAACAATGAGTGAAGGAAAAATTGTTCAGTGTATCGGCGCTGTGATTGATGTTGAGTTTGCGCGCAAAGATGTACCAAAAGTTTATGATGCATTGGCTATGGAAGGGTCAGATCTGATCCTTGAAGTGCAGCAGCAATTGGGTGATGGCGTTGTTCGAACTATTGCGCTGGGTTCATCAGATGGACTGCGTCGCGGTATGATGGTGTCTAATACGGGTGAGAAAATAAGCGTACCTGTTGGCACTAAGACACTTGGTCGTATTATGGATGTTCTTGGTAGACCAATTGATGAGGCGGGTGATATTGGTTCTGAAACACGTATGCCAATTCATCGTGAAGCACCGCAATTTGATGAGCTGTCAGCATCGACCGAATTATTGGAAACAGGAATTAAGGTTATTGACTTAGTTTGTCCGTTTGCCAAAGGTGGTAAAGTTGGTTTGTTTGGTGGAGCTGGTGTTGGAAAAACCGTTAATATGATGGAGTTAATCCGTAATATTGCTATTGAGCATAGTGGCTATTCTGTCTTTGCTGGTGTTGGTGAGAGAACTCGAGAAGGTAATGATTTTTATCATGAAATGAAGGATTCAGGAGTTCTTGATAAAGTTGCCCTGGTCTATGGTCAGATGAATGAGCCACCTGGAAACAGATTACGGGTTGCGTTGACAGGTTTGACGATGGCAGAATCATTTAGAGATGAAGGGCGTGATGTTTTGTTCTTTGTGGATAATATTTATCGTTATACATTAGCTGGAACTGAGGTTTCTGCATTGTTAGGTCGTATGCCTTCTGCTGTGGGTTATCAGCCAACGCTTGCGGAAGAAATGGGACGTTTGCAAGAACGAATTACATCTACTAAGGCTGGTTCTATTACATCCATTCAAGCTGTGTATGTTCCTGCAGATGATTTAACAGACCCTTCTCCGGCTACCACATTTGGTCACTTGGATGCGACTGTTGTGCTGTCACGTGATATTGCTTCATTAGGTATTTATCCAGCGGTTGATCCGCTCGACTCTACATCTCGTCAGTTGGATCCGCAAGTTGTGGGTGAAGATCATTATAATACTGCGCGTGATGTACAACAGACATTACAGCGCTACAAAGAATTGCGCGATATTATTGCTATCCTTGGTATGGACGAGCTTTCGCCTGAAGATAAATTGGCGGTGTCTAGAGCAAGAAAGATTCAGCGATTCTTGTCTCAGCCATTCTTTGTAGCAGAAGTGTTTACTGGAAGTCCTGGTAAGTATGTATCTTTAAAAGATACTATTAAAGGATTTAGAGGTATCGTTGATGGTGAGTACGATGATCTTCCAGAACAGGCATTTTATATGGTTGGTGGAATTGAAGAAGCTGTTGAGAAAGCTAAAACAATACAATAAATAACGGAAATATTAATCTAATGGGTACAATTTTTCATTTAGATATTGTCAGTGCTGAGGAGTCTTTATATTCTGGTCCTGTTGAATTTTTAGTAGCACCTGCTCAGATGGGGGAGGTTGGTATATATCCGCGTCATACCCCAATGTTGACACGTATTCAGTCTGGAATGGTGCGTATTAAAGCACCATTGAAAGATGATGAACTTGTTTATGTGTCAGGTGGTATGCTGGAAGTTCAACCTGATGTTGTAACTATTCTTGCAGATACTGCTGTTCGTGCAGCAGATTTGGATGAAGCTAAGGCAATAGAAGCTAAAGAGGCAGCAGAAGAGGCAATGAAAAATCGTGAATCAGAAATAGACTTTGCACGTGCGCAAGCTGAGTTGATAGAGGCAACTGCTCAACTATCAGCTATTCAGAAACTTAGAAAGCGTGGTCATTAGTACTATTATTCATTTCATAAAAAAAGGCGACTTTAGTCGCCTTTTTTTATGTCTATAATTTGGCATCCTTCATTATTCGGTTTACATTTAAGGTAAAGTGCGTTTTACGCATCAACATTATAAATGGTGCATGGAATGCACCCTACTGGTAATTTTTTTGACATCAAAAGTGTAAACTACTTTGGGGATGATATGAAGAATTCTCTATTTTCGAATTTTTTATGAAAGATGTCTATAGTTTTTGTTAATTATTTGATATTTTTTTAGTAAACTGGTTGGGCTTAAGTCCAGCTTTCAATATAATGAATAATTGGTGTGCCTGATTATGTCAAAGTTGAATATTGTTATTCTCGCCGCAGGAATTGGTAAACGGATGCAATCATCTTTGCCAAAAGTGCTGCATTGTTTAGCAGGCAAACCATTATTAGTACATGTGCTTAGCACAGCACGCAAGTTATCCCCAGATAAAATTTGTATCGTTTATGGCTATAATGGTGAAGATGTACAGAAAGCAATTACTGATCATGACATTATTTGGGTCAAACAAAGTGAACAATTGGGTACTGGGCATGCGCTAATGCAGGCGTTGCCATTTTTAGACGATGATGCGTCTACTTTAGTTTTATTTGGTGATGTGCCGCTGGTAAAAATTGAAACTTTACGTAACTTACTTATAGTTTCTAGTAATAATCTGTGTGCATTGCTTACAGCAAATATGGATAATCCATATGGATATGGCAGAATTATACGTTCTCAGGAAGCATCAAAAGTAATTGCTATAGTTGAAGAAAAAGATGCTAGTCAAGCACAGAAGAAAGTTTGTGAAATCAATACTGGTGTTATGTTGCTGCCGAATAAATATTTACAAGACTGGTTACCAAAACTTGAAAATAATAACCAGCAACATGAATATTATTTGACCGATTTAATATCGTTTGCAGTTGAAAATAAAGTATCAATTGCTACCGAACGGCCTATTAATACCTGGGAAATATTAGGTGTAAACAGTAAAGTTCAGTTAGCAAAACTTGAGCGTATTTACCAAAATAATTACGCAGAAAAGCTGCTTGAACAAGGCGTCGGGCTGGCTGATCCTGAGCGTATTGATATTCGTGGCAATCTTTTATGCGGTCAGGATGTAATGATAGATGTTGGTTGTATATTCGAAGGAAAGGTAATTCTTGGTGATCATGTTATTGTAAAAGCGAATTGTATTTTAAAGGATATGACTGTAGGTTCAGGAACGACTATTGCACCTTTTAGCTTATTGGAAGATTCTGAAGTTGGTGAAAATTGTAGAATTGGTCCATATGCCCGCATTCGTCCAGGCACTAAGCTTGCAAGTAAGGTACATGTAGGAAATTTTGTTGAACTAAAGAATAGTTCAGTTGCGTTTGGTAGTAAAGCAAATCATTTATCTTATATTGGTGACTCTATAATTGGTAAAAATGTAAATATTGGTGCTGGAACAATAACTTGTAATTATGACGGGGTAAATAAACATCAAACTATTATAGAAGACAATGTGTTTATTGGCTCAGATACTCAACTTGTTGCACCAGTTAAAGTGACAGCAGGTACGACCATCGGTGCAGGATCAACGATTACCCGCAATACTCCGCCAGGACAACTATCATTGTCACGTTCTAAGCAAGTAAGCATTGCTGGATGGATGCGACCTACAAAAAATAAGGTTTAGTTTTTACCTAGTACCCTAAAGAACTAGGAAAATCTGTGGCACAAATTGCCGATAACTGAGTTGAAAAAACTTGACGTATGTTCAATGTGCCTGCGTTTCTTCGCCTTGTCCTCGACAATTTTTGCATATTTATATTTTCCTGGTTCTTTAGGGTGTAAGGTACTAGATTCTTAGCTAAAGGAAAATTACATGTGCGGAATTATTGGTGCCGTTGCAAAAGATAATATTGTTCCTGTGTTGTTAGAAGGCTTGTTGCGTCTTGAATACCGTGGTTATGATTCAGCTGGATTGGTAGTTGCTAATTATGGATTGCAGCGTTTAAGAACAATAGGGCGTGTCACCGAGCTGGATAAGCTAATAGTTAAGCATAAAACAAATGGGCTGAGTGGTATAGCACATACTCGTTGGGCAACCCATGGTGCGCCTTCTGAACGTAATGCGCATCCTCATTATTCAGATTACTCAGGACAGGACTCAAAGATAGCAGTTGTACATAATGGCATTATCGAAAATCATGAAGTGATACGCAAGCGTCTACAGGAGCTGGATTTTAAGTTTATTTCTGATACAGATACTGAAGTAATTGCGCATTTAATTGCGTTTAATCTCAGGCAGGCGTTAAATTTATTTGATGCAGTTTGTTTATCGATTGCTGAATTACAAGGTGCTTATGCTGTTGCTGTTATGGATGAAACCAAGCCAGGTTATTTTGTTGTTGCACGTAATGGCGCGCCATTATTACTTGGTTTAGGTACTAATGGTAACTATGCTGCATCAGATGCTTCTGCATTATTGCAGGTAACTAAAAACATGGTTTACTTGGAAGAAGGTGATGTGGCAGAACTTGATTGTGATAGTTATCGTATCGTTAATTGTCTCCAAGGAAAGACAACTGAAACAGTTCAACGTACGGTACATACAAGTAAGCTGAGTAGTGCAGCTATTGATTTAGGGCCTTATGCTCATTTTATGCAAAAAGAAATTTTTGAACAGCCTGGTGCAGTCGCCAATACTTTGGAAATGGTGCTTAATGTTCAGTCTATTTCACCAATATTATTTGGCAATAATGCGGAAAAGATTTTTTTGCAGACTAGAAATATTCTGATTTTGGCGTGTGGTACTAGTTATCACGCAGGCCTAGTAGCACGTTATTGGTTAGAAACTAATGCGGGCGTATCATGTACTGTAGAGATTGCTAGTGAGTATCGCTATCGTGATCCGATTGCTGATCCAGAAACTTTAGTGGTTGCAATCTCTCAATCAGGCGAGACTGCAGATACTCTAGCTGCTCTTGAATATGCAAAATCCTTGGGACACCGTTATAGTTTAGCTATCTGTAATGTGGCTGAAAGTGCCTTAATACGACAAACTGATTTACGTTTCTTAACCCGAGCTGGACCTGAAATTGGTGTCGCTTCCACTAAGGCATTTACAACACAATTGGCTTCGCTCTTGTTGTTATCAGTAACCTTAGCAAAAATACGTCATAAATTATCTAGTGGACATGAGGATAAGATCGTAGCCGCTTTACGGCATTTGCCGACTGCGCTACAACTTGCTTTACAAATAGAACCACAAATAAAAATATGGGCCAAGAAGTTTGCATCAAAACATCATGCATTGTTCCTTGGGCGTGGTTTACATTATCCTATAGCTATGGAAGGTGCGCTTAAACTTAAAGAAATTTCTTATATTCATGCCGAAGCTTATGCCGCTGGAGAGTTAAAACATGGGCCGTTGGCTTTGGTTGATAGCGATATGCCGGTTGTTGCAATTGCACCGAATGATTTATTGTTAAGCAAACTTAAATCAAATTTGCAGGAAGTTCATGCTCGTGGCGGAGAACTTTATGTTCTTGCGGATGCAGATTCTTGCATACCTCAAAGTGATGGTGTGCATATTATTCGCTTAGTAGAGTATGCTGGTTTATTGAGTCCAATTATTCACACAATACCCCTTCAGTTATTGGCTTATCATGTTGCTTTACAAAAAGGTACTGATGTTGATAAGCCTAGAAATTTAGCAAAAGCTGTCACTGTTGAATGAATATATATTATTTTAATCGTATAAGTAGTGTAAGAGCCCCGTGGGATGCATTCCATGCACCATTTATGATGTTGGTGCGTAAAATGCATCCTACCGAAATTTTTTAAGAAATGTAAACCGAATAATGAAGGATAATGTCATTTCTTCATGTACTTCATGGTGATCAATCTTAACACAGGGATGTTATTGAAGTTTTTTAAGTAACCTTTTTCCTAACTCAATGTTTATACTTTATTCGCTAGGCTTAGGGTGGTATATTCAATGACTTTAATATAGGGTATAGACAAATGGCTGGTCATAGTAAATGGGCTAATATCAAGCACAAGAAAGCTGCGCAGGATGCTAAGAGAGGCAAAATATTTACTCGTCTTATTAAAGAAATAACAGTTGCTTCACGCATGGGTGGTGGTGATGTTGACAGCAATCCACGCTTACGTCTGGCAGTTGATAAAGCTTTTGAGCAAAATATGCCGAAGGATAATGTCGAGCGTGCCATTAAACGCGGTAGTGGTGATCTGGAAGGTGTTAATTATGAAGAACTTCGTTATGAAGGGTATGGTATTTCTGGTGCAGCGGTAATGGTTGATTGTATGACAGATAATCGTATACGCACGGTTGCCGATGTGCGTCATGCATTTAGTAAGTTTGGCGGTAATCTTGGTATGGATGGCTCGGTGGCATTTTTGTTTAAACACTGTGGTCAATTACTTTTTGCTCCTGGTATGGATGAAGATGCATTAATGGAAGCTGCACTTGAGGCTGGTGCTGAAGATATTGTTGTCAATGATGATGGCAGTATTGAGGTTATGACTGCACCATATGAATTTGTTGAAATTAAGGAAGCTTTGGATCAAGCAGGCTTTCATGCTGAACTTTCCGAAGTAACCATGAAACCAACGGATGAGAATATATTAACTGGTGATGATGGGTTAAAAATGCAGAAACTGCTGGACGCACTAGAAAGTTTAGATGATGTGCAAGCAGTTTACACTACTGCTATTATCGAAGAATAAATTTATGTTGTTTGGTGAAAAATAAAACTCGTATTCTTGGTATAGATCCAGGTCTTAGAATTACCGGTTTTGGGATAATCGATAAAGATGGTGCCGTGTTAACTTATGTTAGCAGTGGCTGTGTTAAAACATTAGATCAATCGCTACCGTTACGCTTAAAACAAATACTTAATAATCTTAATGAAATAATCGTGCAGCATCACCCTGATCAAGTCGTGGTAGAACAAGTTTTTGTCAATGTAAATCCAAAAACAACCTTGTTATTGGGGCAAGCGCGCGGTGCAGCTATTTGTGCTGCAGTTTTGAACAATCTTGAGGTTTCTGAATATACAGCACTGCAAATTAAACAGGCAGTAGTTGGCAATGGGCATGCAAAAAAAGAACAAGTGCAAGCAATGGTCGTACGGTTACTAAAGCTTGCTGGTAATCCTAGTGCTGATGCCGCAGATGCTCTAGCTTGTGCGATTTGTCATGCACATGGCGGGTCAGGGCTAGGACATATTTCAACAACTGGTTATCGTATGAAGCGTGGTCGTTTAGTATGATCGGAAGATTAAGCGGGCTGTTGTTAGAGAAACAGCCGCCATTAGTGTTACTTGATGTGCAAGGTGTTGGTTATGAAATCAATGTGCCTATGAGCACATTTTATAATCTTCCTGCGCTTGAAGTACAAGTTACTTTGCATATTCATCTGGTAGTGCGTGAAGATGTACATCTTTTATTTGGTTTTGGGACTGAAGCAGAACGACAAGCTTTTCGTCAGTTGATAAAAATCTCAGGTGTTGGTACCAGAACTGCCTTAGCATTATTATCAGGTCTAAGTGTCACTGATTTACAGCATGCGGTAGTGAATCAAGATAGTGATCAATTAATTAAAATTCCTGGCATTGGTAAAAAAACAGCTGAGCGTTTATTGCTGGAATTACGTGATAAATTTAATCTTGAAGTAGCGTTAGATAATGGTACCGCTGTACTCCCAAAAAATGACGATGATATACGTAATGCTCTTTTATCATTAGGTTATAAAGAGCGTGAGGCCAGCTGGGCCAGTAAACAAATTACTCCAGATGTTAGTGTCTCTGATGGAATACGCCAAGCACTAAAATTACTTTCAAAAGAAAAATAACTTAATGTAGTGTGGGTATCCTTCATTGCCTCGTCCCTTACATTTAAGGTAGGGTGCGTTTTACGCACCAACGTTATAAATGGTGCATAGAATGCACGCTAAATGAGACTTTAGTCTCGCTCTGTAATAATTCTGGATTAAACGCCTACTTGTAGCACTTAGGAACGTGTATGAAACAAATTAGGCAACTAGCTTTGTATTTAAGCCCATCTTCTGCGTTATGTAAACAGTTACATAGCCGTGCTATGCGCCTGTTTACACGCCTTGAATATGAACATAAATCCTACGCTAGTTGCCTATTTATTCCATGCGCGTTCCTTAGATGTTACATCACAAATTTAAATCTCACCCTTTGAATGATTGAAACAGATCGACTTATCGCCGCAGCCACCTCTTCTTCGCAAGAAGAAGTTCAGGACCGTGCATTACGCCCTAAGCAGTTAGAAGAATATATTGGTCAGGAAAAAATTCGTGCGCAATTACAAATATTTATTGAAGCTGCACGTAGGCGTAAAGAAGCACTTGACCATGTACTTTTATTTGGCCCTCCAGGCTTAGGTAAGACAACTTTATCTCATATTATTGCTAAAGAAATGGGGGTAAACATGCGTCATACTTCAGGACCAGTATTAGAACGTCCTGGAGATTTAGCGGCGTTACTTACCAATCTTGAACCAAATGATGTGTTATTTATTGATGAAATTCATCGTTTATCACCAGTTGTAGAAGAAATTCTTTACCCAGCATTAGAGGACTACCAATTAGACATTATGATTGGTGAAGGCCCTGCAGCTCGTTCGGTTAAAATTGATTTGCCACCATTCACCTTAGTTGGTGCTACCACACGTGCAGGCATGCTGACCAACCCACTGCGTGATCGTTTTGGAATTGTCTCACGTTTAGAGTTTTATTCTGCCGAGGAACTGTGCAAAATAGTAATCCGTTCGGCCGGCCTCTTAAAAATGCAAATTTCTTCTGAAGGTGCGATGGAAATTGCTTGTCGCTCTCGCGGTACACCACGTATAGTTAATCGCTTGTTACGTCGGGTACGTGATTTTGCTGAGATTAAAGCTGATGGTCATGTGACTCACCAGGTGGCTGATGATGCTTTAATCATGCTGGATGTGGATGCTGTAGGGCTTGATGTTATGGATAGAAATTTGTTATTAGCTGTGTTAGAAAAATTTGATGGTGGCCCAGTCGGTGTCGATAATCTGGCCGCTGCCATTGGTGAAGAGCGTGATACTATCGAAGATGTTTTAGAGCCTTATCTTATCCAACAAGGTTTTATAAAACGTACACCGCGTGGCCGTGTGGCGACTGCGATGGCTTATCGACATTTTTCCATAGCATTACCAATAACAGAACAAAGCTGTGCTGAATTGTTAGATGATAATACCTAGATCCTGCAAGTAATCGCACACATACTGCACAACAGATTCTCTCTATGAAACAATTTGTTAAATATTATATGCGCGATTACTTGCAGGGTCTGTGTAATCAATTAAATAACCTAGAATAAATTAAACTATGAAAGTTAAAACACTACTACGCTTCATTGTATTTCTTTTTTTAACATCATTTGTAATGTTGTTTTTTTATACAACTCAAGAAAAAAATCACTATCAACGAAGCTCTGAGCAAGCAATTCATCAGATTTTATCTGAAATATCTAGTTGGCAAAAAACAGACCTGTTTAGACATTTAGCACCAGAAACAAAACAAACAGTAGGTGATGCACAATTAGAAGAATTACTTAATCATTACCGAGGGTTTGGAAGGTTTAATTCAATTGATGAATTAGGGTTCTCACGCATGGCTAGTGCATTCTCATTATTTGGGGAGAAACGGATTAATTATTCTGGCGCTGCTTATTTTGATGTTGGTTTGGTTAATCTTAATATTACATTGGTTGAACGGGATGGCTTCTTTCTAGTCTATAATTTTTCTTTGACAAGAGCGGGCAATTAATGGCGTGCGTATTGGTTATATAAAGTTATTCAACATTTAGAAGACCATATGGGAGACTACGATGAAGTTTAAGAATTTTAGTACTAATAGTTTTAAATTAAAACAATTATTAATATACTTAGCTTTTAGTATTACCATGTTAGCAATATCAAGCAATGTGTTAGCACGTGGTGGTCATGGAAATCATAGTGGTAGTGTATCAAGTATGGGTTCTATCTCGCATGGTGGCGGTTTTTCTGGCCACAGAGGAAATCATGGCAGTCATATAGGTGGTCAACGTCACTTTGGCGGTGGTAGTCATTTTGGTGGCAGTCGCCGCTATAGTAATAGCCATAATAATCACAGTCATAGCAATCGTTATAACTATTACCCTTATGGTAGTAGCTATCGTGCATACACACCTAGATATTATTCGACACCTTCTCGCAATTATATTTCTAATTCAACACGCTATGCACCGACTACAACATACATAAGTCGAGACGATGTGGTGCCAGTTTACTCCAACAATACCAATGTCCAGTATATTGAAAAATCTGGAGCAAATAGTTTCACAAATAATTCATCAGGCTGGAATTTGCTAGCACAGAATAACGCCCGGGAAGCGCTGGGTGTATTTGCTATACAAGCCAGTCAACATCAAAGTGATAGCATTCCAAAAGTTGGTTATGCGCTGTCAGAAGCAATGCAAGGTGATCTAGCTGGAGCAACTTGGGCAATGCGCCGTGCTTTTAGAATTGACCCTAATTCTTTACACTATATTAAGATTGAACAACCACTGCGTGCTCATCTTGACCATCTTTTGAAAGAATATAACAATTATTTGAATCAACCTGATAACGGGAAATATTCTGATGCTATTTTTATGATTGCAGCATTAAATTATTAAGTAATCAACAAGCTGCACGTAAAGCGATTTCAGAAGCTATGGATAAGAGTGGCGATGATAGTGAGAGTGCACAAAATTTGTATCGTTTGGTGACATGATGGTTGATGAAAATATAATGTTTTTTGTAAGTTACAAAAGTATATGTGAGTAACAAATTGTAATTGCGAGTATTTTCTTACCCCTAGCTTAAGTTGAAATAAGGAAGGTGGTAGGGCAAACGCATTAATTTAAATCGGAATAAATTTTTAATAAGATTGCCCTGAGTAAGGTGGTTATATGAGTGTTCGATTAAAGTTATCTGTGTTAATAACTATTTTATTTTTAACCACAATTATAAATGCATTTTTTACTTTTCAACTAGAAAGATATGGAGACGATAAATTAAAGTGGGTGGATCATACAAATGAAGTTTTAATGGTTAAAGGAAAGCTGTTAAGTGCCATAAAGGATGCTGAAACTGGTCAGAGGGGATACTTGCTTGCAGATAATCCATCCTATCTAGAACCATATTATGCAGGTGTGTATGAAGCTAACAGTAACTTTTACAAGTTAAAAGAACTGACAATAGATAATGCTGAGCAGCAAGAACGTTTGGAGTTAATCGAAACAATAATGGAGCTTAAGTTTGATGAATTAGCAGAGACTATTGCGTTCGTCCAGGGTAATGAAAAAGATAAAGCACTTGAAATTGTATTGCAAGACAAAGGCAAGAAATATATGGATGATATTAAGAATCAATTCATTTTGTTTGCTAATGTAGAGCTTATTCTATTAGAAAAAAGAAAAGGTGACTTTAGAGAAAATAGGGTTCAAATAACTACGTTAATAATTGTTGGATTATTATTTTTTATTGGGCTAGCAATAATGACTGTTATGTTTCTACAAAAAAGTCTTTTTCTGCCACTAAGATTATTGCTAGCAAGTATAGAAAAAGTTGAAAGTGGAAACAAGATAGAAATTTCAGATGTTATTGAAAATAATGAAATGGGGCGTTTAATTTCTACTTTTTTTATAATGAGTGATAAAGTATATCAACGAGCACAAACATTAGCTTACAAAGCTAACCATGATGAGCTAACTGGATTAAAGAATCGAGCCACTATATTTGAAGAGATTAAGAATTCAATTAATGGCTTGCAACAATTGGGTGGCAAGATTGCCATCTTATTTTTAGACTTAAATTTATTTAAGAAAATAAATGACACTTTAGGACATGATGTTGGTGACCTGATTTTAAAAGAGACTGCTACCAGACTTAACCATTCTGTGCGTTCTAGTGATACAGTATTTCGTATGGGAGGTGATGAGTTTTTAGTAATAGTAAGAAATATTAAAGATATTTCTTATGTACATACTGCTGTTACAAATATACTGAAAGAATTTGAAGAGCCAGCAATGATTCAGGGGCAACTAATGAATATTTCAATAAGTATTGGTGTAGCTATTTCACCTGACGATACAAGCAATAACAATGAAATCGTGAAGTTTTCTGATATTGCAATGTATGAGGCAAAGCGTGACAAAGATGTTAATTACAAGATATTTGATAAAAGTATGTTGGAACGAGCAAGAAATTCTTAAATCTTGTCTATAGCTATATTGATATTCTTCTACATCAAAGAATATTTATACTTGATATTCAAGTTTTATCTGTAGCTATGTTTAAAGATAATTGGTCTCATTTATCACATAAGATAACAGTTTGTAGGGTGGATAAACGACAGTGCATCCACCATTTTTTGTCCTCGTACTATTTTTTTTCCATCAAGGTGGATACGCTTTGCTTATTCCCCTACAAGCTAATTTTCCTAGTTATTTAGCAAGTAGCCTGGATGGAGCTTGCGGAATCCGGGGTTGCAATGCTGAAATGAGCTACATTACTCATCATAATCACGTCAAGTGGGTCAGTAGAAATTACTCCAAGATTCCGCTACGCTTCATCCAGGATACGAACTTAATAAAATGAAAACAGCAATATTCTCTGACATACATGGAAATTTACCAGCGCTTGAAATTGTATTGCAGGATATAAAAAAACAAAATGTAGGCAGAATTATATGTCTGGGTGATCTAGTGGAAGGTGGCGATCATAATGATAAGGTTGTTGAAATAATAAGGAGAAATAATTATCCAACTGTTATTGGAAATCATGATGAAATCAATGATTGTGTTTTAACTGCAGCAAATCAAGAGTGGTTAAGTAGCTTACCTGAAACGATAATAGAAAAAGATGTTTTGTTCACTCATGTTTCACCAAGAAGAAAAAGAAAATTAATAATTTCTAATAATATTGAAGCATGGAATGTGTTTGATGAGGAAGAGTTTAGGTTATGTTTTATTGGTCATACTCATTCTCCAATGATATATGGTGATAAAAATAATTCTTTTGGAGAAGCAAAAAGTTATGATGTAAATGGAGGGGTGTTTTGTACGCAAGATAATGATCGTTATATCATATCATTTGGTGCAGTAGGCTACCCAAGGAGAGGAGGAGTATATATTAGGTATGGTATATTTGATGATGAAAATAATACAGTAGAGTTTGTTAAATTAACTGGTTTTCTTTTGCCGTATGGATCGAATAGATAATAGCTAGGTAGGGTGCAATAACCGTAGGGCATTGCACCAGTCTCATGCGGTTGAAAAACCACCAAGCCCTTTGCTCCCCAGTAAGGTGGGGGAGCAAACTGGCGTCAATAATACAAACAAATGGAACCTAAGCATAATAAGCAATGCCATGTTAACGCCAAGTTAGATATGCAATTACAATATCGTAACCAAGGTGTACCAACTCTTTCTGTTTTAAGTGGAACATTTAACGATACTAAAAATATTTGGCTGCAATGGATGAAAGGCATAGCAAGAAATACGGCTATCTGTCCTACTGGAACTTCAAAATTGTTATTCACCAACTGGTTGCAGAAGTTATTTGCTAATTCAACTTTACGCGACGAAGTTTTAACCTATCTGGCAAAGTTACATCAATGTCCAAAAAAACAACTTGAAGTTGAGTTGATAAATAAATCTGACTACGAGTTAGATATTATGCAACAACAATCACAATACAAACGAGTTACTGTTGATTGTGCATTAATACTACGTTGGTTTATTAAGCAAATTGCTGCAAATAATATATTAACTGTAGGTTCAGCGGTGGATTTAATTTACTTTTTGGAGGTGCAGAAAGGTCAACATATATCGACTATTATAAGTGTATTTGCAGAGATTTTGCCGTTGGATATTATTCCTGGTTTGCTGATAGAAGTTTCTACTGATGACTTGTATCACTCCGATTTAGTTCATTTAATCATACAAATTGCAGAATCCCATCCAGGTATTTTGCTGGCACTTTCAATTCAACCTGCAACGTTAACGGAATACCTTTCTAAGCATACCGAGTCTAAAGATAAGGTTATGCTGCGCACAGGTGTTGTTGTAATACCGCAGATAAAAACATCTGGTTTACCAATTGAAACCAATAAATTTCTGTATCAATGTAACATGCCACAAAATTTGCTTGATGATGCTCATGCGCTTCAGCAAGTGATAACAGATAAAAATGTTGATCATTCTGTAGCTCGTAGTCAGGCTGAATTGTTTTTGTTTAATGTATTAATGCAAACAGCAGATACAAAAAATTTATTTAAACTTAATGCAAAATTACCATTTGAATTTGGCAATCAAGCGATGGAAGTTGATTTGTTTGCGTCAACAGTTCAAGTAGCTATAGAAATTGATGGTTATTATCATTTTCAAGATTTAGATGCCTGGCGTAGGGATAGACGTAAGGATTTTGAATTACAAACAAAAGAAATCCTGGTGCTGCGTTTTTTATCTGAAGATGTATTATCTAAGCTGGAAGAAATTCTTTATAGGATTCGCCAGGCATTGCATTATCAACGTAGAAAACTAAATGGGAGAAGGGTTAGCTATGAAGATTGAAAAAAACCTAACGTTACGTGAATTAATATTAATCCGCTTTCTCGCTTCAACAGATAAGGGCTTGTCTACTACTGAGTTGAAAAAATCATTGCAGCAGTTATTTAATGATGCACCGACAGATGATGACTGGAAAGATGACCTGGGTCAGCTAGTCAAACAAAATAAATTACAGCGTATCAGTAAAGCAAAATTTCAAATAACTACACCGGGTAAACAAGCTGCATTACAGACTATTGGAGTGTCGTCTATCCCTGGTGTTATCAGTTGGCCAGTATTAAAGAATCGTTATTTAATGGTTCTAGCACTAGGGCTACCTATACCATCAAGTGATAAAGATAAAAAACAAATTGGTGGTGCAGATGGTCTGCGTGCAAGTATTTTGGCAAAACACTACCAGCTAGATAGCGGTCCTTTTCCAACAATAACCAAAGCGCGTGATTGTTTACTCTGGCAACTACTAGCAGACCCACAGATAACTACTAGTATGCAGGCAAGATTAGCTTCGTATAGTACTAAACCATTTAAACAAGCCAAAATAAATGAGTTGTTACTAAATGCTCTGTTAGGTACAACACGTGAACTACCTGCGGAATCTGCGCTTAAACAATTAGTCGCAAAAATTACTAATGCTAGGCGTACTGATATAGAAGAAGTACGTCAAGCTATTCTTAGGGCGGCAGCTGCAATAAAACCGACTCAAGCAACCAGTATTGATTCTGAAATATTTGATTTGGAAACTTTTGCCGCGCAAGTTCTACGTTCTGCAAGTAAATGTCAAACATGTATGCCTGGTTATAATAAAGTATTTGTATCTAAAGTATGGGAACAGATGGGTGTTGAAAATAAACAGTTTGGTCTTGATTTAGAACAATTGAAACAACGCCTTGTGCAGGCAAATAGCAAAAGACTACTTAACTTGAGTAGAGCTGATTTACCCTATGAGATGAATTTAGATGATGTTGCTGCCTCTGAAATAACTTATTTAGGTGCAACTTTTAATCTTATTGAATTGGAGTCTTAAGGTGTCTAATATGAAGATTGATGAGCGCTTAAAAGTTTTTTGTTCTCCGGTTAAATTAGGCATATTTCATGCTGTTACCCATCAGAACCAAATATGGCAGCCAGATCCATATGATGTTGAAATTATTCATAAAGATAGCAGGGAGTGCTATCAGCATTTATTAAATCACAATGCAACTGAAAATTCTGGACGTATCTTATTGTTATTAGGAGACTCTGGGGCTGGTAAAACACACTTGATGCGCGCTCTTCGTAGCTACACCCATGAACATAGTCTGGGACATTTTGCTTATATGCAAATGTCTCCTAATATTTCTCAATTTTCTCGTTATGTTCTTAGCTATACTATTGATTCACTTAATAAAGAATATTGTGAATTAACGGGCAGTGTTACCGGTTTGATGCATTTATCTAATGCGGTAATTGAAGGGTATGAAGAAATATCGCAACATGATATAGAAATTTTACGTGGCGGTGAGTTAAACCGAAGTGATCTTTCAGATTTTATTAACAGAATGGCTGATAAGCTTATGGCTATTAATAACTTCCGCAAGTTAGATATTAATCTAATCCGAGTCATGCTTTATTTGCAAACAGATGACTATGCCATTCACGCTAGAGTTTTTTTATACCTTCGTTGTGAAAACTTATCACAATATGATTGTGATATTTTAGGAGGAATTAACCCGCTAACACAAGACCACGATCCTCAGCGTATGTTGGAATCATTAGCTTCTCTAATGATGGCAACTAATTCCGGTACGCTGGTAATTTGCCTTGATGAGCTTGAAAACGTTGAGTCGGCAGATGATCCAGGGAAACAGTTTCGTAGTGTCATTCAAAGTATGATAATGGCTGTGCAAAGTCCTAACGTAATTGTGGTCATTTCTTGTCTATCCACAATTTATCATAAGTTTAAAAATTATTTACCGGCCTCTCATGTTGAGCGAATAGAAAAGAATCCTGAGATGATGACGCTGACATTGGAGCGTAACTCTAAAGAAATACAAGAATTGATTGTTACGCGCCTGCAGGATTTATACGACAGTGAGCAAGTTAAATTGGATATAAATGAACCGGTCTATCCATTTCCATCAAATATTTCAGAAAAATTAAGTGGTCTTAAAAATAGAGATGTTTTACACAATTGTCGTAAACAGCGCGAGCAATCAATTGCCAGTGGACAAGCTCCTATGCTTGAGACAGATATTCCAGATGACTCTGCTTCAGAAATAATAATACCAAGTAACGTTATTTCTTCTTCAATAAAACTAGACCAACAATGGAACGATCATTTAACAGGGGCCTATCCAATACCAGGAAGTGAGCATGAAATGATTGGGTTACTTTCTTGGTCAATTAAGCATTGTGAAGTTGAATTAAATAATAAATTTTCATTTAAAGTTTCACAAGATAAAACCTTTATTGATCTTGATATTGATCATGGTAATGAACAAGTCATACAGTCTTTAGCTATCGGTTTATGTCAAAAAAAAGCAATTGGTGGAGGACTTTATAAGCAAATAGAACAATTGCAATTGCACGCTAATACACGTGTGCCAATTGCCATTCGGTCACTTGCTTTCCCATCAGGACCACGAACAAAAATTGCTAAACAATTAGGGGAATTTATCAAAGCGGGGGGGCAGAAAGTAATTATTGCCAGTTCTGATTGGCACACTATGGTGGCGATGCAGGCATTTAAATTAAAATATGCTGAAGATCCAGAATTTTTAGACTGGTTAAAGAACGAGCAACCATTGCTTAGCTTACCCTCACTACAACAAATATTAAATATTGTTAATCAAGAAACAATCGCGATAGCTGAGGTAATTCCTGATAAACCAACAGATACACCTCTCATCAATAAACCACCTGCAGCTATAGCAGATACAAAGAAAACAACAAGCAATAAACCACAGTTAACACTAGGTATTGATCAAGAAAAGCGACAATCCCATCAAATAGAAACTGCCACCTTGTTACGCCATGCAGCATTTCTTGGTGGTTCTGGTAGTGGTAAAACTACATTAGCTTTAAATATTATTGAGCAACTGTTACAGCAGGGAATTCCAGCTATTTTATTAGATCGTAAGGGTGATCTTTGTAGCTACGCGCAAGATGCAGCATGGACAACCACTCTTACTGATAGCACACAAACAGAAGTACGTGACGACCTGCGTTCTAAAATTGAAGTAGTTGTTTATACTCCTGGCGCAATTGAAAACCAAGGACGACGCTTAAATATCTCTATTGCTCCTGATGGTATCGGGCATCTACCTAGTGGTGAGCGCCTGCAGCTGGCAAATTATGCTGCGTTTGCTCTTGGTAATGTGATGGGTTATCGAGATTCAGGGGCATATAAAACCAGACAGGCAATTCTTGGGCAAGCTATTGCTGTTATTAGTGAACAAAACCCTGATAAAGAATTAACTCTAGATGGTCTTATTGACTTGATCGCTAATGAAGACCCACTTTTGGTTAACGCAATTGGCAAGTTAGATCCAAAGTTATTTAAAAAATTAGTAGAAGATCTACAAACCTTAAGCTTAACCAACGGCACGCTGTTTGATCAGGATGGAGAGCGTCTAAATGCACAAAAACTGTTTGGATTGGAAGCCAACAAAGAAACTGATAAAACCCGTTTAAGCATAATCAGCCTTGCCGCACTTGGTAGCAATAGTAATATATTATTTTGGGTGGCACAGTTATTGCTGGAAATAAATCGCTACGCTAAAGAATTTCCAAGTGACCAACTACAAGCTGTGATTCTATTTGATGAAGCTGATCTTTATTTGCCAGCACAATCTAAACCTGCCACCAAAGAGCCATTAGAAGGTTTATTAAAACGTGCTCGTTCTGCAGGCATTGGCATGATGTTGGCTACTCAAAGTCCGGCTGATTTAGACTATAAATCACGTGACCAGATTTCGTCTTGGTTTGTTGGAAAAGTAAAAGAAAATACCGCACTAAATAAATTAAGCCCAATGCTACGTGAGGCAAAAACAGACGTTACTAATAAACTGTCTGGTTTGGCAACTGGGGAGTTTTATGCGATTAGTGATGGAGAAGTTTGTAACCTAAAAGCAAACCTTTCCTTAGTACAAGCTAAACAAATACCTGCAGATGAAATATTAGAATTAGCCAATGACAAGCCATCAGGTCAGAAGCAACTATCTGAATCACCAGATTCGTCTCCATCGTTTTTACGTAGGCTTTTTGGTGGGTAATTAATAGAAGGTAGGGTGGTGTTTTACACATCAAGGTTATAAATGATGCATGGAATGCACCCTACGTGTGATTTTTTTGACATCAAAAGTGTAAACTACTTTGGAACTGATATGAAGGATGCTGATTTTTCTATAATTAAAATTATACCTAGGAGGAGATAATATGACCCAACGATTGAGAATTGTTCTAAAAATTTCTTCTAGCCAACTCATGCAGTATTATGAGGGTGCGGTTGATTCAGTGGTAGCAAAAACAACTGATGGCCGTACCATTAAATTTCCAGCGAATATCTTGCGTTCTATGGTGCAGTCTGAAGGTGTATATGGCACCTTTGAATTAGCTTTTGATGACAATAATAAATTCATATCAATCCACCGTATACATAATTAACTTCTTAAAAAGATAAAATAAAATGGCCCAATATGTAATGTCTATGCTCCGCGTGAGTAAAACAGTCCCTCCTAAGCGTCAAATTATTAAAGATATTTCACTTAGCTTCTTCCCTGGTGCAAAGATTGGCTTATTAGGACTAAATGGTTCTGGAAAATCTACAGTATTAAAAATCATGGCCAATGTAGATCAAGAGTTTGATGGTGAAGTGCAGCGTCAACCAAATATTAATATTGGTTATCTACCACAAGAACCGCAATTGAATCTCGAACATACTGTGCGCCAAGAAGTAGAACTAGCATTAGGTGAAGTTATGCAAGCACAAAAAAAACTAGATGAAGTTTATGCTGCTTATGCCGAAGAAGATGCTGATTTTGATGCGTTGGCCACCGAGCAGGCACGTTTAGAAGCTATTCTATCGACTGCCGGTAGTGATACCGAACATCAAATGGAAATAGCTGCTGATGCTCTACGTTTGCCACCGTGGGATGCGCCAATAAAAAACCTTTCTGGCGGTGAAAAACGTAGAGTTGCCTTATGTAAATTATTACTAGAAAAACCGGATATGTTGTTGCTAGATGAGCCAACTAACCATTTAGATGCTGAATCAGTGGAATGGTTAGAGCAATTCCTAGTACGTTTCCCTGGGACCGTAGTAGCGGTAACCCATGACCGTTATTTCCTTGATAACGCTGCTGAATGGATACTGGAACTTGATCGTGGTCGCGGTATCCCGTGGAAAGGTAATTATTCTAGCTGGTTAGAACAAAAAGAAGAGCGTCTAGAACAAGAAAATAAACAAGTTGATGCGCATAGAAAAGCTATGAAACAAGAGCTTGAGTGGGTGCGACAAAATGCCAAAGGCCGTCAAGCTAAATCTAAAGCCCGCCTGGCTCGCTTCGAAGAACTTAATTCACAAGACTATCAAAAGCGTAATGAAACCCATGAAATATTTATCCCTGTAGGTGAACGACTAGGTAACGAAGTCATCGAATTTAATGAAGTTTCCAAGGCTTACGGTGATCGTCTGTTAATAGACAAGTTAAGTCTTAAAATCCCACCAGGAGCAATTGTTGGCATCATCGGACCCAATGGTGCAGGTAAATCAACTTTGTTTAAAATGATTACCGGTAAAGAACAGCCAGATTCAGGTGAAGCAAAAATTGGATCTACCGTTAAAATTGCCCATGTCGACCAAGCACGCGACGCACTAGAAAATGACAAAACTGTATTTGATGCGGTATCTGCTGGTAACGATATCCTCACCGTAGGCAAATACACCACCCCAGCCCGTGCCTATCTCGGCCGTTTTAACTTTAAAGGTGGCGATCAACAAAAAATCATCGGCCAACTTTCTGGTGGTGAACGTGGCCGCTTGCACCTAGCGCAAACCTTAATCTCAGGTGGCAACGTGCTATTGCTGGATGAACCTTCCAATGATCTAGATGTTGAAACCTTACGTGCATTAGAAGATGCATTGCTTGAATTTGCTGGCTGTGTACTAGTAATTTCCCATGACAGATGGTTTCTTGATCGTATTGCTACCCATATCCTGGCCGCTGAAGGTGAATCACAATGGACATTCTTCAATGGTAATTATCAAGAATATGAAGCCGATAAGATAAAACGCCTGGGTGAAGAAGGGGCAAAACCAAAACGGATTCGGTATAAGCCGATTAGTCGGTAATATATTCTGAGCTATTTTTGGCATCTTTCATTATTCGGTTTACACTTTTTAATAAAATACCACTCCGTCATTCCTGCTAAAAGCATGCAGGAATGCACCAAGGGGGGTCACACCAAGGGGGCTAGGATTACATTTTGCGGTGGATGCTGAATTGCATCCGCCAGGTGCTGGCATTGCCACGTATCCTGTATTTTTAGTTTGAATTACAGGATAGAATAGAATAACCTAAAGTGTTAAATGTAAGTCCTTGTATCTTAATTCCGGTGTCAATTTAGAGTAATAAATGACACTGTCCAATGACGGTTGGATGAGGGGTAGAGATATTGTAATTATGGTGTTTTGAAATCCGGGAAAGCATTTGATGTGAATTATCAGACACAGGTATAAAAAGCCAATAAAGTAGAAAAAATTAATGATTAAATATGATTGACTTTTAAGGCGGCATCTGATTCCTCGAGCTCACAACCTACTCTCATATTTGAAAGACCACTTGGGATCTCCCCAGTTGCCGATTATTCCTAATGTCCAACATGCCATGCTTTACAACCCCAAAGCAGCTTTATGACACTGGTCTCTCGTATCATAGAGTGGCGGCTTCCAGTAGGTGCACGCTGTCGCCCTGCTCGTGTAGAATCCTTTCGAGGCTAAATCACCTCAACTTTCGTTTACTGCCTATTGACTTACGCACACCGTGTTTAACATTTGGAGTTACCTTTTCCTGCCCAGTGTTTGCTGTCCGGTGGCTGACCTGCCTTGCCTTGCCGGAACGGGGCTTACACCAGCTGGAATTATCGACCTTGCTAGGTCGAGCGCCTCCTGACTATTTTGAATATATCTATTTTTTGAATTAATTCACTATTGGGTAGTCCTGCACATGTAGTGGTTTTTGGGGAACCACAACAAGAATAAACTATAAGTTTCATACCTTAATTCGTATTGACATTTGAAAAAACCACTACATGTGCAGGACTACCCACTATTGAATATATTTAGTAATAAGGAACGAGGATTTAATAAAGCCCGAAACTAAATGAATCATACCAGTTGGTAATATGCTCTGAATCAAGTATCCTTTGTTGCCATGAAAGTGAGAACTTATTCCACAAAAATTGAAGCGCAAATGCGTAATTTTTATAACAGCTTGTCAGAAAAAGAGCGTCGCCGTTATGCAGCTATTGAAGCAATAAAGCTAGGCTATGGCGGTGCAAGTTATATTCGTAAAGTTTTAC
>JAJFJL010000163.1 GCA_021774055.1 Nitrosomonas sp. | reverse complement strand
TATTCGGCTCAAATTTTTCAATTTTTGCTAATTTCTTGGTTTCTTGAATAAGCGCCGGAGCTAAGCCTCTAAATAGTCGGCAATTATCAATCGTATTTAATAAATTAGCATTGAAGTTATTCATGTATTTACTTTCAATAGGTCCACTGTCTTTTCAAGCATGATAAAGGAAAAGGAGTAGTTAATCTGGGTATTTGTGCGGAAAGATGGCAATCCTCAATCTGCAAGCGGTAGGTGTCAACATATTTTTACCTGAAAAAGGCGACTCATTCGTTACGCCACGTATTCAGAAACACCCATAGATGAACTTTCAATAAAGGTATCGGAGGAGCTTTCGGAAATTGATCGCGGGTTTAGTTTCAATAGTATTTTAGGCGAAAAAAGTGCTGACAAATAGACCTTCAGATAGCAGAAAACACCTTTCTTTATATGTCTCGTTGGCGCCTTGCCTGCCAACCGAAAAATCGAACACTCAGGCCACAAGCGGCGGCATTGGGCAGTCGATTAAATCTGCAATGGCGCGAAACAACTCGACTTCAGCGGCAGATATTTGTTGATCAGCGACAATGGCTTTAGCGCATGCTTTTAATAACAAGGGCTTCTGCAACGGTGCTAGGCAGGCTAACTGATCCAGCGCTTTCCCAACGTTATCCAGATTAACTTCAGCGACTGGCAGCAGCGTAATATTTAAACCACCCAGTTTTTTTCTGGCTGCAGCAAATGCATCTTCTTTACGCATGCCATGCTGTTTTTCAGCATAAACCAATAAAGATATTACGACAGCACAAGCATGTTGTGTTTGTTCCAGACTGAGTAATTGTGACGTTTGACTTGTTTTTTGCTCAAATACATCATCCAAATGATGAAAAAGAATTTTCTGTAAGGTCCATTCAAATAAATGAATCTTGGTATCCATTACCACCAACGCATTGAGATTATCTTTGAATAGCAGATATTGATGCTTGGATAATTGGCGAAAAGTTGATAGCGCGATATCCAACAAAGGCAACCGATGCACCAGTTCCAGTTCAGGAAATTTTTTAACCAGCTTTATGGTTTCTTCATAGACGCCATCATCCGCAGCGGATGACAAAAACTGCAATTGTTGCTGACGCACGGCTGAACCTTTATCCAATACCATAAAGTAAATCAAGGCACGCACGGCATATGGATCATGTGCAGCCTGTTTAATCTCAATAGGCAGTTCGCTTAATATTTGTTTTGCATAATCAATTTGGCTTGCATTTAATTGACCCACACGGTCAACAAAGGCTTCACTGTTCATTACTGCGGCGGCACCGGCCATTAATCCGGCGGCTTTGTTTACTTTCTCGCTGTGCGATTGAGTCGCTTTGTACTTTTGTGTTTTACCGACAGGCGGGCAATCAAATTGCCCATTCCAATTCGGCTCAATACTGCGAATCCGTTTTTCTAACGGTGGATGCGTGGCAAATAAACTGGTGAATGAATGTTTTATGCCTTCACCAAAAAGCGTATGGCTGATTTCTGGGCCATTGGGGTTTTGCAATATGGAGCCCATGGAGTCACTGCCAATACGTTTTAGTGCACCAGCGATACCACCTGGGTTACGGGTAAATTGCACCGCAGAAGCATCTGCCAGATATTCACGCTGACGATTGACAGCGGCTTTAATCAGATTCCCAAAAAAAGTACCACCATAACCAATAATAACCAGCCCCAGCGCAAGAAACACGATACCACCACCATTTTTAGAGTTTCTGGAACGTCCGCCACCAATACGTAACAGGTAATAACCGATAATGCCAAGCAGTAAGATGCCATGCAGAATACCCATCAAGCGGATATTCAAACGCATATCACCATTCAGAATATGGCTGAATTCATGTGCGATCACACCCTGCAATTCATCCCGGCTCAATTTATCAATGGTGCCACGAGTGACACCAATCACCGCATTACTGGGTGAAGTGCCCGCCGCAAAGGCATTGATGCTGTCCTCGTGCAACAGGTAAACAGGCGGTACTGGTGAGCCTGATGCAATGGCCATTTCTTCCACCACATTGAGTACTTTCTGTTTATTAATATCTCCACTACCATCAATAATTAATTCAGCACCCATCATTTCAGCTACTTTTGCACCACTACCAGCAAGGCTATTAATTTTGTATAAACTACCAAACAAAATAGTCACCAATACAGCCAAACTGATGAGTAGAAAAGTTTCCCAATCAAACTGCTCCAGCGTTAATTGTTGTGAGTTCACATAACCCAATGCAAACATTACCAGCAGATTGGTCAGCACAACCAAAGAAAATACCGCAAGTGCAAACAGTAACACCAATTTAGTGGTGCTCTGTCGAGCCTGATCTTGTCGCTTAAAAAAATTCATAATTTATCAATTAAAAAGAAACTTTGGGTGCCGCTTGAATTTCAGCACTGTCTGCAAACTCTAACAACGACGCATCCTGCGCATGGCCAAACATACTGGCAAATACCACTGACGGGAAAGACTGCTTATAGGTGTTATATTCCATCACCTGATCATTAAAGGCTTGACGCGCAAAAGCAACTTTATTTTCTGTGCTGATTAACTCTTCACTCAATTGCATCATATTTTGGTTGGCTTTAAGGTCAGGATAAGCCTCCATCACCACATTAAATTTACTCATTGCGCCTGCTAACGCACCTTCTGCGCCAGCAAGTGCACTGATCGCACCGGCGTTGCTGGGATCAGAAGCAGCAGCAGCCAAACCATTAGCTGCCGCATTACGTGCCGCAATCACCGCTTCTAAGGTTTCGCTTTCATGCTTCATGTACCCTTTAGCAGTTTCTATCAAATTAGGGATCAAGTCATAACGACGCTTAAGTTGAACTTCTATTTGTGCAAAAGCATTTTTATAGCGGTTACGCTTACTGACCAGATTATTAAAAATACCGATTACATAAAAAACGAGAATTGCCAGTATAACCAATACTACGATTGTAGATATTTCCATAATTTCCGCCTCACTTAAAGATCAAACGTTAAATATCGTTAAATGCCAAAGGTAATAGTAAAATTACCAAATTGCCTGAATGATATAATGAATTTGCTTGCTGGTAATGTAAAACAATAGGTTTAACAAGACAAAATGCCGGTGCCAATTAAAATTCGTCTATTTCATCGCTTGACTCAACCCTATCTAATATTAAAACAACCGAAAACATATTAATCGAGATTGTGTTACAAGCAATTATTTTATTTTGATAAATTTATGGTGCAATGCCCTGCGGTTATTGCACCCTACGATTCTTTGGAGAATCTGGCTCCACTATTTGTATCAATAATATGGGGTGCAATGACCTATACCTTTTGTGTGACAGCTACTTTTTGCTCATGCAGCAATAGGGGTGGATCAGCACCGATGGTTCCTACCAAGCTATCAAGGTAGTCTTTGCTGCCGACATAGGTCAGTTTTTTAGTGGCTTCGGCTAAACGACTACTGATATCCAATCTTTCAGTTTGATCTTCATGCCCAGGCAGGAGTGAGAAAGCTTCAAGGTTTTTCATCTGTTTTTCCCATAATGCTATTTCTCGCTGCTGCTTGATTTCTAGTCGTTCACGATACCAGACGGTAGGGTGTAATAACTTCATGGCATTACACCTTTTGCGTTATGTAAACAGTTGCATAGCTGTGCTATGAGCGTTTATATACCTTGAGTATGAACATAAATCCTGCGCTAGTTGCCTAATTTATTCCATGCACATTCCTAAACAAACTCGCCTCCTTTTTTATCGATACACAAAAGGTATCAATACAAAACCTTTTACGTATAATTATTGCCTGTTCTTCAATAGGAGTTAAATTAATGTCTAAAGCAATAAAATTATCAGAAAGCTTGATTAATGATGCTGTTACTACTGGCAAAGTACAGCACCGAAGTGCACCCAAGCAAATAGAGTATTGGGCCAGGATGGGAAAAATAGCAGATGAAAATCCAGATCTGCCATTAACCTTTATAAAAGGTGTTTTAACCGGAATAGAAGAAAATAAAACAGGTGACGTATCAGATTATAAATTCGAATGATAGTAAAGCAAACAAGCATCTTTAAGCGTCGGGTTAAAAAAATGTATCGTACTGAAAAAGAAAAACTTGATGAAATAATTAAAAACATCATTTCTGATCCATCTATAGGCGAGATGAAAATTAGGGACTTGGCAGGTGTTCAAGTTTATAAATATAAGCATAGTGCTCAACAATATCTCATTGCTTATACGTATATTAATGATGAATTATTGCTCACCTTTATTGATCACGGAACACATGAAAATTTTTATCGAGATCTTAAGTAACCTGAGTTCGGGATAATAGTTTTTGATTTTAATAGATATTCTCATATGTTATAAAGTTCTCAGTAAAATTTCAATAAAATCTCCCATACGACGTCATTCCTGCTAAAAGCATGCAGGAATGACGGAAAAAGACGCTTTCAGGCAATTCAGCATCAGCACTCAAAGAATAATGACAAACCATTACTTTCTCTTGTCCCGAACTCAGGTTGAATTTATTGCGTCAATACCTGTTTTACAGTGTTGAACAGGGCGGAATTTTTCATACGCCACGTGCAGGTATCAGCAGTGGTTGTTCTCTCAGCCCTTTAATGGCAGGTTTTCAATTGTTCTGTATCGACCAACACTTTTCTCGGCTGAAACATCTTCGATATCAGCTCGGTAGGGTGTAATAACCGCAAGGCATTACACCTTTTGCGTAAGAAACGGTGAGTGGTTTAGTTAGGGACGTAAAAAAACCCGCTCTAGGCGGGTTAATTTGGTTGTGCCGAAGTTTCGTCTTAATTTATTGAAACTTAGACCGCTCCAGTATCTATATTAGGCAACAATAGTGACTGTTACATCCGTGTCTATTGTCACGGTGCCAATCAGGCCGATTCCTCCATCAGCTGCGGTAAATTCATAAACATGGATGTTGCCGACTTCAGTCCATATGCCGACCTGACCATTGGAATTGTTGTCTAAATTAACTGCGTCACCGGCATCACCGTGAATCACCAAGGTATTCGACGAAGTTTGAGATTCATTGATGTTAATTAGATCGGTGATATTCAGACTTAGAGTGCTATTGCCACCATCTGCACTAAGATCAATGATTTCAATACTATTTAGTTTGTTGTCCGCCAATGAACGAAGGTCTAAAGTTAGTGCTGCATCAAAGCGTAAAGTGTCGGTACCGGTGCCGCCATCCAGCGAAGCAAAGTTTAGATCTGTAATAGCTAAAGTATCATTGCCCGACCCTCCACGCAGCACGTCGGCACCACCATTACCGAGCAGCGTATCATTACCCCTGCCAGCAACTAGTTGATTGGCGCTACTGTCACCCGTTAACGTGTCATCATTATTGGTGCCTACGGTTGCAGAACTACCTTGTCCACCGAATACTACAAAGCTGGCTCCACTAGCATAACCATTGGGATCATCCCTTCGTGCCCCGACAATTAAGTCGTCAAAACCATCACCGTTGACATCTCCTGCAGTGCTGACTGATCCACCGCTATAATCGCCCGCATTTGCACCATTAATCACAAAGCCACCAGTGCCGGTTTCTATGCTAGAAAGTTCTACCGCCGCCGCATCAGTTTTACCGAATACTACAAAGCTGGCGCCACTATTAGAACCATTAGGATCATCCCCTCCTGCTCCGACAATTAAGTCATCAAAACCGTCACCGTTGACGTCTCCTGCGGTGCTTACTGATCGACCACTCGAATCACCTTCACTTACGCCATTAATCACAAAGCCGCCGTTACCAGTTTCAATGCTAGAAAGTTCTACCGCAGTGCCGTCAGTTTTACCGAATACTACAAAGCTGGCGCCGCTATTAGAACCATTAGGATCATCCCCATCTGCTCCGACAATTAAGTCGTCAAAACCGTCACCGTTGACGTCTCCTGCGGTGCTCACTGATCGACCACTCGAATCACCTTCACTTACGCCATTAATAACAAAACCACCTGCACCGTCCATTTCTATAGAAGAAAGTTCTACCGCAGTGCCATCAGTTTTGCCAAAGACTACAAAGCTGGCGCCACTATTCCCAGTAGGCGGTAGTAGCGGTGCAGGAGAAAGTTTTGCCGCAGTACCTTCAGTTTCGCCAAGTACTACAAAGCTGGCTCTAGACTTACCATTAGGATCATCCCATTTTGCCCCGATAATTAAGTCATCAAAACCGTCACCGTTGACGTCTCCTGCGGTGCTTACTGATCGACCACTCGAATCACCTTCACTTACGCCATTAATCACAAAGCCGCCGTTACCAGTTTCAATG
>JAJFJL010000162.1 GCA_021774055.1 Nitrosomonas sp. | reverse complement strand
AAGATCTCATTAAAAGGGTGGAGAGTTATTAAAGGCGGGAGTTTTTTTGATGCTGCACACGCATTAGATGCATCGTCAAGAATTGTTGGGGATACAAAAGTCAAGCATAGCGCTGTTGGTTGCAGGTTTATAAAAAGGTGAAATTTTTATCAAAACAATAATTAATTTTTTTTAAGCTGAAGGGGGGTGCTTATATAAAACAACTTTAATATGATTTATTGTGAGATTTTGTTATTTATTGTTTTTATGCAGTTTTAAAAATTAATAATGGTTAAAAATAGAAATATGAGGAGGAATTTTATGAAATTAAATTTTAGATTAGCATTTTTTATGCTGCTTGCTGTGTTAATGTGTGGAGGTATCTCTACACGATTAGCTAGAGCGCAAGTAAAAGAAAATGGTGGTACTATTGAGCTTAATCACCGATGGCCGAAATATGTAAGTGGAGTCTGGGATGTTGATAAAACTTTATTCCCTGAACAATCATGTAGCCAGATTCAATGGGTTACGTCAACTTGGCAAGGGGACCATGAAGGTGTACGCAACCATTTAAGTGAAAGACCGAATTTTATTTGGGGTTATTCAGATTCGGTTATTATTTACGATCTTGATGATCCTGATACAGCTGAAGTTGAAACTTCTTCAACTATTGATGTCTTTCCTACGACGAATGAAAATGACCATGTAAGAGCAGCAAAGCCTGCACAAAGTTTTACTGTATATGCAACTAATGATAAAGGAACCCCAATTACAGGATGGGAGTTGGCTACCAAGGAAGAGGTATGGGGAGAAGGATGGGACGAAAACAGTATTTGTGAAGATTATGTGACACGTTGGGATTTAGGAGGAGAATTTAGATATGTAGGTGTAAAAAAGGGAGGTCCTGGAGTTTTAGACCCAAATTGGGGAGCATGGGCTATTTCTATTGACACAGTTGGAATACCTCCACTTGCAGAAACACCTGTAATTGCTAATTTCAAGGCAGATCCTACAGCGGGACTTGTACCTCTTGATGTTAATTTTACAGATACTTCAACCGGAAACCCAACAAGCTTTGTATGGGATTTTGGCGATGGTGATGTTAGTGAAGAACAAAATCCTAGCAAAACATATGAAAATTCTGGTATTTTTACAGTTAAACTAACTGCTAGCAATTCAGCTGGTACAGGTGAAGAGGTTAAAACTAACTTGATTAACGCACTTGGCGCAAATCCACCTGTTGCAAATTTTACTGCTGATCCATTGGCAGGGTTGGCACCGTTAGATGTTAATTTTACAGACACTTCAACCGGAAACCCAACAAGTTGGGCATGGGATTTTGGTGATGGTAATGTTAGTGATGAACAGAATCCTACGAATACCTATAATATGAGGGGTATTTTTAATGTAGAATTAATTGTGTCAAGCTCAAATGGAGCTAATGGAGTACTTAAAACCAATTTAATTTCTGTTCAGGTTCCAAATGCGCCTGTAGCAGAATTTAAAGCAGATACTACTGCTGGTTTTGTACCTCTTGGTGTTAATTTTACTGATGTTTCAACAGGAGATCCAACAAGCTTTGCATGGGATTTTGGTGATGGTGATTTTAGTGATGAACAGAATCCTGGTAAGACTTATGAAAATGCAGGTTTTTATACAGTTGCTTTAACCGTAAGCAGCGCTAATGGTACCGATGTGGCAGTTAAGCTTAATTTAATTAATGCAATGTCTGAATCTGCTCCTAGAGCAGCATTTGCCGTTAATAACTCAACAGGTTTTGTACCACTTGATGTCCAATTTACAGACCAATCAACTGGAAACGTAACTAGTTATGCGTGGGATTTTGGTGATGGTGGATCTAGCGGAGAACAAAATCCAGCTTATACTTATGAATCAGCAGGTATTTTTACTGTTGATGAGGCTGTTAGCGGCCCTAACGGAACAACTTCTATGCGCAAGCAAAACCTTATTATTGCAATGGCTCAGGATGCTCCAACAACAGATTTTGGCGCTAGTGTCACAAGTGGCTTTGCTCCACTTGAAGTTGATTTCTCAGATAAAAGCACAGGGAAGCCTGGAAGTTGGGCTTGGGAATTTGGTGATGGTTCTACTAGCCAAAATCAAAATCCGACATACACCTATAATGTTCCGGGAATTTATAGTGTAAAATTATTGTCCAGCAGTTCAAATGGTTCTGATCTTGAAATAAAAACTAATTTAATTAGTGTGGAATCAAAAGATGGTCCGGTTGCGGGTTTTACAGCAAACCCGACAGCTGGTTTTGCACCGCTTGAAGTCCAGTTTAGTGATGTTTCAGCTGGTGATCCAGTAAGCTGGGCCTGGGAATTTGGTGATGGAAATACAAGTTCTGATCAAAATCCTGTAAATACTTATAATAAAGGTGGATTTTTTACTGTTAGTTTAACTGTTAGCAATGCAGATGGTACATCAGTTGAAACAAAGACTAACCTTATTGATGTATTTGAGTCATCAGGGCCTGTTGCAGAATTTTCTGCTGATGTGACTTCTGGTTTTGCTCCGTTGGCAGTTCAGTTTAGTGATTTGTCAGCCGGTGGACCTGAATCATGGGCCTGGGAATTCGGTGATGGAAATACAAGTTCTGAACAAAACCCGAAAAACACTTATAATGTTGCCGGGTTGTTTAATGTAAGCTTGACTGTTAGCAATGCATCAGGGGCTTCATCTGAAGTAAAAACAAATCTGATCAATGCTATTGGTGAAGGTGGTCCTGTTGCTAATTTTATTGCTGACCCTACTGCTGGTTTAAAACCACTTTCTGTTAAATTTACAGATATATCATCTGGAGATCCAACAACATGGGCATGGGATTTTGGTAATGGTAATACTAGTTCTGAACAAGACACGAGCAACGTCTATAATGTTGAAGGACTTTATACAGTAGAATTAACTGTCAGTAACTCAAAAGGCGCTTCAACTGAAATAAAGACAAACTTGATTAATGTTAATTCAGGAAGTGGTCCTAGTGCTGAATTTGCAGCTAGCACAACATCTGGTTTGGCTCCGTTAGCTGTTGATTTCAGTGATTTATCAACCGGTGGACCAACAACATGGGCATGGGATTTTGGTAATGGAGATGTTAGTTCTGTGCAGAATCCTAGCGTTAGTTATAATGTGGCAGGGTTGTATAGCCCTTCATTGACTGTTAGCAATTCTGAAGGCGCTAACACAGAAGTTAAAAACAATTTAATTAATGCTGCTGCAGTTGGCGGTCCGGTAGCTGAGTTCAGTGCCAGTCCAACTTCAGGTTTAAAACCTTTGGCAGTTGTTTTTACTGATTTATCAGCCGGCGTTCCTACCAATTGGGCTTGGGATTTTGGAGATGGTGGAATCAGTTCTGATCAGAACCCTTCTCATACTTATAATAAAGAAGGATTTTTCAGAGTTGAATTAACAGCCAGCAATTCAGCGGGCGCTTCAACTGAGATTAAAACTAATTTGATTTCAGTATTAGGAAGCGGAGCTCCTGTGGCTGCTTTCTCTGCGACTCCTACAGCAGGCCTTGCGCCTCTTGTGGTACAATTTACTGACCTTTCAGAAGGCGGGGTTACTAGCTGGACTTGGACTTTTGGAGATGGTGGCACAAGTTCAGACCAGAGTCCTTCTCATACTTACAAAAGAGACGGATTTTTTAATGCTAAATTAGTTGTTAGCGGTTCTGAAGGTTCAGATAATGCACAACAGACAATTATTGTTGAAGCAATTCCTCAGCCTATTGCTGATTTCGAAGCAACTCCTAATACCGGAGCGGCTCCGTTAAATGTAAGATTTACTGATTTTTCACAACCTGAAGGGCACATAGATTCTTACTTGTGGGATTTCGGTGATGGAGCTACAAGCAGGGATTCAAATCCTTCTCATAATTACAGAAGAGACGGATTCTTTTCTCCTAAATTAACAATTAGTGGTGCAAGTGGAGCTGCTTCAGAAACAAAAATTAACTTAATTAATATTTTGCCAGTTCCTGTACCGGTTGCAGATTTTGCTGCTTCTCCGACTGCGGGTCAGTCTCCTTTAACTGTTCAGTTTACAGACCTTTCACAACCTGAAGGGGGTATTGATAGCTGGTTATGGGATTTTGGTGATGGAGGCACAAGCCTTGAACAAAATCCAAGCCACTCTTATCGTGGTACTGAAGGTGGTTTCTTTACAGTTAGTTTGACAATTAGCAATGCAAGTGGTGCTAACTCTGAAACAAAAACTAATTTGATTCAGATAACAGGTGTCGGGGCTCCTGTTGCTAATTTCTCAGCGACTCCGACTGTAGGACAGGTTCCTCTTACTGTTAAATTTGAGGATAATTCAGAACCGGCAGGAAATATAGCTAGCTGGTTATGGGATTTTGGAGATGCAGGTCGAAGTATAGATCAAAATCCAAGTCATGTATATAAAAGCCAGGGTTTCTTTACTGTTAGCTTAACAATAAGCAATTCAGGCGGTGCTGATTCAGAGGTGCGAACTAACTTAATTCAGGTTGAAGGTTTAGGAACACCAGTTGCACGTTTCGTAGCGTCACCTACCGTTGGGCAGGTGCCTCTTGATGTTAAATTTGAAGATCGTTCTGAACCTGCAGGTCTAATTGATAGCTTCCTTTGGGATTTTGGAGATGGTGCTACATCTACTGAACAAAATCCTGAACACACTTATACTACTGAAGGATTCTTCACTGTAAGTTTGACTGTAAGTAATGAAGGCGGAGCTAATATAGAAAATAAGACAAACTTAATTTTTATAAAAGGCGAAGGTGTGCCTGTTGCTGAATTCAGTGCAACTCCTACAGCGGGAAAACCTCCTTTGGATGTTGAGTTTACAGACAAATCTCAGGGTAATGTTGCAAATTGGTTATGGTCATTTGGTGATGGTTCAACAAGCACTGAACAGAATCCTATGCATACTTATACAAGCCCTGGAATTTTTACTGTTGTTTTGGGTGTAAGCGGATCTGGCGGAGCTGATAGCGAAAAGAAGATAAATCTTATCGGTCTTGTTGAAGAAGGTAAGGTTGAAGCAGCATTTACAGCTTCACCAAACATAGGTATTGTTCCTCTTACTGTTGAATTCACTGACAATACAGCAGGTGACATTGATGGCTGGTTGTGGGATTTCGGTGACGGATCAACCAGTGATGAACAAGACCCTGTTCATGACTATACTGAACCAGGTGACTATACTGTTACATTAACAGTTACTGGCCCTTCAAATAGTGATGAGGAAAAGAAAGTTAACATTGTACGTGTGATTTCTGATGCAGAAGGTAGCTTTGCTGCATTATTTGATTATGAGCCTGTAATTGGTTTCTCACCAGTTGAAGTTCAGTTCTATGATCAGACACAAGGTGTTAATGTTGGGCCTGATTCATGGGATTGGGATTTTGGCGATGGAGGATCAAGCAGTGAGGAAACTCCTTTACACGAATATACTGTGACTGGTCAACAAGAGTTTGACGTAAGTTTAACTGTTGGCGTTGGTGGAGACGAAGGTTCATTCCTTATTGAAGATGCAGTCAAAGTTGTTGAAGATACCGTCGACGGAGTGTGCACTGCAATTATGAGCATTAAACCTGATCCGATTAATCCTAACAGCAACTTTCGGGCTGTTAAAGCGAACATTGCTTTATCAAGTGGTTGTGGTGAAGATGCAACGAGTGATATCCGTTGCGATTCAATTGAAATGGCTGGTGCAAAGCCTGACAAATGTACATTAAGACGAGGCTCTTTTGTTGCCAATTTTAAGGCAAGTGATCTTGACATTGAATCAGGAACAGTTGAACTTGTTCTTACAGGTGAGACAAATTCTGGTCAAACTTTCACTGCAAGTGATACAGTTGACGTACAATAGACAATAATATTCTATAATTATAGCTATTTAATGTTAACTTTTTGTTTGTCAGGAGAAGGGTGGACTTTTGTTCACCCTTCTCCTTTTTTTATTTGAACGATACATGGAGGTATTAATTTAATGAAAAGGAATTTTTTAATTACAATTACTTTGTTAATCGCTGTTGGCGTTATGTTATGTAATGTTAAGCTGGCATCAGCAGATTCAGAGGTAAACCAACAACACTCAACGCTAAAAACACGGAACGGGTTAACTGTATTTAAGAAATTCCTTGAAATTAGTGGTAAACAAAATCATGGAATTAACAAAAGATTAAGAGCTTTTGATGAAACCACAACAAATGATGAGTTTAAATGGATGCTTGACACAAATGGAGCTATTTTATTCAAACCGATTATAGGTGGCAACGGCAATATTTATGGAGTCGGGAGTGGGATTGATTTTGAGACAAGTGAAGTTCTTGAAGGTGAACTTATTGTTGTCGAACCTAATATTGGAAAAACAAATTGGAATTTTATAATAAACAGCCAGATTTCTGGAGTACCTGTTATTGATGAAGCTGGTACTGTTTACTTGCCAACTTTACCAACTCTTAATAATAAAAGTGCTTTGTCGGCAATTGCTGATGGTGGAAAGCTACTGTGGCGTTTTGAAACTGATAGGAATATAAAAAGTTCTCCACTTCTGAGTGATAAAAAATTGATTTTTGGTGATGGAGATCTTTTAAGTAATACAGGTAAATTGTTTTCTATAGATTTGGATACGATTGATACTGCTAATGTTGCTCCTGAATGGATATTTGAAACTGTAGGGTTAATTGAGTTGACTCCGATGGAGGATTCCGGGTTAATTATTGCCGTTGTTTTAGATGAGAGAAGCGATCCTGATAATAGCACAATTGTTGCATTTGATAAAAACAATATAACGGCAGGTGGTTCAGTTATACCTAAATGGACCTTTAATACAGAGGGGTTAATACTCTTTTCTCCTACTATAAAAGATGACAAAATATATTTTTCGGTTCTTACTGAGGATGTTAATGATGTAAAAGTATTATCTATTAATCTTGATGG
>JAJFJL010000161.1 GCA_021774055.1 Nitrosomonas sp. | reverse complement strand
CGAAACTCACTTTGCATTTACACTCATCTTCTGCGTTATGTAAACAGTTACATAGCCGTGCTATGCGCCTATTTACATGCCTTGAATATGAACACAAATCCTGCGTTAGTTTCGCAGGTTATTCTCTTCTCGATCCTTAGTTCTTCTTCTGTCATAAAATCCTCCTGTTGAGTGTGTCGGGTCAACATCAGGTGGATGTGCAAGTATTACGCAAAACTCAAGCGCAACGCCAGTGCCGCCAGTGCAACTGCCAGTACTGGAAAAGTTAGTACCACGCCCACCTTGAAGTAATAACTCCACGTGATTATCATGCCCTTGCGGGCCAGCACATGCAGCCAGAGTAGCGTCGCTAGCGAGCCGATGGGGGTAATCTTAGGTCCCAAATCACTGCCAATAACATTGGCGTAGATCATCGCGTCTTTAACCACACCGGTTGCACTCGTAGCATCAATGGAGAGCGCAACTACCAGTACCGTAGGCATGTTATTCATGGCTGATGATAATAGTGCGGCGAGTATGCCTGTGCCAAAAGACGCACCCCATACACCACCTTGCGCGAAGTAATTGAGCAATCCAGCAATGTGTTCGGTAAGACCTTCGTTACGTAGCCCATAAACGACAAGGTACATTCCCAACGAAAAAATAACAATTTGCCAGGGCGCTTCCCTGATCACTTTACGGATGCTAATGACCTGCCCACGTGCAGCCACTGTAAGCAGTAGCAGTGCGCCTGCTGCAGCCACGGCACTGACAGGTACACCCAAGGGTTCTAGTCCGAAAAATCCGACCAGCAACAGCACCAGCACCACCCAACCGGCACGGAACGTGGCCATGTCGCGAATGGCCTCACTCGGGGCCTTGAGCTTGTTTACGTCATAGTACGCGGGGATGCTACGATGAAAATAAAGAAACAGTACGACTAGGGAGGTAATGATAACAACGATATTCACCGGAATCATCACTGCAGCGTAGTCATTGAATCCGATATTAAAGAAATCGGCCGACACGATATTCACTAGATTTGAGACCACAAGTGGAAGGCTAGCCGCATCTGCGATGAACCCCGCTGCCATTACAAACGCGAGCGTAGCTGCCGGGCTGAAACCCAGGGCCAGCAACATGGCCATTACGATGGGCGTAAGAATCAACGCCGCGCCGTCATTTGCAAACAGCGCGGCAACAGCTGCGCCGAGTAGAATAATCAATACAAACAGCAACCGGCCTTTTCCGCCACCCCAGCGTGCTACATGTAATGCTGACCATTCAAAAAATCCAGCTTCATCCAGCAACAGGCTGATGATGATAATGGCAATGAAAGCGGCAGTGGCATTCCATACGATCTGCCATACGACCGGGATATCATCGATATGAATGACACCAACCAGAAGCGCCATTACCGCACCGAGCATTGCGCTCCAACCGATACCGAGTCCACGCGGTTGCCAAATCACCAGTACAATAGTCGTAATAAATATTACTAGGGCAATAAGCATGTTAATCCTCTTTTTGCAGTGGGTTTTCGAGTGTTTTCATGCGACTCAGGAGGTCGATGCGCGAAATAACGCCAACTATTTTTTTTGCTTCCACTACGGGTAGCGATGTTAAGTGGTGATCCACCATGAGTCTAGCAGCTACAGATAGGTGCATATCCGGAGCAACGCTGTGCACTTCTGTAGTCATTACTTCTGCTGCCGTGCGGCCCTCAGCTTTTCCTCGCTGTGCGCCTTGAGGTCCGAAAAATGAAATCCAGAAGTTCTCCTTCCAGACTGATTCGCGTGGTTCAAGCCGCTCGTCTGCCCCACGGTGGATCAGATCCTCTGCAGTGACTACACCGAGTAACAGGCCTGCACTATCGACCACTGGAACGCCATTGATGCGGTGAGCCAATAGCAGGTTTGCGATATCTTCAACAGGGGTTTTCAGTTGAATGGTTACGGGATCGGTGGTCATGGCGTCTCGTATAAACATGGCTGTTCTCCTAAAATTTGGGGTGAATAAGTGACCGCAGGCGTTGTGCGCCTATTGGCTCTTCTTTCAGTAATGGCACCACAGCGTAGCGCGTCGCATGGCGATTGATCACAACGTCGATCTCGCCTAATTCGTTTTGTGCCCGCTGGCGCAACAAAGGCGAGCGTGGTTGTGCGGCTGCCATGCTGTTGTTGATAATCCAGCCCCACGGCTCAATGCCAGCACGGCGCAAATCTTCTTGCAGATTAGCCGCTTCCAGCACAGGCGTTGTTTCCGCTAAAGTGACCAGCAACACCTTGGTCTGTTTCGGATTTTGCAATTGCATCATCGGCGTGGAGAAACGGAGCACTTTATCGTCCATCTGTCGAGTAATTTCTCGGTGATATGCCCCAGTGGCATCGAGTAACAGCAGGGTGTGACCAGTGGGCGCTGTGTCCATCACCACGAATTTCTTGCCCGCTTCGCGGATGATGCGTGAAAATGCTTGAAACACAGCAATTTCCTCCGTACAGGGTGAGCGCAGGTCCTCTTCCAGCAGGGCACGGCCTTGGGCGTCGAGTTTTGCGCCTTTTGTGTCAAGTACATGTTGCCGGTAACGCTCAGTTTCGACGCGTGGATCAATTCGGCTTAGGCTCAGATTGTCCGCCGCATCGTTCAATGTTTCGCTCAAATGTGCTGCCGGATCTGAGGTAGTGAGATGTACCGGCAGACCACGATCAGCTAGTTCAACAGCAATCGCCGCCGCCAGCGTGGTTTTACCGACGCCGCCTTTGCCCATCAACATTACCAGGCCGTGACCATCGGCAGCAATGTCATCAATCAGTATTGCCAAACTTGGGGCGTTGAGCATGATCGGAGGCTTTTCCTGACACGCTAATTGCTGAGGCGTATCGGTCAGCAACTGATGTAGGGCATCAATGCCGACCAGGTTAAAGGGTTTGAGGGTCACCTGATCGCATGGCAAAGCTTTTAGCACAGCAGGAGTCGCGGATAAGGCGGCTTGTTCGCGTGCAAAGATTGCCGCAGCAAGCGCATCCTGATCTGCTTCGCTGCGAGGCAGCACCCCGTTGATGACGAGATACTGTTGTTTCATACCAATCGTTGTGAGTTCTTCATGCGTGCGAGCGACTTCACGCAAGGTTGTTTGCTGGGGACGAGCGACCAGAACCAGACGTGTGCGCTCTGGATCGGCCAGGGCGCCAATCGCCGCCTTGTACTGAGTACGTTGCTTTTCCAGACCAGCCAGAGGGCCAAGGCAAGATGCATCGCCTTTCCCGTCTTCCAGAAATCCGCTCCATGCGCCGGGCAGTTGCAACAACCGAATGGTATGTCCCGTCGGTGCCGTATCAAAAATGATGTGATCGAAGTCAGTCGTCAGTGTTGCATCGGTGAGAAGCGCGGTGAATTCGTCAAAGGCAGCAATTTCGGTGGTGCAGGCTCCGGAAAGTTGTTCCTCAATTTCTTTCACCACCGTTTCCGGAAGCACGCCGCGGACTGGCCCAATAATACGATCACGATAGTTTTGCGCTGCTGCTTGCGGATCAATTTCCAGCGCTGACAGGCCTAAAACGGCTGCAATGGCGGTGATTTGATTGCCGATGCTGACACCAAATACCTGTCCTACGTTGGAGGCAGGGTCAGTACTGACCAACAGTACACGCTTACTGGCTTCTGCGAGATGAATGGCGGTGGCGCAGGCGATTGATGTTTTACCTACCCCACCTTTACCGGTAAAAAAAAGAAAGCGGGGTGGCTGATCAAGAAATTTCATCTATGCAGTTTCCTTTTAAGAACAAATCGGCTTGCTGGGTGATGCCTTCCCAGCGAGCCAGTTCAGAGCGATTTAGGTATCGATCTGCCAGAACAACTTCGTCATCGAACAGAATCAGTGGTAATGCTTTTTGCCCGGATTGCGCCAAGAACTCTCTCATAATTTAGTTATTCGCAAACATAATCGGTTGCTGCGCCAGATTGAAGCGCTTAATCTGTACTCCGTTCTGTTTAGCCCAGTTGACGTCAGTTTCTCAGCCGACCAGGATTTCTCTTCAACTCGGCTAAAGAAAGGCTTTGATGCTAGTGAGCAGGATGCGATAAGCCGTCGTGAAGGCCATGTCAATTCTCTCGTCTGTGCCAGATACACAGGGTTCTCTACAACCCAGTGGTGGAGCGAGATAAGAAAAGGTGTCAGTCATTGTATAATGTGCATGATTTGCAAATTACAATGACCGACACCTTTTTTTCATGAAAGCATTTCCATCAAAATCGAATGCCATAGCTGCTTATCGATAAATCCCATTTTGCTTATTAGGCGACTCTTATCTACAGTTCTGATTTGATCAAGCAATATTCGTGCAGCACGACCGTCAAATTCTACAGTCGGTCGACAACCTAAAGGTTGTCCTCTGCTGGTTAACGGCGCGATAATCACCCTGGGTAATACCGCGTTGAGATCATCTGGTGAAACCACTAAAGCTGGTCGAGTTTTTTGGATCGCTGTTCCAACTGTGGGGTCAAGATTTACCCAATACACCTCACCGCATTTCACCATTCCCACTCGCTGTTGTCGTCAACTGGAAAAGATTGCCATTCATCGGCATCTTCCTCAGCCATATAACCTGTAAACCAATTTTTACGTGGGATTTTCAGTGCCTCGACAACCAAAGTCCTGCCTTCAACCCTTAAATTTACTTCTTCCCCTAGCTCGCAAGTTTCCAGCAAAGCAGCAGGTATGATTATGCCGCGTGAATTGCCGATTTTTCTTAAGTGTGTACGCATAAATATTCTCAAGCTATAAATAGTTCCAACAATGTTATAACATTGTTGGTGTTATAGCAACTTTTATAGTGAGTAGTCAAAAGGTGCCTCTAAAAGATGTCAGTCATTGTAATTTGTAAGTTATGCACACTATCCAATGACGGGCACCTTTTTGTTGCGTGCATATATTGTTTGCGTCGCAACAGTAGTGGTGTAGGTTGTATGATGCAGTCGTTATGCCGGAGATATGTGCTATAGTGTTTTAACCTTGAAGTGATTTCTCATAACTATGAATAGCAAGGCATCGAGAACTAAAAAACAGTCATTTCGTGAATATTCGGCATCCTTCATTGTTTGGTTTACACTTCTCAATAAAACACACCCTCGTCATTCCTGAGTGCTTTTAGCAGGAATCCATGTTGTTGGCATTAGATTCCTGCTAAAAGCACGCAGGAGTGACGGGGAAGCAAATATTTATGGACATTAAAAATGTAAACCACTTTCTGGTAGATATGAAGGATGCCGAATATTCTTGCTCAAGTTACCAGATAAATGCATTAGAAAAATCGTAACTTCTCATTAGGGCGAGCGGTACGAAGTAATATCCCATAAAACGATTTTAGTCCCGCATGACAGGACTTACGTTGTTCACCAAAATATGAAAAGGTGTCAGGCATTGTAATTTGTAGGATACAAGCATGACGCAATGATTGACACCTTTTGTGGCAATATTTTTCTGAGAAATTCCTGAGATTCAATAATTTTCTTTTAAATCAATCTCTACTGTCCAGGATGTAGGTTAGTTAGAATTGCCAAACTGCCCCTGCATAAATACCACGAGGAATGCGTACAGGCGTTGTCGGGATAAAATCAGATGCAAATTCTCTATGATTTTGGGCAAATAAGTTTTGACCTACAATAAAATATTCAAAGTTAGGCATTGGCTTCCAGGCTAGCTTCGTGTCCATCGTGACATATCCTGGAATGTCGTAAAATGCAATGCCACTGACATAACGTAGCCATAGATTAAGTTGTAATTTGTTTGAAATGTCATAGTTTGAACGTAATGATAGTTGGTGATGTGGATTTGCTTTATCTGCCCCACCTGTAGTCGCATCAAATTGTTTGGACAACTCATCCGTAGAAGTGTGAATACTCAGGTAGCTATAACTGCTTTGTAAACGCCACTTTTCAATGGGTCGCCAATCAGCTGACATTTCTACACCATAGGAATGGGCAGACGTGTTATTTGATGGCAATATAGGCAGCACTAAATGAGGTAACAACCCTGAACCAGGAGATATCTGACCAGTATTAAAATTGCGAAGATTGCTGTAGTCGTTAAAGAAACCAGTAATATCTACGGATGCTTTAGATGTCAATTGGTGGCGAAAACCAAGTTCATAAGCAATCAGTTTTTCTGGTCCAGAATTACCTTCACCTTGTAACTGTGCCATGATGGGTAATGGTGACGGTGGAAATCCTGGAACACCTTGCAAGGCTCTTAAATTTAACCGAATATTTTCAGCGCGGGACGGTATGCGTACCGCACGAGATACTGATAACCAAGCCGAACTCTGATTGTTAGGTGTCCATATTAATCGTGCATTAGGTTGCAGCTCAAAACCAGAAAAATCATTATAACCAAACCGTGCGCCTAATCCTAAGCGCAAACGGTCAGAGATTAACATAATCTCATCTCTAATAAACACACTCGCAAGATGATCCGTTTTCTGGCGTGGATTAAACTTGATTAGGTTAGTATCAACAACACTATTCTTATAAAGACGATAATTGATACCCCAAGTTACATCATGGCGCTCTAAAACAGGTATGCGATGTTGGAAATCTACATCGAAGCTTTCAGCATCAAAATTAACAACTGGGGATGACTGGAAGCGATTACGATCATAATAAACTTGTAACATGATTGATGATTGTTCAGATATGGCACGATCCCAACGCAGGCGTATATTACCACCAGTGTCTTTAACGTTAGCAACTTTTGTTTGTGTAAATGGGGCGGTGATAATAGGGGCGTTTATTCGGTCGCCACTAGCATTATGGAAAATATCAGCTTGAATGGTAAATTCATCAATCTCGCGTGTATGGTCAACGCGGAAACCAGCTCGTACTTGATGCCATGTGTCTTGTGCATTTTCTCCTGACAATGTAGATGTATTGTCTCTTTTGAAGCCTTTTGCGTAAATACGAAAGGGAGTATTATCATTAATCTTTCCGCCATAACGTGCTCCTAAGAATCCATTTTCAAAGCTGCCACCGCCAGCTGTTAGAAGTGTTCCTTGGGTATCTGCAGCCTTTTTGGTAATAATATTGATAACACCATTAACTGCATTAACACCCCATGTAGTGGCATTGGGGCCACGCACCACCTCAATGCGTTCAATATCTTCTAAGAACGTATCTTGTTGTTGCCACATCACACCAGAAAATATAGGCGTATAAACACTACGCCCATCCATTAATACTTGGAGCTTATTAGCCGAACGGCCATTAAAACCACGGATACTAATGGACCATTTGTCTGTACCTATACGGGCAACGTGTACACCGGGTGCCATGCGCAACGCTTCTGGAATACTGGTAACGCCGGATCTCCGAATATCATCTTGCGTGATAACAAATACAGCAGAAGCTACTTTTGTTAATTTTTGTGAATGCTTTGACACGGTAGTTACTTCAACATTCATTAATTCTTCGAGACTAAGGTCAAGCAGAAGATTTTTATGATTCGTGGGATTAATAGACTGATTATGCGCTAACGCGCTATTCAAGAAAAAATAAAATAATACAATAAGAATTGAAAATTTACAGCTTAATCTTCGCATAATTACGGTAACCATATAGATATCATGATTTTCTTGAAACCAATACCAATTCATGTCAAAGTATTTCAGCTTAATCCTGTGGCAGATTAAGCAGATACATCCGTAGAATATTTTTGTTTCAGGCTAGCTTGTTTTTACTCGACAAAAGAATTATGAATGATTCGTAAAGCCTGTGGTTTTTTAGATGACACGGATAAATCAGGGGTAACTCGTTCCAGAACTTGTATCCCAGTCACCTAATCATAACTGATAGTTAATTTATTAACCATTGCGATCTAGTTAGTGAGTAATTCAGAGCATAAAAAAATCTAACTCATTGAATATTATATAATCGAAATGAAAAATAGCTGAAAGAATATTTCTTGCTGTGTTTTTAACTTATTGTTTCTAATGGTATTAAAAGATACTCTGAATTGCTGTCGTTAGTATACGTAGTATCTGAACGTAAACCCATAAATATATTTATTTACAATGGGTAATGCAACTTATTTGAAACGAAGATTTTTGTAAATCTATTAATATCAGTATAATTTACTGGGAATTGGATATTTTAGTCTTAAATTCCAAAATCTTCGTTTCAAGATTTCCTCTGTAATGCTTGCCAAATAAGGGTTCCAGGGTTTCCGTTCAGGCACTACCTATTAGGTAAACAGATATGGGATCACGAAGTACGGCAACTTCTTAAATAAATCAACCGTGCTGTTAATGATGCGGGTGGCGCCTTGAAAACCAATTAGGCGGATCTATATCGGAAACGCTATCGATCATTATTAAAAAAATTAGAAATTGAATGCCCGCCGCCTGAAGAACCACCGGAAAAAACAAAGCGCGGACGAATTAAACGTAGCAAAGCAATGAATTTGCTGGAATGGCTGATAAATTTTGAAGCGGACGTATTACACTTCATGGATAATTCATTGGTGCCTTTTACCAATAATGAAGCTGGAAATGCCATACGTATGATGAAGGTACAGCAAAAAAATATCAGGTTACTTCCGTAGTACAAAAGGAGCTGAAATATTTTGCCGTGTCAGGGGTTATTTATTGACTTGTCGCAAACAGGGTGTCAGTGCAACAAAGGCAATGTCGCTTCTGTTTGATGGCCAATTACCTGATTTTGTTTATGACTAATTATTGCTTCTCAAAGTTATACTGAGTAGTTACAATAATTTTTTCATAAGAATTAAAACTTTTAGCTCTTAATTTGTATTTAACCGATGAAATTATTATTGGGCATAATTTGTATCTTCATAACTTATAATGATTAGTCGTCATACATTCTTATTATTAATTGGATTAGGATTAGGTCTTTTATTACATCCTCAAATAGTAAAGAGTGCTACATTTCCAGAGCATGAGGTAAAAACAGCTTTTCTCTATAACTTTGCTGCTTTTGTTGAATGGCCAGATTCTGTTGAGACTACTCTCACTATTTGTACATATGGAGAAGATCTTGTAACCGAAGAAATTAATAAATTGGATGGTAGGCGTGTTAATGAACGCCGAATTATTATTCAGAACAAAATTAAAATTGAAAGTTTAAAAGAATGTCAAATTGTCTTTATTGCTGATTCAATGATCAGCCACATATCAGGAATCATTTATAACCTGCAAAATAAATCAATCCTAATTGTAGCGAATAGCCAAGATGCGGCAATTCAAGGTGCTACCATCAATATGAGTGTAGAAAATAAAAAAGTTATATTCGAAGTTAACTTGGAAACTGCACGCCGCATGGGAATAACAATCAGTTCAAAGCTATTACGTCTGGCAAACAAAATATATCAATGAAAACTAGACCAGATAATTCCACTAAACAAATAAATTTAAGTAATCGTATATTACAAATAAGTCAACTTACAGTTGGCATTAATATTGCCATTGTTGCCATCATTCTAGTTATTAGTAGTTTCTTGCTTAATCTGATCTCTCTGATGGATTCAAGTGAAGTAGACGCAGAAATATTTGCAGAGAATGTTGCTGCGGCATTGGTATTTCAAGATACCAAGGCCGCTGATGAAATCCTGAGCTCATTATCTATTTCACCGAATATAGATGAAGCAAACATCTACGACATGAATTTCCATATCTTCACAAGTTACAACTCTAAAAAAGGCATAAAATCTAGTCAGTTACCTATATTGCAGGAAAACATTTCGGTTAATGTGAATCATATCAAAGTAATCAAACCAATATTGTTTCAACAGGAAACATATGGATATTTCTACTTACTAATTAGTTTATCCACGATTTACTGGCAATCTATATCGTTAATACTCGTTATATTAGTTGTCACTATTTTATCTATGATTACCAGTGACATTATGCTACAGCGACTTAATGCCAAGACATTGAATCCCTTATCTATCCTCACAAAACTGATTCAACAAGTTTCCATTAAAGCAGATTATGGTCTCCGGGCTGATTCTAGCAACATCACCGAATTAGATACATTGGCCAAAGGGTTTAATCATATGCTAGTTCAGATCGGGGAACGAGATAAGAATCTTGCTATGCAACGTGATAATCTTGAAATTGAAGTCGCAACGCGCACATCCGAGCTTTTGTATGCAAAGGAAGCTGCTGAAAATGCTAATCGTGCAAAAAGTGAATTTTTGGCTACTATGAGTCACGAAATTCGTACACCCATGAATGGTGTACTGGGAATGAATGAATTGCTACTCAATAGCAAGTTACAGCCTCAGCAACAGATTTGGGCAGAATCTGTACAAGCTTCTAGCCACCACTTGCTTGATGTTATCAATGACATCCTTGATTTTTCCAAAATAGAATCTGGACATATGGAGCTTGAGTCAGTAGATTTCAATCTGATAGACCTGGTGGAGGAAGCTACGGCCATGTTCGCGCAATTTGCAAAAGAAAAAGAATTGGAGCTAGCCACTCAATTCATACCGCCAGATATGCACCCAGGAGTATACGGCGACCCACTTCGGCTACGCCAAGTGATTTCTAATTTAATCAATAACGCCATTAAGTTTACTAAACAAGGTGAAATAACCATACGTGTTAGTTTGTTCAATAAATCAAGTGATAACATTACAATACAACTATGTGTAGAAGACACGGGAATAGGTATTCCAGCAGAGGCACAAGTTAAAATCTTTGAATATTTTTCTCAGGCAGATGCAACAACAACACGTCAATTTGGTGGTACTGGACTTGGCTTGACCATTAGCAAACATTTGATTGAATTAATGGGTGGCAGAATTTGGGTTGAAAGTATTTACGGAAAGGGAGCAAAATTCTTTATTGAATTATGTTTACCCAAGGCAACACTTGATACAACCAACAAACTCTCTATCGAATCACTTAAGAACGTACATGTGCTGGTGGTTGACGACAATCGAACTAATCGAGAGATCATGTTGAATCAATTGCAAAGTTGGAAAATGCATGCACAATGCGCATCAAGTGGTGAAATGGCTCTGCAATTATTAACTAGAGCCGCTAATGCCAAGACACCTTTTCAGCTTGCTATTCTCGATATGCATATGCCTGACATGGATGGCATACAGCTAGCTCAAACCATTAAATCCCAACCACTTTTTACCAATACCCGCATGATGCTGATGACATCTACTCTCATAGATTCAGAACGACTAATTTCAGAACAAAACGGAATTCTGCGACATATAAACAAACCAGTCCGCCAATCCGACTTATTCAATATTATTAGCAATGTGTTAACAAAACCAACTTCGGCCCAACCAGATACATCTATTGAAACGTCTAAACCTAAAATAAAGTCCCTAAACGGTACAATACTTTTAGTAGAAGATAATCAGATTAACCAGCAGGTAGCCCAAGCTATGTTAAATGGATTAAGCTTGCAAGTAGTTTTAGCAAATAATGGACAAGAAGCGATAGATCAACTCAACGTAACAAATAACATAGATTTAGTTTTGATGGACTGCCAGATGCCAGTAATGGATGGTTACGAGGCTACTGCTAATATTAGACAGTTACTTAAAGAGCGCGATACTGCTGTGTATTTACCTATTATTGCTATGACAGCTAATGCCATGTCGAGTGATAGGCAAAAGTGCCTTGATGCTGGAATGGATGATTTTATTTCAAAACCTTATTCAATTATTCAATTACAAGAAATATTGTTGCATTGGTTGTCTACAATAAAAAATAAAACGAACGAAAATGATACTTTTGAAGAGCATGTGTTGCCGGCAATAGCATTAAAAAACAAGAGGATATGCGAGGATTGTATTGATGTAAATAAAATCAATGTGATCCGTGAGTTAGATGGTTCTGGTAGTACTAAGTTACTAAAACAAATTGTATCCACTTTCATTTCTTCTACACCACAATATCTAAATCAGATTGAACAGGGTATACGTGACCAAGATTGCACTATGTTATGTAACGCAGCCCACACATTGAAATCAAGTTCAGCGAACGTTGGTGCCGAAAGACTGTCAACTTTTTGCCGGCAACTAGAAGAAATTAGTCGTGAAAACAAGATTGATGCAGCAATCAAGATATCATCTATGATACATAATGAATATGACCAAGTAATACTTGTCCTACAAAAAATATTAGAGGAAGCCTAATAGTTGTGGCGCACATACAAAAACAAATTCTAGTTGCAGATGATGAAGAAACAGCGCTTTGTCTTATGCGTGCAGTGCTAGAAAAATCAGGGTTTAAGGTTACTACTGCTCTTAATGGTGCAGAGGCATTATGCCAGTTTCGTAAGCAACCTTACGATATGGTGATGCTGGATGTAAATATGCCACTAGTGAATGGTTTCGAAGCCTTGGTCGTGTTGCGCAAGGAGTTTGGTAACAACGTGCCGATTCTAATGGTAACAGGCATGGAGGATACTGATTCTGTTGAAAAAGCCTATGAATGTGGCGCTACTGATTTTATCGCAAAACCAATCAACTGGTCTTTGATTGGCCATAGAGTTAGTTATTTACTTCGTGCTTACCAAAACATAATGGATCTGCAAACAGCTAACGATAATAATAAAGCAATTTTGGCGGCAATACCAGATACCTTGTTTCGCATAGATAATTCTGGAATAGTGATGGAAACTTACAATAAAACAAAGGACTATTTTGTATTGTCTGGTCATTCATTAGCAGACAGTTTTCCAAGCGAAATTACGGCCAACTTGACGAGTAAGATAAATCAAGCGCGGAATTCTAGAACAATCCAGCATTTAAACTTTACATTAAAAGGAAATCATGGCAACGAGCAATATTATGAAACTCAAATTGTTGCCATCAATGATAAAGAAACGCTTTGTCTAGTACGAGATATTACTGAACGAAAGGTATCTGAACACAAGATTTTTAGATTCGCCTACTTCGACATGCTAACCGGGCTACCCAATCGTCGATTTTTTCTAGACAAACTACAACAGAAAATTGATGACATCAGTCAACATGAGATCAAACTGCTTGTCTTGTCTATCGGTCTCGATCGTTTTAAAACAGTCAATGAAACCATGGGGTATGCCACTGGAAATCATATACTGCAATTAGCCGCCAATCGCTTACGTGAAAACTTTTCCCCTTTTTATGTAATAAATGAGTTAGCACGCCCTGGTGGTGATGAATTTATTGTGCTAACACAAATTGATCAGGAGCATGAAGCTATAGATGTGGCTGATAATATTCGTAAAATAATGTATCCGCCATTTTCATCTGATCGCTATACTATAATACTAACCAGTAGTGTTGGTATTGCCATTTATCCGGAAAATGGAAAAGATGCTGAGACATTACTCAGAAATTCTTTTTCTGCTATGAATTCTGCTAAGAAAAATGGTCGTGACAACAGCCAGTTGTATGATAGTAGTTTAACTCATCAGGCTGAAAGCCGACTTTTATTGGAAAACAATTTGCGTGTCGCACTGGAGCGAAATGAATTTAACTTGCTCTATCAGCCTCAATTTAATCTTTATACTGGGCATATTTTCTCTGTTGAAGCGCTCTTGCGTTGGCATCACCCGGAACAAGGTATTATTTCCCCGGTAGACTTCATACCGCTAGCAGAGGAAAATGGATTAATTGTTCCTATTGGTGTATGGGTCTTACGAACTGCATGCATGATGGCTGCAAATATTCAACAATCTGGATATGATTTGCATATAGCAGTAAATTTATCACCAAAGCAATTTAAAGATCCCAATTTAATTAAAGATATCGTTGATATCTTGGCAGAAACAAAGCTAAATCCAAAATTACTAGAACTAGAAATCACTGAAGGTTGTTTGATGGAGGACAACGAAAATACTCTAAAAACGATAAATAATTTACGTGAAAAAGGGATTAGTATTAGCCTGGATGATTTTGGTACAGGCTATTCATCCATGAGCTATCTTAAACAGCTGCCGTTAAACAACCTCAAAATTGACCAAAGCTTTATCAAAGGGTTACCCAGAGACACAGACAGCTTGGCTATTGTTTCGGCGATTATTTCTATGGCAAAGCAATTAGGTTTTTCTATTACAGCAGAGGGAGTAGAAACTTTAGAACAAGCACAAATACTTAAACAGTTGTCTAGTGACATATTGCAGGGTTATTATTTTAGTAAGCCAATAAAATGCGATGAAATTGTTCCCTTACTGTATAAAAAATGGAATATCTAAATTTAGGTTCATCCGGTAAGTGCGTACTTATGGGTTCAACCTAGTAGGACATAATTGGTCTCATACAATACCATGATTTTTAGCTTAAAGAAATCTATGTCTCTGAAATCATAGATCTTTGCGCCATGCTGTAACTGCTTGTTATGCGCGACGAATGATGTTTGTTGTTTAATCAGTTGTTGAATAGTCAAAATCTCAAGACCATAGCTACCCATGAATAAATGGTGGTTTTTTGTAGGAAACGATGATTTTTCATATTTTTTCTAGCGATGTATATCAAAAGTGTGAACTATTTCTGGGTCGGTATGAGGGATGCCATAGGTAGGGTTAAGTAAATCAAGGTAAGCATGTTACGATAAGCTGCAGCATTTGAAAAATAGAAACAAATGACTGTACAACAAAAATTCTCTCTAGTTAAGGCACGTGCATGAAATAAATTAGACAACTCGCTTTGTATTTATGCCCATCTTCTGCGTTATGCAAACAGTTACATAGCTGTGCTATGCGCCTGTTTACACGCTTTGAATATGAACATAAATCCTGCGCTAGTTGCCTAATTTATTCCATGCACGTTACTAAAATAAGTAGAAAACTAGAATCATATAATTACTTTTATTTAGAATAATATCATTGGAAAATTTGCTTGTTCCTAATCAAGTTACTGTAAAAACACCTGGCACACGTGTATTAGTGTTAGCACCCCATCCAGATGACGAGGTTTTCGGCTGTGGTGGGGCGATTATGCACCATATTGAACAGGGTATCCCTGTACACGTTATTGTTGTATCTGACGGCGGATATGGTGTCAGTGAAGAAAAAGCCACTGAATACACTTTGCAGCGTCAGCATGAAAGCATCGCTGCGGCTAAGATTCTTAATTATGGTGCCCCTGTTTTCTGGCAATACCAAGATAGACAGGTTTGTTACAGCGAAAAATTCGTACAGCGAATTATAACTACGATCAAAGAAATGCAGGTTGATTTGATCTATGCTCCTTCAGTTTTGGAAATGCATCCAGATCATCGTGCCTTGGGTATGGCAACAGTGGAGGCAGTTAGAAGGATCGCTAGCAAAATTTACTTGGCGATGTATGAAGTAGGCATTCCACTGCAGCCTAATCATTTGCTTGATATTAGTACGGTAATGCAACGCAAGCTGGCAGCAATGGCCTGTTTTGTTTCCCAGTTAGAGAAACAACGTTACGATTTAGATATTGCGGCACTTAATCGCTATCGAACCTATACCCTGCCCGACACTGTAACTGCAGCGGAAGCGTATATGTTGATTTCTGCTGAGGAGTTAACAAAAGATCCGCTTAAGCTCTATCAATCAGAATACGCGCGTCAAAAAACACTTGGTTTAACCTTAGATAGTCGTGATACGCCACTGGTTAGTGTGATCATTCGTAGTATGGATCGTGCTACATTATCTGATGCGCTTGATTCAGTTGCTTTGCAAACATATGTAAATATTGAAGTCGTATTAGTTAACGCTAAAGGTAATGGACATCGTGAGATGGATGCATGGTGCGGACATTTTCCATTGCGCATGATAACAAGTGAAAATGGTGAACCATTATCTCGTAGTAAAGCCGCAAATATTGGACTTGATGCTGCCAAAGGAGAGTATTTAATTTTTCTTGATGATGATGATTGGTTTGAACCGCATCATATTGTAAGGCTTGAAGAAAAGCTTGACCCTACTAAAAATACGATTGCTGTTTATTCTGCTATTCGATGTATGGATGAAACTGGTGAAGAAATTAGACATTTTAAAGAAGAATTTGATCCAATCCAGTTACATATTGATAATTTTATTCCGATTCATGCGGTTCTTTTTCGGCGATATGCTATTGATAGTGGTGCCCGTTTTGATGAGGCACTCACTGTTTGTGAAGATTGGGATTTTTGGTTGCAGGTTCTAGAATATGGAACATTTCAATTTGTTGCGAAAGTAGGTGCTACCTATCGTATGGAAAAAGGGAAAGGATCTGAAGTCTGGAGAGATGCAGCTCGCACAAAAAAAATGATGATGTTCATTTACAGAAAATGGATGCTACGTTGGAGTGATGCAACATTATGGACAATACTAGAGTATGCGCGGTGCAAAAATATTATCAACCTGCGTGATAGAGAGATCTTTGCAATTAATCAGGTATTGGATTCTAGAAATCAAGAGATTGATAATTGTGCTCAGATAATTTCTGAACGTGACCAAACAATTGAATCATTAGTTTTTGAACGTGATAAAACAATTGAATCATTAATTTCTGAACGTGATAAAACAATTGAATCATTGATTTCTGAACGTGATAAAACAATTGAATCATTAATTTCTGAACGTGATCAAACAATTGAAGCATTGAATAAAGTAATTTCTGAAAAGTATGAAGTTATATCTGAACGTGATCAAGCAATTGAAGTATTGAATAAAGTAATTTCTGAAAAGTATGAAGTTATCTCTGAACGTGATCAAGCAATTGAAGTATTGAATAAACAAATTATGGGAATCTGGTCTTCTACTAGTTGGAGAATTACCACGCCAGTACGATTATTAGGTAACTTTATTAAAAATATTCTAGCCCGTATGTCTCATAGTTGACATGCAGGTTACTTAATTGCATTTGGACTGGTTTTTTCGGCATGCGGGTAATCATCTGTTATCTCCCCGCTGCGTGTTTCAATTTTATAATCTAAACAATTCGCGCAAACAGAAAAAACACGCTCAACTGCATGTGCTAGTGTGCCATCAAGCTGACTTTGTTCTGATTCGAAATCTTCTTCTTTAAGATTCAATAATAATAGCGGTATTAGTGCATCTGTACGAGCACTAAACATTGATCCTGCGACAAAGGATAATTGCGTCACAACATCCATTCCCATACCGAGCCTGGCAGATAAATTTGTTATGCATTCCTCATTGTCCGCTAGATAATGACCCATGGGAACCAGATGTCCTTTCGGTGCAATAATGCCAATTTCAGGGTCATCCTGAAAGTATTGTATATTTTCTTCTAGTGCTAGCTTATCAAGTAATTTAGCATATAAATCATTGCGCCAATGGTCACCATCAACTCTGTGTGTAGATTTTTTTGTGTGTATTTTTATCAAATATGTAAAATTATGTTTAATGATTTCAGGGAATATTTTGATAAATGGTAAAATATCGCGTCCCCGATTATTTACGCCAAGGCAGGTAAAGTCATAGCCGTTCGCTGCAAGTTGAGACCTGATTGTAGTAACTTGCTTTTTCGGCGTCGTAACAAATAATTTTATCGTTTTCTTATCAATTCTCTCTAAATATTTTAGTATTTCATTAAATACGTCAAGATAAAAAGCATGAATTACAATTGCACATTTAATTGTGCCATTTTCTGTTTTTAACACAGGTTTGTTTTCTTTCTGCCTCAATGCATGTAATTGGTTAGCAACGCGACATGCTTCTAAGTAACTAAAACCATTTTTTCTATCTGGTTCTAAATGCGCTCCTTCTGCCCATTCATTCCAGGCATTGATGAAAAGAAATTGCTCATTTTGTTTGAAATGTTTTTGTGTAAAACGGAGTAAGTAGGAAAGCCATTGCTGAAATTTTAATGGTGTAGAATTAATAAAAGTAATGCCACGACCTGGTTTTCTAGCTTCGTTATCCCATCCAGGAAAAATACATCTGAATTTTTTATAAGGCGGTAGTGGTTGGCTTTGACCATATTCTGCAGCCTGGTTGTAATCAAAAATTACGCCCTGATAATTTGGGTTAACCATTTTTCCTGCAGCAATAATTTGATCGGTAACTGGAGTTACTGGATATGTGTTAGGAGCATATTCAATCGCAGCATCAAACCCAATATTATTTGGATTCACATGTTCAAATGCATGAGTTATAACCAAAAAAATTTCACCAACTGAGTTCTCTCGGCACCATTTTCGCCAACGTTTTGCGGTGGCCTGTACATCAGGTAGTAAACCTGGTCGATAAAGTAGTAATAAAGGCTTTCCATCAATACGAATATAACGTGAATCTTGCATATACTTTGCCGCATCTTGTATAAAAGCAATGTCGTCTTCCGCTGAATGACGTTGAGCAAGTAAAACATCTTGTTCTAATCCATCCCAACGACGTGTCCAATTTTCGTTGGCCCAGTTAATACAAAATGGTAGATCTAAGTCTGGATTGTTTAACACAGTATCTAATGGTGTTTGCAGAATTCTTTTTTTATTGAACCAATAATGGTGGTAGCAAAAACCATAAATGCCGTATTGTTTTGCAAGCTCAATCTGCTGTTTTTGAATGGTTTCCAAACGTAAATCATAAAATCCTAATTGATCAGGCAAGTGTGGTTGATAGTGACCAATAAATTGTGGTAGAGCTTTCGTAACATTAGTCCACTCAGTAAATCCCTTGCCCCACCATTCGTCATTTTCTGGAATTGGATGGAATTGTGGTAGGTAGAATGCAATTAATTTGATTTTGGAGCATGGAATTGACGAATGATTTTGTTTAAAAGGTAAGTAGTCGTTAGATTGAAAAACTTGGCGAAATAACTGAGAGAAATAAGAGGTCGCCTCTTTATCAGATGGCCTATGGGAAATAGGCTGTTGTGTTTCTTGCTTTAAAAAGGGCTTGTGCGATGGGGTACTGGGGGCGTTGGAGATTGGTTGCCGTGCTTGTTTTAAAAAGGCAAACACTTTTTTAAAGGCAGCTTGTAGACCATTTGTTTTGATTTCACGAATGAATTTTTCTAGTCTGTGTTTACTGAAAATATTTAGAAAAAGAAATTTAAGCATAAATTGTTTTTATTTTTTGTATGAATTGTGTCATGGACCTAACAGCCGGATATTTTCTGCGGCTAGTATGACAGTGTTGAAGATAATTATAGGTTAATGTTCGGACTGATATTTAACCAGATGAACAATCAAATATATTTTAAGATAACTATTTAGATCGTAATTGTAAACTATAATGATGGTTCATTATTGATTACCTGCATTGAGGTTTATTAATCAAGCCCAGCGTTTTTATTGTTGATAATGCTTCCACAGTTGGAATGGATTAAAAAGTGACAGGGAATTATATTCGGCAGCATGGTTAGATATTGTCAGTGGCAGGCTATTTTTAGGTGTCACTATTACTAAACCGCTTTGAGCTGTTCATAAGAAATCAAGCATCTGAATTTGCTAGAGTATTTGATTTTGCGTTTTTATACTGGATTGAGATTCCATGTAAAAACAAATCAATTTCGTAAATTAACTGGAGAAGGGATAGTCCTAGGAAGTGGTCTTAGAATAGAGGCCGTAGCGTGGAAAAGATAGCTCGAGTCAGGTTTTTTCTTGGTTTGATGCAAATTTTGATGCAAATATCAAGTATATTTAACAGAAAACAAGGAAGGCTATAGCCGAATCCAACTTTCCGTAGCAGGACTTTGATTCTTGTGTAGTCTCCTAGGTTCAAGAGAACTTAACTATAAAAACAGACGATATGAAATCACAACAATCACCAGAAAATAAATCTATCCCTCGGTTAATTGCGTTCTATTTAACGCAGTTCCATCCAATCCCGGAAAATGATCAATGGTGGGGCAAGGGCTTTACTGAGTGGACAAATGTTACTAAAGCAGCTCCGTTGTTTGAAGGGCATTATCAACCTCATTTGCCAACTGATTTTGGTTTCTATGATTTGCGAGTCCGTGATACGCGCCGTGATCAAATTAAAACCGCCAAAAGATATGGCATTGATGGATTTTGTTATCATTATTACTGGTTTTCTGGTAAGCGCATCCTAAATTTACCATTAGATGATATGCTTGCTGATCATGAAAGTGATATGCCTTTTTGCCTTTGTTGGGCCAATGAAAATTGGACTCGTCGTTGGGATGGCGCTGAACACGAATTGTTGGTTTCACAAGATTATTTGCCTGAAGATGATATAAATTTTATTAAATCATTGGAGCCTTTTTTTAAGGATCAACGCTACATCAAAGTCGATGGTAAGCCTTATTTAATTGTTTATCGCCCTCAAAATATTCCTGATGTTCATAATACATTAAAAGTATGGCGTGATTATTGTCGGCTTGTTGGGTTAGGCGAGATTCACCTGTGTGCAGCTCTGACCCACGGTAATGAAAAGTATGCTCATCTTGGATTTGATAGTGGAGTTGAATTTCCACCTCATAATTTTAAACCTGTCAATGTTAGTGATAAAATTAAATTTACGGATGAATTTAATGGGCAGCTGATGCAGTATGCCACGATTGCACAGTCTTTTATTGATCATGTTTATGATGATGAACGTGTTTTTAAGACAGTTTTTCCTTCTTGGGATAATACTGCGCGTACTAAAGATCGTGCTGTGATTGTACTTAATGGCACACCGGAAAACTATGAATATTGGTTGTCGTCGACAATTGATCTTGCTCAGCAATTTAAAAAAGAGGAGTCATTGGTATTTATCAATGCATGGAATGAATGGGCAGAGGGTTGTCATCTTGAACCTGATCGTTTGTACGGGTATGGTTTTTTGCAGGCAACATTAAATGCTAAGAGTGGGTTGCGAAAATTTTCTGTGTTTCAACATATTGAGTTGCCCAAGGTTGAGTTGCCCAAGGTTGAATTATCAATTAGGGAAGAAGGCTTGCAGCTAACATTCTGGGAGGATATTAAGAAAATCACTAAACATCATTTTCAGCTAAAATTTACACGCTTAAAAGTTGCGGTTGGGCGTCATCCATGGTTGTATGATTTGTTACTACCAATAGTAAAAGGTGTACGCAGTTATCGTACAAGAAAAAAAAATGTTGGTACTCAAAAAAGCAAGTGATACCTAGATCCTGCAAGTGATCACATATATCTTGCGTAATAGGTTGTTACATATAACCTGAGTTCGGGATAATGGTTTTTGATTTTAATAGATATTCTCATATGTTATAAAGTTCTTAGTAAAATCTCCCATATGATGTCATTCCTGCTAAAAGCATGCAGGAATGACGGAAAGAGACGCTTTCATGCAAGCCGGCACTCAAAAATAATAACAAATCATTACCTTCTCTTATCCCGAATTCAGGTTACATATAGCAAATTTTGTTCTCTTGGAATATCAATTAGTATTCCGCACAGAATAAAATTTACTCTATGAAACAATCTATTACATATTGTCTGCACGATAGTTTGCTGGATCTAGGTAATATCTAAATTCTGCAAATCGACTATTATAAAAAGGATGTAGGCCAGTATGCCCTTTGCTGTATCAATAATCATTGTTAACCATAATGCAGGTCCATTATTAACAACTTGCGTTGAAGCAGTTGTTCATCAAGTACAGCAAATTGTCATTGTTGATAATGCGTCAACAGACGCAAGTCTTGAGAATTTAATGGACTGTTTTTCAACTGATAATTATTTGCAATTAATTCGCTTAGATCAGAACTTAGGCTTTGCCGCAGGTTGCAATATTGGCCTAGAAACGGTAACTACACCATATGTTTTATTCCTAAATCCTGATTGCATTCTTGCCCCTGATTCATTACAAGATCTACTTTATGTGCTTGAGTCTAATCCGCAGGCAGGTATGGTTGGAGGGCAATTAATTAATTCAGATGGGACAGAACAAGGTGGTGGGCGTCGTACCATCCCTACACCATGGCGTTCTTTTGTACGTACTTTTGGTTTGTATCGCTTAGAAAAATTTTCCCCTGGTTTATTTTTAGACTTTCATTTGCATCGCCAGCCGTTACCGAAAGAGCCGGTTGAAGTAGAAGCAATTTCTGGTGCGTTAATGCTGGTACGTCGTGAGGCTATAAATGATGTTGGTAACTGGGATGAAAATTATTTTCTGCATTGTGAAGATTTAGATTGGTGTATGCGCTTTCGACAAAAAGGTTGGCGTATTATATTTGTTCCTGAGGTTCAAGTATTGCATCATCAGGGAGCCTGTAGTCGCGCACGACCAATCTTTGTTGCTTGGCATAAACATAAAGGAATGTTGTATTTCTATAAAAAATTTTTTCGTAAACAGTATCCTAATGTACTAATGTGGATAGTTATTTTAGGTGTATGGTTACGTTTTGGTGTGATTGCAGTGTTTCATGCTATCCGCTATATTTATCAATTGCTATTTCCTAAATCATGTAAATGATATGAATAAACAATATATTGGTGTTTTAGGTGCAACCAGTTTGGTTGGTGAATGTTTATTGCGACAAGTTGCCGAAAAGGATTATTTGGTAGCTGCCTTTTCTAGAAGCAAGAGTCCACAAGTAGCAAGAAAGAATGCTGCTAAAATTACTTGGCACCAGCTTAAATCATATGCTAAAGCAGAAACAACTAGCGTTTCAGGAAAAATTACCTGGTGGATCACTGTTGCTCCTATTTGGACCTTATCGGAACATTTTGATTTATTGCTAGCCTATGGTGTGAAACGAATCGTAGTGCTGTCTTCGACTAGCCGCTTTACTAAAGATAACTCTTCTGACCCAGGTGAACAGGCAATGGCACGTCGCTTGATTGATGGTGAAGATTGTTTGCAACGTTGGGCTGCAGCAAATAAGGTAGAGTGGATAATTTTACGTCCAACACTTATTTATGGTTTTGGGCGAGATAAAAATATATCTGAGATTGCCTCATTTATTGGTCGGTTTGGTTGTTTTCCTTTGCTTGGTTCGGCTAAAGGGTTGCGTCAGCCAGTGCATGCCGAAGATGTTGCAATGGCATGTTTATCTGCATTGACTACAGCAGATATTGTTAATCGCGACTATAATCTAGCTGGTGGAGAAACTATTAGTTATCATGAAATGGTACGACAGGTGATTATTGCTCTTGAAAATAAAGGTGTTATAAAACACAAATGCCTGGCTGATCGTTGGCGATTGTTAACTGTGCCACGCTGGGTGTTTAAATTAGCGGTTACTGGGTTACGTTGGATTCCACGTTACCGGCATTGGACTACTGAGATGGCGGATCGTATGAACCACGATTTAGTATTTGATTATTCAGATGCTAAACAAGATTTCAGTTTTTCTCCTAGATTATTTAAACTTAGTTCAACAGATTTATCCTAAAACTTTTAATGTCACGTAAAAATATAAAACCACAAATATCTGTGGATGATGCTTTAATTTCATCTATGCCGCCAGATGTATCTGAGATCTCGGCCAACTCTGCCAGCAAGGTTAATTTAACCATTAAGCTGCGTAGTATTCCTTTGTTGGCGCAATTATCTGCTGCTGAAATGGCGCGGGTCAAAAAAGAATTAACAATCCGCCGTTATAGTCGGCAAGATGTTGTATTAAAACAAGGTGTCGCCAATAACGAATTATTGTTTTTGCTTTCTGGTAGTTTGCAACTATTTGATATGAATGACGAAGGTAAGGTGATTGGTTTTGGCTTGTTATCTCCTGGTGATTTTATGGGGGAAACATCATTAATTAATCGTAGTGCTAGCATGTCATCTGTAGTGGCACTGACGGATGTTCTAATTGCATTATTGCCAGGTGCAACTGCATTACATCTTTTTTCTAATACACCTTCTGTTGCAGCTAAGATACAACGATACTTAGCTGAGAAAAATCAGCGAAATTACAAATTTCGTTCTTTGCTTAGTATTGGTAATGCTGCTAAACGGATTGTAAGCTTATTAGCTTTTATGAAACAAAAAACTGCAGAACAGGTGGAATTAGTAGAAGATATGCCGACGCATCAAGATATTGCCAATATGATTAATACCAGCCGTGAAACTGTAACACGAACACTGCTGATGTTAGTGCAACAAGGAGTCGTACGTAAAGAAGTGCATCGCTTAATTATTATTAGTCCAGATAGACTGCAAGAATTATTGCAACAAAAGAAACTTCCTAAGTTAGAACAACGACCCAAAAAAGAATAGTCAAGTTACATCGATCAAATGATAAAATAAAGTGTGACATCAGTCACGCTTTAATGTATTCTCTGCCTGTCAATTATTCTACCCCTATCAATATTCAGTATTCTTCAATGCTTTTTAGATGAAACCAAATTTTAAACTTCCTCAAAGTGAGATTACGGAAATACTCCGTAGTTTTAAACGTACTTTTCGCACAGTTGGTGCATTTAGCGCGGTAATTAATATGCTAATGTTGATGCCAGCTTTGTATATGTTGCAAATGTATGACAGTGTTTTGACTAGCCGTAATGAAATGACATTACTAATGCTGACCATAATCATGTTAGGTGCTTACATTATTATGGGTGCATTAGAATATGTGCGTAGTTTTGTATTGATTAGAGTTGGCGCGCAGTTTGATATGAAGCTTAATAAACGTGTGTATAACGCTGCTTTTGAGCAAAGCTTGAAACAAGGTGATGGCAATGCTGGACAGGCGCTAAAAGATCTTACCAGTTTGCGCCAGTTCTTAACTGGAAATGCTTTATTTGCTTTTTTTGATGCACCTTGGTTTCCAATTTATTTACTGGTTATCTTTATGTTTCATCCGTGGTTGGGAATGTTTGCCATATTTGGCACTTCATTGTTAGTCTTATTGGCTTATATTAATGAAAAAATATCACGTAAACCACTGGATGATGCAAATGCTATGGCGATTGCCTCGACTACTTTAGCATCTAATAACTTACGTAACTCTGAAGTTATTGAGGCTATGGGTATGTTACCCAATATACAAGCGCGCTGGTATAAATTACATAGCAAATTCCTTGGCTTGCAAGCAGAAGCCAGTGAAAAAGCGGGAATGATTAATGCTATCAGCAAGCCAACTACGGTTGCATTGCAATCATTGATGTTAGGGCTTGGTGCATTGCTAGTATTAGATAACCAAATTTCTCCTGGCATGATGATTGCAGGTTCTATTCTATTGGGCCGAGCGGTTGCACCGTTGCAGCAATTGATTGGTGTCTGGAAGCAATTTGGTAGTACTCGTAGTGCTTATGAAAGATTAACTAAGCTATTAGAAAACAATCCAGCTCGTGAAGAAGGATTAGCCCTGCCAAAACCTAGTGGTGTAATAGCTGTTGAAAATGTTGTGGCGGCACCACCTGGTTGTAAAGTTCCAGTGATTAGAGGTTTGAATTTTTCTCTTGCAGCAGGTGAAATACTAGGTGTGATTGGGCCTAGTGGATCTGGTAAATCAACTTTAGCGCGACTATTGGTAGGTGTATGGCCAGCAGCTTCCGGTAAGGTACGTTTGGATGGTGCAGATGTTTATCAGTGGAATAAAGATGAGCTTGGACCACATGTTGGATATTTACCGCAGGATATTGAATTATTTAGCGGCTCTGTCTCTGACAATATTGCACGCTTTGGTGAAGTTGATGCAGAAAAAGTAATTTTGGCTGCTAAGCGTGCTGGCGTACATGAGATGATTCTAAATTTGCCAGAAGGTTATGACACACTTTTAGGTGATGGCGGAGCCGGACTTTCTGGCGGTCAAAAACAACGACTTGGTTTGGCGCGTACGATGTATGACGATCCATCGTTAATTGTGCTAGATGAACCAAATTCAAACCTAGATGATGCTGGTGAACAAGCATTGTTATCTGCTATCGTTGATTTACGCCAACGTGGCAAAACTATTGTATTAATAACTCATCGCACCAGTATTATTGGTATCACTGGTAAATTATTGGTGTTACATGAAGGTGCGGCAAAATTATTTGGCCCAACTGATCAAGTTATGGCTGAGCTTGCTAAGCAACAAAAGCAAGTACAACAAGCACAGCTAGCAAAACAACCTTCCGCACAGAATCAAGCGGCATCTACAACAGTCAATGTCGTTTGATTAAAAACAGGAATAAAAATGAAGCCTTTGGGTGAACAAAAAGAAGCAATCACTGATGTCGTTCCTATTGAGGACTTGGATCAAGTTGACACCGATGATACGGTGCATGCGCGGATTGGTTGGTGGATTGTACTAGCCGGGTTTGGTGGGTTTTTATTATGGGCGTTCCTTGCGCCACTTGATAAAGGTGTGCCGTTATCTGGTACTGTCACTGTATCTAGTAACCGTAAAGCTGTTCAACATCAAACCGGTGGTACGATTGATCAGATTTTGGTCAAGGAGGGCGAGAGCGTCCAGGCAGGTCAAGTGCTAGTACGGATGAATGATGTTCAGGTTAAAGCACAGGCAGAGATTACTCGGACACAACTTTATTCGGCACGCGCGGTTGAAGCACGTTTAATTGCTGAGCGTGATGATAAAAATGAAATTGTTTTTCCAGCTGAGTTATTGTTAATTAAAGATGATCCACGGGTAGTTAATAACTTAATTTTACAAAAACAATTGTTCAGCTCACGTAGATTATCTTTGCAGCATGAAATGGGTGCACTAGATGAAAATGTTGCAGGTTTGGCAGTCCAATTGCAAGCGATGAACTCGTTAAAAACTAGCAAACAAAAACAAATGAAGTTTATGCAGCAACAGTTGGACAGTTTGCGTGAATTAGCAAAAGATGGCTTCGTTCCACGAAATCGGTTGTTTGATCAAAAACAATTGCATGCGCAATTAACTGGCGAAATTTCTGAGATAAGTGGCAATATTGGACGCACACAACGTCAGATTTCTGAATTAGAACTACGCCGTGTACAGCGTCAAGAAGAAAATCAAAAGGATATTCGTCAGCAGTTATCAGATATTCAGCGTGAAGCAGAGGCCTTGCATAGCCGCTTGGTCGGGCAAGATTTTGAGTTGGCAAATGTGCTAGTAAAAGCACCTGTCGAGGGTATTGTGGTGGGGATGGATATATTTACCCAGGGTGGAGTTGTTAGTCCAGGGTTTCGTATGATGGATGTGGTGCCAAGCGAAGATATGCTGGTTATTTCAGGAGAAGTGCCGGTGCATTTGATTGATAAAGTTCACCCAGAGTTACCAGTTGACTTGATCTTCTCTGCTTTTAATCAAAATAAAACACCAAATATACCAGGTGTTGTTACCCGAGTATCTGCCGATCGTTTGACTGATGATAGAACTGGGGAGCCATACTACAACATACAAGTTAAAGTAGCGCCAGAAGGAATTCCATTGTTAATCGACCATCAGGTACGTGCTGGTATGCCAGTGGAAATTTTTATTAAAACTGGAGAGCGATCATTGATGAATTATCTATTTAAGCCGATTCTTGATCGAGTTCATTCATCGCTCAGTGAAGAGTAACAATGATGCTAAATATCCGTTCATTTATTTCTATACTGCTGTTGGCGGCTATATTTCTTTTGCCTGCAGGTCAACTGCATGCGCTAAGTTTGTTGGAAGCTTATGAATCAGCATTAGAGAATGACCCGATTTATCGTTCAGCGGTGCATGAGAATGAAGCTGGTGAACAAGCTAAAGCAGTTGGTTTAGCAGGGTTGTTGCCAAATTTGTCAATTACGCATGCACAAAGTAAAAACACTGGTACTCAGAAATTTGCCGGAGCTGGTACCACACCATTAAATTTTGATAGTAAAGTTAGCACCTTATCGCTACGTCAACCATTGCTTAATATGGAGGCTGTTGCTGGTTATAAGCAAGGTGTTGCTGATAGTAATTCTAGTCGTGCTCGTTTTACTGGCCATAGCCAGCAATTAATCGTGCGGCTGGTTGAAGCTTATGTTGCGGTATTATTGGCACAGGACAATGTTTATTTAGTTGAAGCACAGAGTGAGACCCTCAAAGAACGTAAGCAAGTAAATGAACAAATGTTGGCGCAGGGGGAGGGTACTGTTACCGATGTGCTTGAAACACAATCACAATATGCGCTAGTACAAGCACGTGTGATAGAAGCTTATGATGAACAAGCTGGTGCACAGATGGAATTAGCCGCAATTGTTGGTAGAGAAATAACACACCTTCAGTCTTTGTCTAAAGCAACTAAGATCCGAGTTTTGCCAATTTCAGACTATGACTCTTTACAAGAGCTTGCACTTAATCGTAATGCGGAATTAGTGATGCAACGGCATACTGTGATTTCTAGTAAAGAAGAAATTAACATGCGTCGTGCCGGTCATGCGCCACGGGTTGAACTGGTCGCCAGTCTTAGTAGAAATAAATCCGCCTCTTTTGTAACTGCAAATCGGGATGTTAATTTGGCTAGTATCGGCGTTGAAGTAAATATTCCTATCTACGCCGGTGGTCGAGTTAATGCGGTGACTAGTCAAGCAGTTGCAAATCATGCGCGTGCTGAATCAGATCTTAATGCAATAACTAATGGTGTGTTGCTTGAATTACGTCGACAATATAACCTGTTGTTAAGCAGTATCAAGAGGATAGAATCTTTAGAGCTAGCGGTAGCATCTGCTGATTTGTTAGTGAAAGCAACCGAGAAAAGTATTCTAGGCGGGGTTAGAATTAACCTTGACTTGTTAGATGCACAGCAACAATTGTTTTTAGCGCAAGGTGAACTTTCACTGGCTCGTTACAATTATTTGCTTGCCTACTTACGCCTGAAGTTAGCCTCTGGCACCTTGATTCTGGAGGATTTGCAGAATATTGCGGACAACTTTGTCTATGATCACACTGTTAAGATTAACAAATAATCAGCATCCTTCATGTTATCTTCAAAGTGGTTTACACTTTTGATTTTCAAAAAAATCACAAGCATGGTGCATTCCACTGGCCATTTGTAACTTATAACGTTGGTGCGTAAAACGCACCCTACCTTAAATGTAAATCTGAGAAGGAAGGATGCATAATCTATGAAAATAATAGCAGTTATACCTGCCCGCATGGGTTCAACACGTTTTCCAGGCAAACCATTGGCAGAGTTATTAGGTCGTTCAATGTTAGAGCATGTTTATAAACGGGTAGCACTAAGTCCAGCGTTGGACGCTACCTATATTGCAACTTGTGATGAGGAAATCCGTCAGGCCGCAGAAGGTTTTGGTGCCAAAGTGTTGATGACAGCGGATACTCATGAGCGTGCCAGTGATCGTGTTGCAGAAGCAGTTGCTAATATTGATGCAGAATTAATTGTCATGGTGCAAGGCGATGAGCCGATGACACATCCAGATATGATTGATGCGGCAGTTGCACCTTTTAAGGACGACCCGCAATTAGGTTGTGTGAATTTAGTACGTAAAATTGACCATGAAACTGATTATCGTGATCCTAATACTATTAAAGTGGTTATGAATCAAAAGGGCGATGCTATTTACATGTCACGTCAAGCAATTCCTACTTTAGCTAAATCTGACTTTGCACAGACTGATGCTTATAAACAAGTGTGTATTATTCCTTTCCGGCGTGACACCTTATTTCATTACACCAATTTGCCGCCAACTCCATTAGAACAATTAGAATCTGTTGATATGTTACGTTTGTTAGAACATGGTTATCAAGTAAAAATGGTTAACACTTCATTCAATACACAAGCTGTGGATACACAGGAAGATTTGGCACGTGTCGCAGAGTTAATGCAGGCCGATCCTTTGCTTACTCGTTATTAATGGAACTAATATGCAATTAAAAGCAAAATTAGCACAATCTGAACTAACTATCGGTTCTTGGATTACGCTGGGACATCCAGCGATTGCTGAGATTATGGCTGCAGCCGGATTTGACTGGTTGGTATTAGATATGGAACATAGCGTTCTGGAATTAAGTGAAATTCAAACTATTATTCAAGTTCTAGATAAACAACGATGCCCAGCGATTGTTCGTTTAACTTCTAATCATCCAGATCAAATTAAGCGAGTGATGGATGCCGGTGCCACTGGTGTTATGGTACCAATGGTCAAATCAGCTGCCGATGCTCACGCCGCCGTACAGGGTGTTTATTACCCACCACGTGGTCAACGGGGCGTTGGGCTTGCTCGTGCGCAAGGTTATGGTGCCAGTTTTCCAGAATATCAACAGTGGTTAGCAAATAATGCGGTTGTAGTTGCTATGATTGAACATGTGGATGCGGTACATGAGATTGATGCTATTTTGGCAGTTCCTGGGATTGATGCTTATATTATTGGCCCATATGATTTGTCTGGTTCAATGGGCATGCCTGGTGAACTGAATCATCCTGAGGTGCAAGCTGCGATAGAAACTGTTCTTGCAGCTGGTCAGCGAGCCAATAAACCGGGAGGGATTCATGTGATTGAACCAGATCCTGAAGCTTTACAGCAACGTATCAAAGCAGGCTTTAACTTTCTTGGCTATGCTTTGGATATTCGTATTCTTGATTCTGTTTGTCGTAACCATATGCATAATATTAGAGCCGCATTATGAGTAAATTTGTTATTTCCACATCAACTTTCGATACTGACAATAATCCAGCAATTCAAAGTTTGATTAAACAGGGGATGACGGGTGTCAGCAATCCTTATCGACGTAAATTAACCGAACAAGAAATCATTGATTTATTAGCTGATGATAGTGTTGGTTTGATTGCAGGGATTGAACCGTTGACGGCAAGAGTATTTGCTGCGGCTAAGCAGTTAAAAGTAGTGGCGCGTTGTGGTGCTGGTATGGATAGTGTTGATTTGGCTGCAGCAGAGGAGCATAAAATTGCTGTTTCCAATACCCCAGAAGCACCCGCACAAGCGGTTGCTGAATTAACCTTAGGGTTAATGTTAGCGTTACTTAGACGAATTTGTAATACCGATAAATTATTGCGCCAAGGTGAGTGGCCACGTCAACAGGGACATTTGTTGGCAGCACAAACTATTGGTATTGTTGGCTTGGGGCACATTGGTCGGCGGGTTGCACGGTTATGTCAAGCATTTGATGCAAAAGTTATTGCGTATGATCCGTATGTTACAGAAGCAACTGCGAACGTAAGCTTAGTCTCATTTGAGCAGTTATTGACACAAGCAGATATCGTTACGCTGCACCTACCTTATAGTAAAGATAATCATCATTTATTGGACAGCAAAGCCTTAGCGCAAATGAAACCAAGTGCCATGGTGATTAATGCGGCACGTGGCGGACTGGTCGACGAAGCTGCATTGAATCATGCTTTATGTACAGAGCAATTAGCGGCAGCCGCATTAGATGTGTTTGAACAAGAGCCGTATCAAGGCCAATTGTTAGCATGTGATAATATTATTTTAACTTCACACATAGGTTCGTTAGCTAGAGAAGCTCGCCAGAGAATGGAGCTAGAAGTCGCCGAGAATTTATTACAAGGATTAATTGAAGCAGGTTTAATCAATAATGAATAGAGCAGAATCTAGTGAAATAGCGGTGGTTTTTGGTGCTAGTGGTTTTCTTGGTAGCTATGTAGCAGATGCTTTATCAGATGCTGGCTACCAGGTACATTTGTTTGATCGTACACCATCGCCTTATCAGCGGCCTGATCAGGAAATGATTGTTGGCGACATTATGAATTTAGAGCAGGTGATAGCTGCCGCCGAGGGTGCGGATGTAATCTATAATTTTGCTGCCATTGCAGACATTGATGAAGCACATAATAAACCGATTGCGACAGCATCAATTAATGTCTTAGGTAATATGCATGTGCTTGAAGCAGCACATCTTGCCGGTGTTAGGCGCTATGTATTTGCTAGTAGTGTGTATGTTTATTCTGAATCAGGTTCTTTTTATCGTGCCAGTAAGCAAGCCGCTGAACGTTTTACTGAAACCTATCATGATCGCTATGGATTGGAATATAGCATCTTACGTTACGGCTCTCTTTATGGCCGACGTGCTGACAAACGTAACGGTATTTTTCGTATGCTGTTTGAAGCTATTGATCAGCATTCTATTACTTACAAAGGTAGCGGTGAAGCTATTCGAGAGTATATTCATGTTGAAGATGCCGCACGTTTAAGTGTACAAATACTTGCTCCTGAATTTGCTAACCGGCATTTAATTCTTACCGGTCAGGAGAGATTGCGTATCAAGGATGTGATGACTATGATCTCTGAAATCATGCCGTGGCCTGTTAAATTAAACTTTGATGAGGCCAATGCGGTACATCACTATGAAGTAACTCCTTATGCCTTCCAGCCACGTATTGGTAGAAAATTGGTGTTAAATGAACATGTTGACCTGGGGCAAGGGTTGTTAGATTGTCTCAGAGAAATTCATAAAGAACTGCGCCATGCCGGTGAAGATGATGATGCTACGCCGTCAATCTCAGATAACCGGGCATAACACATATGAACGCAATGGATTGGCATGCAATTATTTTTGATTTTGATGGCGTGGTGGTTGAGTCTGGTGAGATAAAAACCCAAGCATTTGCTGAACTTTATCAGGCTTATGGTGCAGAAGTAGTTGCTGCCGTGGTTGATTATCATACTAAGAATGGAGGCATGTCACGCTATCGTAAATTTCATTATTTCCAACAGCATTTATTGCATAAACCAACCTTAAGCACTAGTGAAGAACAAGCACTAGATCAACAGTTTTCTAAATTGGTAGTTGAAGCTGTTATTGCATGCAAAGCGGTTGCCGGTGTTGAAACGTTAATTAAGCAACAATCTGCTCGCATCCCATTGTTTGTAGCATCAGGCACACCAGAGATTGAACTTAAGGTTATTGTTGAACGACGTGGCTTGGCATCCTATTTTACCGACGTTCGAGGCGCGCCAACGCTCAAGCAAACTTTGATAGCCGAATTTCTATCTACCCATTCATTGATTCCTGAAAAAGTATTGATGATTGGTGATGCCTTAGTCGATTATGAAAGTGCACAAGCCAATGGAATTGCCTTCCTTGGGCGGGTGTTGCCTGGTGATAACAATCCTTTTCCAGCAGGTGTCGTGACTGTTTCTGATCTATGCTCACTAGTGAATTAATACAGCGTCATTCCTGTAAAGATCTAAATCAGTTAGTGGCTGAGTTTGCAGATTTCTCTGCAGCTGTATTACGTGAAGCGTTAATAAAAAACACCAGGATTAGTCTAGTAGTACCAGGTGGACAAACCCCACGTCATTATTTACCAGTACTGGCTCGTCAAACACTACCTTGGCAAGCTGTAACAGTTACTTTGAGTGATGAACGTTGGGTTGCAACTAACCATGTTGATTCTAATCAACGTTTGGTAACAGAATGTTTTTTGTCATATTTGCCAGAAACAACTGAGTTTGTTGGCCTTAAAACTGCTCATGATAATCCAGCACAAGCTATTGAAACCGTGCAGCAACGTCTTGCTAAATTACCAGCGCCATTTAGTCTATCTATTCTCGGTCTAGGAGAAGATGGTCATATTGCTTCGTTATTTCCAGGGATGCAGCCTGATTTGGTAGCAACCACCGGTTTATGTACAGAATCGGATAAACCTTTTGCTCCCTCGTCCCGCATTAGTCTTAGTTTAAATGCCTTGGCCAATAGTCAAACTATTGTCTTAGTTGTCACTGGTAAGAACAAACGACATTTGCTTGATAGTTTGCTCAGAGCTACTCCTGATTCAAACATTCCATTTGTTTGGTTACGCCAACAAACTAAATCACCTATTATTATCTTTGAGACAGATGCTACACAATGATAAATAAATCGTTTGATATTAAGCGGCGTGAATTGCTGCGCTATAGTTTTCTAGGAGTAGGTGCTTTTGTTGGCAATCATCTAGTTTCAACACCGATAAAAGCTGCATTAACTCAGGATAAGATTGGTTCACTATTACCACCAGATGAGAATGGCGTACGCTTACCGAAAGGATTTAGTAGTCGTATCGTCGCTTATTCTGGCCAAGATTTGTTCGGTTATAACTGGCACGCTGAACCTGATGGTGGGGCCACCTTTGCAACTCCAGATAGGGGTTGGGTTTATGTTTCAAACAGTGAGATGAACAAGCAAGCCGGTGGTGTTGGTGCACTACGATTTGACTATCGCGGAACACTGGTTGATGCTTATTCAATTCTAACCAATACCAGTCGTAATTGCGCCGGTGGCCATACACCTTGGCAGACCTGGTTATCCTGCGAAGAAGTTGATAATGGTCAAGTTTGGGAATGTGACCCTTTTGGTAATAAAGCTGCACAGTTAAGACCAACATTAGGCACCTTTAATCATGAAGCAGTTGCGGTTGATACTGTAAATCAACAGCTTTATTTAACTGAAGATGAGCCAGATGGTTGTTTATATCGCTATACCAGCAATTCATTCAATGCTGCTGGTCATCCTGATTTAGATAATGGTTATCTTGAAGTGGCTGAAGTTATTAGTGGTCAAATAGGGGCGTTACGCTGGCATCGCCTACCAGACCCTCAAGCAGTAACGACACCAACTCGTAAACAAATAAAGCAAAGCAGCTCTTTTAACGGCGGTGAAGGTATCTGGTATCACCAAGAAGTGGTTTATTTCACTACCAAAGGAGATGATCGTGTCTGGGCATACGATATTCGTCGTAATGAGCTAACCATAATCTATAATGCTGCGTTCCATATTCTGCCACCATTAACTGGAGTAGATAATATTACCGCCAATGCTGCGGGTAAATTATTTGTGGCAGAGGATCAAGGGAATATGCAAATTGTAGTGATTCCAAAACAAGGAGATTTATATCCTTTGTTACAAGTGGTTGGCCATAAAAAATCAGAAGTAACTGGTCCTGCATTTAGCCCGGATGGAACTAGACTTTATTTTAGTTCGCAAAGAGGTAAAACTGGCAAGTCTGAAGATGGGATTACTTTTGAGATAACCGGGCCATTTTAGGAGTGAGTGTTATATAAACCGTATAACTCTAGCGTGGTAGGTTGGGGAGAGGAACGAGTCACAACAGAATCTAAGGCACCTTTCTCAAAATAATCTTTAAACATAAAGAGTAAAGGCGCGCGCTACCTTTCACCAACCTTACCACGCTAAGGATAATTAAGTATCGTGTCCCCAGAACTCTATAGCTTAAACCTTAGAAACGGCTTGTTCAGACCTTTTTGCCTGGTCACCAATGGAACCCATAGGCATCATGAAATTCCAGCACTGCGTGATCAACTAGAAAAGCAAAACAGAACCAAAGATCCTTCTCAGAAATGTCTCTATATTTATGATAAGGCCGTAACTGATTATATTTTCTGGAATCATCAAGTAAGACATGGAAACTTTGTGATTTCAGTTTTAAAGGAAAATTTAGTAGCCACTTTTGTTGAATCCATTCCCTTTGATACCAGCCATAAAATAAATACAGGAGTTGAAAGCTACAGTCTTTATGAAAATAATGGCATCCGATTTAGTATCATCAATTATCGAGATCCAGAAACAGGAAAACTTTACCGTTTTGTAACCACATTGCCTCACTCTGTCAATCCGGGAACAATTGCCATGCTGTACTATAAACGATGGACAATTGAGAAATCATTCAACAACAGTAAAAGTAACTTAAAAGAAGTTAAAGCGTGGTCTTCAGATAATAACTCGCTAAAGAATCAAATGCGTCTTACGGCAATGAGTTATAACCTATTGCGTGTTTTTGAAGAGGTATCAAAAATACAAGACTCAGAGTTAATCCACCCCTCTGACAAAAAGTACACGGAAGAACTCAAAAGAAGAGAGCAAGATTCTGAAAAGAAAGGTCGGTTTGTGAATCCGTTATTCTATCAGGAAAGAATTGTGCGTATAAGCTCCTATACTATTCGGGCAACTCAAAACGCAATAATTACTGGAAAGTCTCTAATTAGCTTTATGGATGACCTTGTGGCCAGATTAGTCCCGAGGACGCACCTTATTGGGGAACACTGATGATAGTGGTATTAACACATCAAGATGGCACTGTGGATACATTGACTGATATTGAGCTAATCCGTTTTGATAATGAACCAGCATTAGCAATTGCTCATACTGAGGCCGAGGCAATAGCTCATCATTTGGTAACGACTTGGCTAGGTAGAGAGTTGACAGAGCTGGAAGCTAATGCAGTGCAAAATGCACAGCAAACAGATATTGAGAACATCTTGGCAGCTTTCCATAGCCTTCTCGAAGCAGCTGATTTAGCAGATAAAACTGCAGATTAATTGTTAGCTGGTTTAGCTGATAATCCAAATATTTTACGCTTAGATGTCAACCGTGAGGTGATTGGCAGCGCTGCTGATGATAGTGGTTTTTTACCGTTAGGTTTAGCTTTAAATGTTGATGGAGGTGCCGGTTTTGATGTGCTGCAGATGTTAAATGGTCGCGCTGATGTTCATCTAGAAACTGCAGATAATGCTTTAGAAGTGACCAACTTAAATGATGGTGCCATGCTAAACATAATTAATGCGGAGGCAATCGCTTTTGATAGTGGTGAAACTGTAATCATAATGAAAGTATCATGGCGCGATTGGTGAATACTTTTCTTAATCGTGATGTGTCTATTGAAGAATGGCAAATTGGTCGCCAAGCATTGCTGGATAATGTTGAGGCACAGGTGTTTTTTGATTGGTTCCAAGAGCAATCCGATCTTAATCAATTAGGTGATAGTGACTATATTCAAACACTGATTCAAAATACCTTGCAACGACCTGCAACTACTGAAGAAATTAGTGGTTATTTATTGCAACTAGAAGAAGGAACCTTCAGTCGGGATGGAGTTGCCGTTGACATTGCCAGCAGTGAAGAGGCAATTACGGTGATTGGTAGTGTGATAGAAATAGATGGGGGTGTTTAACTTATGGAATATTAATTTAAAACTCCATCTGGTCGCTCTCTGGTTACTTTGGATTAGAAAAAAGTAATGCTTTAGGAGCGCGCATGAAATAACTTGAGTAACTCGTAGGATTTATGCTCATATTCAAGGCGTAAACAGGCGTATAGCACGGCTATATAACTGTTTGCATAACGCAGAAGATGCAATTAAATGTTGTGTCCACAGAACTTGTACGTTACCTGGCCATATTTCATTTTTAAATTTGATTAAATTGGCAAAGGCATTGTTAGAAAACAACTTATTAAATAGACGATTTTCCAGGGTTTAAGCAAGTGAAAAATCAAATATCAAAATCACTATTATTTGTAGATAGTAATGTAGACGACTACCAAACCCTTATTGATGGAGTAAAAGCTGGGACAAAAGTTGTTGTTTTAAACCCATATCAAGATGGAGTTGAACAAATAACCGATACCTTAAATCAGTATTCAAACATTGAGGATCTACATATCCTCTCACACGGTAATCAAGCTGAAATCTATTTAGGTAATAGCACCTTAAGTCAAAGTAGTCTGGATAAATATCAAATGGCGCTTCAAAGCTGGGACGAGGCTTTGGTGAAAACCGCTAACATTTTAATCTATGGCTGTCATGTTGCTAAAGGTGAGCTAGGTCGGCACTTTGTAAAGCAGTTATCTTTGCTGACAGGCGCTGATATTGCCGCTTCTAATAATTTAACGGGAGCTGCGGCTCTTGGTGGGGACTGGGATCTTGAAGTTACAACAGGGGATGTTGAAGTTTCAGCACCCTTTGACTCGTTGGAACTACTAGCCTATGACGGTATTCTTGCCGTCGCTACCACGGGAACATACGATGCCACCGGTATCGATGCTGTTATTGATAATTTTTCTGATGGGGGAAATAATCTAACGCATACTCATTTTACCGTTAGTGCCACCAGAGATGCAGTTACGGCACCGATGAATATCTTTTTACCAGATTTCTTTGCTGTTGGCGCTACTGGAAATAACAGCTATGTTTACACTATTGCGGCTGATGGAGTAAACACCGGTTCATTTCAGTTAACAGATATTTCACTTTATCATTTTAATTTTGCGGTTAACACTTTCTTCACGAATCTTAGTATCGTTGGGAACACAGCTGCTGGGGGAACAGTAAGTTCTGCAAAGGCACCATTTTCTCTTACTAGTGGTACTCCTGTTACCAAGGCACAGTTTGATTTTACGAATTTTTCAGGTATAGCTTTAACTTCCTTTGAAATTCGAATGACAACGACTTCTGCAGCAGCGGATGCCTTTAGCATACAAAGCTTCGCTATTAGTAATGCCGCAGTTCCCAACACCGCTCCCACCGTTACAAACAACACTGGGTTGACGGTATTGGAAGATGCGGCGATTACAACCATTACAAGTACAGAATTACAACTGAGCGACGCTGAAGAGACTACTACAGCAATTACCTACACGGTTGGAACAGCTCCCACGAAAGGTGTTTTGACAAAAAGCGGAACAAATCTGAATGCAGCGGGAACCTTCACGCAAGCTGATATAGATAGCAATTTCATTAAATACACTCCCACCACCAACGCTGACGGTGCTGACAGCTTCACCTTTACTGCTTCCGATGGAGCTGGTGGTTCGCTTGCCTTGCAGACCTTTAACCTCACAGTTACTGCCGTCAATGATGCGCCAACGGCAACCAACCTTAGTGCGGCAGAAACTTACACCGAAGGTACTGCGCTGAATTTAACTGACATCGTAGTTACAGATGTAGACACTACTGCAACCATCACTGTCACATTAACCTTATCAAATGCAGCTGCAGGTAGTTTAAATACCGCAACATCAAATGCGGTTACTTCAACCTATAATGCAGGAGTATGGTCGGCATCAGG
>JAJFJL010000017.1 GCA_021774055.1 Nitrosomonas sp. | reverse complement strand
TTACAAGCATAAAGATTCCATATGTTTTAAACCTATTTTTATAAGTGATTGATTTTAATGAAATCACTAAACACACTTTCATTTATTAATGGAATTTAAGACATTGATTTATAATGGTATGTGGTGACCGAATGTTTACTTTTATGCAGTAACCGAACTAACATATTATGAAACCATATTAATGTGCATCCGACGCCAAGTAGACATAAGAAAAGATGCTATAAGTCTACTAAAACTAGCCAGAGAACTTGAGAAAAACGCAGATCTATTTACTAAAGAATTCTACTCATCTCTATATACTAAAAACCAATCAGAATATTACGACAGTAGCCTAAAAACACTAGGTATAAAAAATTTTTACACATATTTTGGAAACGGGGAAACAATATCTTCAGTACCAAAAGAATATTTTACGCAAGACATCAATGCTCTAGAAAAAATAAAATCAAGAACCTCAACACTCATAAGAGAGAATTGCTCATCTAACAAAACAGCCAACTACCGAAAAAGAATCAGAAAGTCTACCAACTTTGTATGAAATAGATTCATGCTGCGACGATCTAAACAGAATCTTGAAAAAATATATCCTCCTCATCTATGCTACAGACTATCTAATAGAGCCAATACTACAACACGACTGGAAAGAAATTTTTCGCACACCATGGATAAAATAAATCATAGCAGGTAGAATGGTCAGAGCAGGTAGAAGGGTCAGGTCTAGATATATAGGCTATGTTTTGCTGCTGTTTTGTGTGTACAATCTGCACCATAAATCAAATAATCCATCATCAAAATCAAAAGTGTTTTTCATAAGAACATTATCTTACTGCTAGTACATCCCAAAATCATAATATTTTTGTCGGCAAAAGTTATTTGTCAGCGTTTATCAGATGCACTCCATACAAAGAGAAGTATTTATCTTTTGTAACAATTGTCAAACCTTCTGCCTGAGCTTGTGCAATTAACATACGATCAAATGGATCTTTATGATGATCGGGTAACATACCGGCTTGCTCACCATGAAACAATGAGATGGGAAGTTTGGTAAAACCTGCCAACTCTACTTTCTGATCAATATCATCAGCAGCCTCTAATTTACCTAATTGCTTTTTTATGGACATTTCCCAAGTAGTAGCCGCACTTATATAAACTTCATTTTCAGCTTTACCAATCTCACATTTGGCAAATTCACCCAACTGTTCGGAACCACTGAGCCACCAGATAAAAGTATGTGTATCAAGCAATAGTCGCTTCACAGATCAGGCTCAAAGAGATTACTTATTTCTTTATCTGTTGCTTTACTGTCAAAGCCTTCTAATATTTCAAACTGATTTTTAAACTGCCCAAATATCCGTTCTTTATTCTGTTTGACCGGAATCAATTGAACGCATGGTTTGCCAGCTTTGGCAATAATTACCTTCTCACCTGCTTCAGCTTTTTCAACCAACTGAGAAAGGTTACTTTTTGCTTCGTGCATATTTGCTTGCATAATTACTCCTTAACTAAGCTTAGCTAAGTCATACTGTAACTTGTATCTGATTATATTTCAAGAATATAAACACTGAGGTAAGTCTTACAGTGTGCATGGTTTAGGAGCGCGCATAAAAAAGAAAAGAGGGGTGTGCGGCCGAGCAAGGTCGATAATTCCAGCGGGTGTGAATCCCGTTCCGGCAAGGTAGGTCAGCCACCGGATAGCAAGCATCGGGCAGGCGGAGGCAACTCCAAATGTTAAGCACGATGGGCGTAAGCCAATAGGCCGTAAACGAAAGTTGAAGTACCTCAGTGAAGTAAGTAATCAACAAGAATTATACTAACATTATTAACTGCCATAGATAAAGCAATAATATAGCTATATATCAATATGTTACGATGATTTTCAAGGTGCAATATATTTTGTTGTAATAATTCTTGTTAACTACTTACCTCAGGGTCAGAGTAAGTTATTTACCCCGTTATTTTCGAAGACCAGTGAGTTTAAGTTCTACATGCTATAGCACGTCTAAATTTTCTTTTATATAAGTCTCAAAAGCACCTGCCGTTTTTAATAAACTATCAACAAAAATACAGCTCTGATTTAACGCAGCCACAATTTCGGCTGTATCTTCTATATATTCATGAACCAACTTGTTTCTCAGTAATCTTGCTGCTAACCAAACACTGACATCATCAATTAATCCCAGCCGCTCAGCTTTGTTTAAATTTTCTATCACGGTGCCCAGTTTATCACCTGACTGCCTTAAGAAAAGCGGCAACAATTTATCCGTGATTGTGTCTTGTAATCGTGAGAATTTTGCACCATAGGATTCTAAAGTATCAATTCCTGTTGGCTGATCTAACTTTGCTGTAAGTATCTCAACGGTTAGTTCTGCCTGTCCGTCAAACATCCTCTCTCGCACTGCCCGCAGATGGATAGATTCTTTCTTCACCAGTTCCAACACTTGATGGAGCCTAACTTGATTATTCACAATCGAATGCCATTTTGTAAAGCTTGTTGCTGTATTTTATTAGTCGGCTGTCCTCTTACATGGCTGATGAGGTCAATTTTCTGTGGGCCAAGTGCAAGTTGTAACGCCCCTGCCAATTTAAATTCATTCTCAAAACTAGCCTGATCTTTCGTTTCCACCTCAATCAGCAGGTCAATATCTCCACCTTTTTCTGCATCATTGACCCTGGAGCCGAATAGATAGACATATGCAGTGCTCCCGTAAACATCAGTGATATGGTGCTTAATTTGTTGAATTTGTTCGAGTGATAAACGCATAAACACAGCAAAATTAGTTATTTTAAAAGTAAATATGAGGTCAATTCTTGTGTTGTGTGTGATTCCAACAATCTTTTACGCCCCTTGTGCTTTCTTTACCTGACAATCCTATTTCTATGCAGGTATTATCAGGTTAATTTACGTTCACCTAGGAGCCTGTCGGACTTATGAGTTTCGGCTGCAAATTCGGATAAATCGGCCCAAATCCTCCCAGGTTTTCGTTAAATATACCCAATATTCGCCTCAAACAGGTGATGATTTGGCCTCGATTCTCCAAATTTCCGCTTCGAAATCATAAGTCAGGCAGGCTCCTAGGAAGTGTAGTCAATCTTGACATATGACTAAATGAAAATATAATATATTTATAAAAAGTTGATGTATCGTGGAATCAAAAACTTGGCTAGCAACTTAAATCTGGGTGCCAGGTAATTTTAAAGGATTAGGAAGCTCGCTCTCATTATAATAATCTACTTAGATAATTATGGTGCATGGAATGCACCCTACGTGTGATTTTTTGACATCAAAAGTGCAAACTACTTTGGTGTTGATATGAAGGATGCCTGAATACTTGTAGTTTTTTTCCCTGATTTTGAACTGAGCGATTGTGAATCAATACATGAGGCAAGCCAGCATGACCTTAGTTATTACGCCCTACCAAACAAAAGGCTCGAGACCTTACACATAAAAAAAGAATCAGTCATCACATAGTGCACATAATACTTTTAACAATGATTGACACCATTTCGCTGCTTTTCCATAAGTTTTGAATGTACTGAAATCTGGCTCAAGAAACCATGGTGAGGTCGCTAGCAAAGAATAATCTTTACAAGTTGTAGGGATGCAATACATAGCCCCACTAGCAAGACTACCGCATTCAACCCGAAAACACATCTCATGCTGATTTAACCCATAAATTTCAATATCTAATGCCACATCAAGTGTAGACCCAGTCTGTTCGTTCTATTTATTAGTTGACACGCGATACTTTCAACCATACAGTAAATTACGCTATTAAAGGAGTGATTTACTGTGATCTCGGCAAATGATCTAAAAACCAAAGGCATTGCATGTCTTGAAGAGAGCCTGGCGGATAAAACGGAAGATATCATTACCGTGCGCGGCAAGGAGTGTTTTGTCGTTATGAAGATTGAGCAATATCACCATCTGCGCGAAATGGAACTAGAAGCAGCACTTTATGAAGCACAACGAGATTTAGCGGCGGGGCAATTTAGCAAGGATAGCGTGGATCAACATGTTGATGAATTGTTTTCTAAATGAGCTACACGCTTATTTTTACCGACAGCTATAAGAAACGCGCCAAACGTTTTGCAAAACACCACCCGGAATTAAGAGAGCCTTATCGTAAAACGTTACTTTTGCTAGCCCATAATCCTTACCATCTATCACTGAGAGCACATTCACTTAAAGGCAAACTTTCAGCACTGCACTCAATATCAATCAACCTCAGTTATCGCATTACGCTTGAGATGATTATTACTGATAAAGAGATTATTTTGATTAATGTTGGCAGTCATGATGATGTCTATCAATCATAAACTTCACACCTTTAAAAAATGCAGCGCGGCTGATTAGTCCTATACTTCTTTTTTCTGCACAAAGCAATAACCCCATTTCTTTTATGACTGCCTCCCGCTTTAGGATTATTAGATCACATCAGGTTGTGGTTCGTTTCTCACCCCTACCTACGGTATTTGGCTGAACTGCTCACGCAAGTCATTGACAGTATCGGGCTCGCCGCGAACCCGAAAGAAGGCACCCTCGTTGTCTGAGCGTTCCTCCAGCACCTGGCAGCTGGTGTAGATCTCCCCACGCAGTTGCTGTGCCGACCAAGGAAGGAAAAGTTCAGCTTCAACCAGATTCTGTTGGAAAAACTCGATAATTTTCTGCTGTAGCTTCGCGACCGCATCAGGTCGGTGGGCGCTCATCACCACGCTATCTGGATACTGTGTCCGCAAGGCCACTTCATATTCAGCTTGCGTCGCTGCATCGCCGACGTGGTCAATCTTGTTGAAAACGCGGATACGCGGCACGACATCCGCACCGATCTCCTTAAGCACTTTATCGGTGACTTCAAGCTGGCGCTCAAATCCGGCATCACTTGCATCAATGACGTGGAGCAGCAAGGAGGCATCCAACGCCTCGTCTAGCGTTGACTTGAACGAGGCGACAAGTCCGTGCGGCAGGTTCTTGATGAAACCTACCGTGTCACTGACGAGTATGCGTGGCACACTCTCTGGGTGGAGTGCTCGAACGGTAGTATCAAGCGTAGCGAAGAGTTTATTTACAACCATCACCTCGCTTCCCGTAAGTGCCCGCATCAAAGTGGACTTGCCGGCGTTGGTATAGCCGACAAGCGCCACACCAGCGAGTCTCTGGCGTCCGTGCCGACGTGTGCGCTGTGTCTGGCGCTCAACATCCATGGCGACGATCTCGCGTTGAAGTTCGGCGATACGATCACGGATCTTGCGTCGATCCAACTCAGTATGCGACTCGCCACCACCACGGCCACCGACGCCGCTGCGCTGCCGTCCTTGCGGCCCCACAAGCTTCGCCGCCTCGCGCAGACGCGGCGCCATGTAGCCAAGGCGCGCGATCTCCACCTCGGCACGCGCAGCGCGAGAACGGGCGTTGCGGTGAAAAATTTCAAGAATAACCATAGTGCGATCCATCACCTCGCAGCTGACCTCTTTTTCAAGATTGCGTGCCTGCGATGGTGAGATTTCGTGGTCGATCAAGATGGCGTCGATGTCCAGGTTATCAGGGTTGGCGACTATTTCCTCGAACTCGGCAGGCTCGACGTTGTTCACAAAACAACGTATTTCCTGCCGCTTGCCGGCGCCAAGGTAGGCCGTCGTGTCGAAGTTGTAGCGCTTCTGTACAAATGTTTTGACGACTTCATACCCTAGTGTTTTTGCTAGCTCGCGTAGCTCGTTCAGCGAAGCCTCGAATTCGGAATCGCTCACGTTCGGCAGTTGAACAGCTGCCACGACGGCGTACTTGGGTTTCTCTTTTATTTCTATTTGCATTAGACGTTGGCATTTACTGAGTGAATGAAGTCAGATAGTACCTGAAAAGGATGACGTCTAATTGACTGAAATTCTAAAGAATTGACCGCTATCAGTCGCACCGTGAGCCATGCTTAATCGACAAATCATAAATCTTCAATTGACAAAGGAATTCTGGAGAGAATTTTGGGAGCACAATACTTAATTATGCTAAAAGATAAAATGCTCCCATGGCAAGACTAGCGAGAGTGCGGTAGGTTGGGTCGAGGAATGAAACCCAACAGAATTAATACATTTTTATATCAAGTAACCGTAAGTCAAGTCATTGTTATTGTTGGGTGTTCTTCCAAGCGGCAGTTATTTTTTGATAAGATACGTTTATTCTGTTGGGTTTCGTTCCTCTACCCAACCTACCATGCTGATTGTAGTTCAAAAACATAAACATTGAGTTAAATTTTACAGTGTGCATGATTTAAGACGGGACAAAACATGGCATCCTTCACAATGCTTACCCACAGTCATTCCTGCGTGTTTCTAGCAGGAATCTAGGAAGTTGCAGTATGGATTCCTACTAAAGACATGCAGGAATGACGAAGTGGTGTTTCTTAATTACAAGTTTTGTCCCGTTTTAAGTGGGTAGCCATATTAGTGAGTGCATAGATATTTATAATTAATAAAAATTACATAAATATTAAATAACAGCTTGGTTTGTCAGGTAATTACAGAATCACTTCTAATGACTACATAAAAATTAACAATATTTAGCTTGCATTTTACTTAACATTAAATATAATGAGAATTATTCTCATTACTATTATCAGTTAAAGGTTCTATTATGAATGATTCAGACATGGTTCCAACAAATACAATTAATTTACATGAAGTTATTATGCCGGTACGGAATGCACCTATTCATAGTGATAAGTTGTTTGTACATGGTAATGTTGTTTTTATTCATCATCAAGATGAGCAATATCGTTTGCAACGTACGCGTAACGGTAAATTAATTTTGACTAAATAATTTTTGATTGCCGCTAGTGTTCTCTCCTTCGTTAGCGGAATTTTTAGCCAGCCAGCCTTTTTTAATTGTTAGGCAAGCCAGCCATCTTTTTATTCTTTGATTTACTGGGGGTATCAGTTATGAAATTCTTAAAAAAATTAGCTTTAGATTTAATAACACCGTCAGGCACTATTTTTCCTTCTAATTCTTCAGGTGCAATATCAGTGAATACAGCCTCATCTGATTATCTGAATAAGATTGATGGAATAACTAAGAAAGCACCTGGTATAAAACTAAACAATCATTTGGATAACGGTTCATTCTTAGGTTTAATTCTTCAGGTTCTGGAAAAAATAAGCAGTGGAATTAGTGAAAAACTTGTAGCCACAAATTGTTTGTTAACTGGTGATGCTACGGCAATTAGGTGGATGCCGCTAATTAAAGCGACAACTGTGATAGAAAATAGTAAAGCTGATGATGATTTAATTGGGCAATCAATTTTATGTGTCGGCGGTCGGTCTGATCTTTATCCAACATATCAACACTTAGTGGAAAAGTCGGGTGGCCGCATGCTATGTTTTCGTGGTGGTAGTTGTGATGGTGTGGAGCAATTACATATATTGCTGGAATCCGCAGATATGGTGATTTGTCCAGTTGATTGTGTTAATCATGAAGCATATTTTACGGTGCGAAATTATTGCCAGTGCACCAATAAACCATGTGCTTTTTTGGATCGTTCTCTGGTGGCATCGTTTCAGAAAGGGATTGAAAAATTGGCGAGTACCGCTACAAGTTAGTTAGGATTAGGGAGATGGAGAAATATAATCATCCAAAGGTAAAGCTTAATTAGTTGATATATATAAACTATATTTCAGCAGCTGGACAATTATTAACTTCTAGATCCCTTATTTGACTGCCCTGCTCCCTGTAAAATACGTGTAACTAGGTCTGAAGTTGAAATTCCTGCTGTGTATTCAATCTCTTGGATCATAGATGTTGGTAGTGCCGCACATTGTTGGTATTTTTCAATTTTTTCTTGTTCGGAAGCACAAGCAAATGTATACACATGAAAATCATTTGATTGCATAAATTCTAAAGTTGCGTTTACCGGGCTTTCGGTGATTACTGTATCTACATAGCGACAAGCTGAAACAACTGCTACTCGTTCTGCTTGTGTCATTACCGGCTGTTTACCTTTATTTTGTAGAACCCGTGCGTCAGGTACTACACAAACAGTTAAATGTGACCCTAATGCTCGGGCAGCTTGTAAAAAATTAATATGGCCTTGATGAAATAAATCACCTACTAAGCGGGTATAAATTCGTCGTTTGGAGCTATTTTGTGGCCATATTGGGATTTCTTGGCCAGATTGTAATAAAGTTCTTTCTAGCCATTGTCGACAATTTAGCACTAATAAATCATCCGGATCTTTTAAACCGATTTGTAGCGCATAACCCCAGGCTTTCGTAAGATCGCCAGATAACCAGTGGTGAACTAATCGATAATATGCGTAACATTGTACTAATAAAGTGTAATTCTCCAGATTTAATGCTGAAACAACCGTGTCCCAGTTAGGGTTTGGGGTACGCCAATCGCCATAAAATGCGGTTAGGATATTTTCTGCTGATTGCGGAAACCATACTTGACCATAGTCTGTTGAACGAGTGATTAATTCAAAGCTTGGGAAAACAGAAACCCGCTGATACTCAGTTCCATAATCAGGCAAAGCGAAACCACCGGTTATTTGTTGCTGGTTGCGATGTTGTAACCCACAGACATCAATCGTGATACCTATTTCTTTATGGACGTAACCACGATAATTACTGTAAGCAACTTCTACCGGTACTTTTGACCACCCTAGTTGTTCTAATGCGTTGCAGCAGGCATCAAATGATTCCATCCATACCGCAATATCTAGATCTTTATCAAAATCTAACAAGTGCCCTTCCCTAACAATCCCTAATAATGTTCCAGCAAAAGGAAATGCTTTAATGCCCAAAGATGCTAATTGTGCGCAAGTTGTCCACAAAAGTTGTTCAGCTGTTCCAGAAGAAAAGATGTTTACCAGATTTGATTTTGCGGTTACTGATTTTTTTTTGCGCGGGGCTTTACCAGTTTTAATCAGTGAAAGTAAATGTTGTAATGCGCAAGTGAAATTATCCTTAGCGGCTGTTAGATCTAATAAGATGAAATTTGCCGTAGCTATTTCCATCGCCCAACGTGCTTTGTGAATATCATCTTGTACTTGTGTGTAAATTTTAGTCGCATATGCGGGAACTTCGGCTGTCTGTCCGCTACGTTTTGCCAGGGCACACCATATTCTTGCCACAGTCGGCGCTGTTGGGTATTGCTCTCGTAGTGTATTTAGTAAATTAGCTGCTGATTCTAAGTCATTGCAGTGCATAAATTTTTTTACTTGTTGTAATGCATCTTCCAGTTGTTGTGTCATGGTTGGTAATTAGAATGATCAAGTCTTGCACGACTTAGAGATTATTTGATAGTATTAAGAATGACTCTCATTATTATTATTATTCTGATTATATGGTAGATAATGTTTAGTATGAGAGAAAATTAGTAATTTTAGAGAAATTAACCTTTGAGGAAATAACATTATGGCAGTAACAATAACACCACGTATTAACATTGGTTTGTCAGGAGTGATTGATCAGGGTGGCTTTATGGGGTTTGGTTCTGGAGGTTTTGATGGTGAAAATGATCTGTTTTTTGAAGGGGATGAAGCCGACGATATTATTACCGGTGGTACAGGTATGGATCTGTTAGAAGGTCGTGGTGGAAATGATGTTTTACGAGGTGGTGATGGTAATGATACTTTAGGTGGTGGTCCAGGTGATGATGATTTAGATGGCCAAGGCGGTGGTGGCGAGAAAGAAAAAGATAAATTATTTGGTGATGCAGGCAATGATATTTTACGTGCTGGGCATGGTTTCGATGAGCTTACCGGTGGCAGCGGTAATGATACATTCGAATTTTATGCGTTAGGTCATTTTGAAGTGACAGACTTTACGATAGGTGAAGATCGTTTATTCTTTGATTCAGAGAAAACTGGTATAAATGATCTTGGACAATTAGTACAGCTGATTACTGGTGTTGATCAGAGAGACGATGGAGTTACTATTGAATTTGCTAATAATGCTGTATCTATTGATCTAGTTGGTGTTAATTTATCTGAACTTACACCTGATATGATTGTTTTTACACTCTGAGAATAAACAGTAGAGACAAGGTATGTATTGTCTCTACTGTTTTAATGAGTTAATTCTTAATTCTATTCTTCCTGAATGGTTAAATGCTCTATTCCTGAGTTAATATCGGCATCTTTTGCCTCAGCACCTTCTAGTTTAATTTGCAGTCTAAGTTCATTAACAGAGTCTGCATTTCTTAACGCATCTTCATAGCTAATTTTACCGGCTTCGTATAATTCGAATAATGCGGTATCAAATGTTTGCATGCCAAGTTCGCGAGATTTTTTCATAATTTCTTTAATCTCGTGAACCTTGCCTTTAAATACTAAATCAGAAATTAATGGTGAATTAAGTAGTATTTCTATGGCAGCAGTGCGGCCTTTCTTATCTTTTAATGGAATTAATCGTTGCGCAATAATTCCCTTTAAATTAAGTGACAAATCCATTAATAATTGAGCGCGTCGTTCTTCTGGAAAAAAATTGATAATTCTATCTAACGCTTGGTTAGCACTATTCGCATGTAATGTCCCCATGCATAAATGACCAGTTTCAGCAAATGCAATAGCATGGTCCATTGTTTCTCGATCGCGAATCTCGCCAAT
>JAJFJL010000160.1 GCA_021774055.1 Nitrosomonas sp. | reverse complement strand
ATTAATATTCCATTAAAATCCCAGCCATAATGGAGATTCATCCGTGAAGCTAGAAATGCAGTAGTTATTAAGATAATGTAAGCTTTAGTGCTTGCCAACATAGAAGTTGCATTACCCTCATACATATAACTCAAGCTATTTAAATTAAAATTGGTAAACTCCATTAACCCATAACGAATCAAGAAGAATGTAATACCAATGGTAATCAACAATGGTGTAATGCCGTTTACAAACCCTGTTTTCCAAAATTGATTAGCAACCAATGCAACAATAATCAGCCCAAAGCTATGTAAATTATTACGATAATCAAATTGAATCGAAAAATAATTATTAATAGCCTCACCTAAATCAGGCAATAACCAACCGTCCATAATAATTCGAACAGCAACACTGGTTAACAATAAGGCAAAAAAACGATCCCGACCAAAAACACTACTCCATCTTCCCCAGCGCGAAAAAAATTCAGAACCAAGCCATACTAAAAAATAAGTAATAAATCCTTCAAATAAAATAACACTAGCCGCCCAAGGTTTGGCAATAATAAGTGGCGCAAGGTATCCTGGAACAACTAAACCAGATAGTAACCAACCCAAACGTAGGTTGAAAAAAACCACCACCAGAACCCCAACCCACACCGTGGTAATAACTGAGGCGGAAAGACTTCCCTCTGGAAAAACATGTAATGGGAAAATATCAAGCATTAATAATTTAAAAGGCTCTTAATAGGTTTTAGGTTTCTCAGAAAGGAGGAGTCTAAGTAAAGTTTTCATGAGGTTATCCTTAATTTTTTTGTATTATGGAGAAACTTAAGAAATCTAAGGAACGTGTATGGAATAAATTAGGCAAACTAACAACGTAGGATTTATGCTCTCATATTTAAAGAGCACGCCCCGTAATTGATACGGGGCGTGTAAACCGATGGCATAGCGCGGCTATGCATCTGTTTAGTTTACATAACGCAGAGAATGCTAAGATGGGCACACTGTCGTTTATTCAACCTACAAACTAATGATGGTGTTGTTTAGCTGCAACAAGACATTTTAATTTAATTATAAATTGTGTCCCCACGCCAACTTCACTGCTACCTGTCAGCAATCCGTCCCACTTTCTGACTTTATGTAAAGCAACACGTATCTTTTTAAATTCATCTGAAGTAAGCAATACACTTCCATACAAATATTGCTGGAAACGTTCATCCGGCATACCAAAACCACGATTAGAAAAAGTACACATAAATAAATCATCTTGCCTTTCAAATTCGATAGTCACACTACCACCATCAACAGCATCATTTATTAATAATTGCAGAATAGCATCAACCAATAGACTTAAGTCAACCTTATCTGCAAATACAAGACTATCTTCTTTGGGTGGGTAACACTCCAAAGCAATTCCTCTTAACTCAGCTATGGCTCTGTGCTCTGATACTAAATCTTCAATCGGCACCGTAACATCTATAGGATAACTATCAACATGATCGGACAAAAGATCTTTAGCTAGCAGTGACTTTGATTGTTGAATTACATCTACCACATGCGACACATCTTGCTGGATTGTAGTTACCTCTGCTCCCAACTTATTACTACTCTGTTGTTCCAAAACACGCGATACTTCTTGCTTAATTGTATCCATGTTTTCTGATAACTGTTCATATACCTGTCGAGTCAAATTTTCCCTTATGACATTCGTTTGTTTCATCGGCGTCACATCTACTAATTCACAAAGAATACCTATCATATTAAACGGTAAGGATTTATCTTCCAGAGCTGCACTATCTTCATTATTATGTAGCAATGGAGCAACACGAAAAAGATAAGCTTTATCAGAACCATCAAAATTTTCAATAGGTAAAACAGTAGAATTTCTTTCGATCACAACCAGCTCAAGCAAGCTACGAGCTTTCCCAACTTCCATTCCAGTAAGCTTCTTAATCAAATCCAGAGCATTCATTTCAGAATAATTAAAGCCTAGACTTTTTAACAAAGTTGTCATTGCAGCATTTACTAGAATAACTCTACCAAATAAATCATAAATAATTGATGCCGTACTTAATCCATCAAGAAAACACTCCAAATTCGTTAACCGAAGTTCCATCAATGAAATTGACTTATTCAAATCTTCATACACCTGCTCACCTACTTGCAGACGAAGATAACGCTGCACATTATCGGTAGTTAAATTCTGGCTATCTTGCCACTGTTTACGAAAATAGAGTAGCTCAGCAATTTGCAATCTAAAATCATTAACAATAACTTCAAAATTAGGCTGTACTGAAACCTTTATGGATGAAATACTAAAAGCCCAGAAACCAAGAACCTCGCCTGAAAAAATTAAAGGCGCCAAATATTCAACTTCGTCACTATTAGTACCTTGCAAATAATCATGTACAACAATTGGCCCATTCTTTGCAATTGCAGTGCTATATGGCGTGCGTTCATAATCTCGACGTCTTTCATTAATATCACTAACAGAACAATTTAATGCTTTAATTTCTTTCACCCGATGATCACCGGTAATACGCTCAAGTAGGATAACTCTATTCAAATCCAATACCTGATTAATCATTACAATAACTTGAGACCAAGGGTCCTGTGTTTCGTAAAAACTTAATAAGAAAATTCGTTCACGAACTCTAGAAGATAATGTAAGCAGAACCTGATTTAGAACCATCCTGTCCAGCATAATTTTTCTTTGAAAGAAAACTAGAAAAGTAGCTAATTGAGCAAAACATAACGTAACAACAGGCTCCCATATCCGAGCATAAACAAGAAAAAACCATGTCATTACGATATACAGAAGTATCAATACAAATGTTAACCAAACCGATAACGTAACACTAATATACTGATAAATAAAGAAACTAAAACCTATAACCAAAGCAATAAATATAACCTCAATTAACCAGTGCGCATCATTAATAATCTGATTAGACAACAGTGTTTCTAACGCATAGCCATGAAATGACAATGATGAGAGCATGCCATTGTTATCGACAACAGGAACAAACAAAGCAACACTTTCACGCTCTGTCGCACCAATTAATATACTACGACCAGCAAGTAATTCAGGCACAAGATCCCCGGCAAATACTCGCTCTAAAGAGATAACCGGCAATCTATCCGCACCACCAATAAAATCAACAAAATAAGATGACTTAGTCACAATTGGTATTTGCTTATCAAATTGCCGCGCCACCTCAACCTCAAACGCATTAACTCTCTGATTATTTACTTCAATAGAAGAGAACTGACGTCGATATACCCCATAAGTTGAAGGTATTGTGAGTGAAGCCGCTGTATTAACAGCAATCCCTCTAGCAGCATCTGGCAAAGGTACCAGCGATCTCTCCAACGAATTACCAGAAGAAATAATCGCTTTTTGTGCAAACAACACATTACCCATGCGAACTGTTTCACGATAAAAATGACTAGAAACATTTTTGGGGAAAAAAGTAAAACTAATTTGTCGTGCACCCTTTTCTTCAAGTGATGTTAAAAGTGGCAGCCACAAATCATCACCAGCCTTACGCTGCTGTTCATTGGCTTCTATCAAAAGAACCTTTGCTGGACTTTTATCAACAGCAGAGCTATTACCAACTAGAGCATCATATAACAGCAAATTGGGTAGATTAAAAACCCCGAAAAAGCTCAGTAGTATCGTAACAATCCAAATGCTAATAGCAGCATAAAGACCATAATTTTTATGTCTAAACATTTAAACAAGAAGGTCCAAAGTAGCGATGAAAAGGAATTCAGATGAGGTTATCTAATTATCAATAAGCCAACTTCTACCTAGATCCTGCAAGTAATCGTGCATATAATGTGTAACAAATTGTTTCATAGAGTGAATCTTATTCTACGTGGAATACTTATTGATATTCCCAAAGAATAAGATTTGCTATGTGGAGCAATCTGTTGTGCAGTATGTGTGCGATTACTTGCAGGACCTAGGCTCTATAATTCAAGGTTAAAAAACGTCAAGATTAATTCTACTTTGTAAACATAAAGATACTATTCAATCTCTATCGTTACAGATTCTTCTAGCACACAATTTCTTTGCGTATCCACATTAGTATCAATACAAAAACTAACCCTATAATCACCTTTAGGTAATCGACCGCTAAAAACACTAAATTCAGGAATATTGACTAACGGACTGGTTATAGCTCGAAACTGGCCTGCCTGCCATCCTGTTGGCAGGACATATGAAAACTGTTCCCCTGTTTGGGTTATAACGTTTACCCACCAGTCAACCAATGGATTATCTGGCAAATGTTGCTGTAACTTTAATTTAATAGCAATACCAGTCTGCTCGTTAGAAGTTATATGATTAACATTATTTGCAGTTAAACTAAGTCCTACAAAATGACTATTTACTGGCTGATATTTTCTAAATTTCAATGATAAATGATATTCTCCAGGGGCTCCTTCAACACGAAGAAAATCTCGTGCATGCGGCGTAATCAGATTGTTCTCCTGCCCAATTACCACTTGTTCTTCCCAATTTATAACCGCAAATTCATCAAAAATAGCTAGACTATCCCCTCTATTTGGTGGGCTTTGACGAATAAACAAACGAAGTGCACGTGGATTGTTCTCAACATCATTAATGTCACTGACACTATCAATAGGCATATGAACATCAGCCATAACCGCTTGCCAATCGAAGGTGCCACCAGGGTGCTTAAGACTATCTTCTTCACCAAAAGTTAAATCACCAACACTGGCGTGAAAACGACTAACAATTTTAATCTCACCAGCATTTTCACCATAAATATAGGTAAACAATGATAATGCATCATTAGGTTCCCCGGTACTCTCACCCATTACACGCACCCGATTCCGAAAAGAAATAACTGAATCACTACTATTACGGCTACTACGTGTGCTACATAGGGCAGCAGAACCTTTATAGGTATTATCGCTACATATTTGGCTAGATGCATTAGATGAGTCCCAACGTGAAGCAACAAGACCTGCATCATCAATATCCCAATCTTCAAAATCACCGTGATTAAGAATATCGCGGCCAATTTGAATTGATATTTCATTATTATCAGAAGTAACACTCAATAATGATTCTGTACTATCTGCCAATTGCCTCAAATCAACAACAGTTACCCCTGTCGATGGAATAGTGAAATTTGTTGTAACAACACGATCAATAGCAGCTACCTCATTGCTATCAAATGTCACCCAACCTTGATGGTTATAAGGATAAACTAATGCACCATAAGCATTAGAAAATTCACCAATCCGTCGTAGAAAACGATTAGCCAAATCACCACTAATTAATTTTGGAATAAAGTTATCTGTATATATAGGATAAAAACGAACCTCCTTCACTTGATCTTCATCCATATCAACACGTGCAACTAACCCAAGCATAGTTTCCAATCTTGCTTGATCAAAAATCAAATTTCCCAAGCTATGAATCGTCACTACATCATCAATTAGGCCCACACCTTGTGCAACATGTGGATGATGCCCAACAACTAATTTTGCACCTGCTGCAACAGAAAATTCAATATGGCGCATAAAGTTTTCTGTTGGCTCAAAGGTGTATTCTTTACCGCCATGTAATTGAGCAATTGGAATAGAATTATTAGCTAAATCTAGCTGTAGCGCATCAGCAAGTGCATCATGATCACGTAAATCTGCGGCACCACCCTTATTCTCACTCGCCACATAATTAATTTCATGCTTACTACCACTAACTGAAGTCATTGATAAAAAAGAATAGTCAGCACCATTAATAATCTGACGATGCGACTGATAAGCTTGCTCACTATTAAGTCCCGCGCCACTATAATGAATACCTGAAGCAGTAAGAGTGGAGATCGTATCCACAATGCCAATGTCAAGATAATCATACAAATGATTATTACCTAACGAAACATAATCAATACCTAGCCAATTAAGTGCTTGCATAGAATCAGGCAACGTAAAGAACGCGAAATCTTTTTGTTCATGAGGTGTAGACGTATTCGAAGTAACCGGTGTTTCTAAATTAACCACACTCCAATCTGCATTCAGAAAGATTGGGCGAATATACTGCACAACCGCTTGACTACCAGGAACAGGATCGCTAACAGAAACTAATGCACCAGGATCATCGTCCGGGAGTTGGTTTCTAGGGGTGGATTCATCTGGGTCAATATAACGTCTACCAAAAGAACTATCGCCACCAAACACAAAACGTGTTGGCCGTTCTTCTATGGATGACATGATAATTGGGTTTAATCTAAGCTGCGAAACATCCTGTGCCTTCAGTAGATGCAGTGCGATAATTTCATCACGATAACTGGGATTACTAACAGTTAATAGTTGATTGTGACGTGCTAATGAATTTAACTGAAAAAAACCTAAATCATCAGTCATTACTGATTGATTAGCAACGTTAACCGTCATTCCACTCAAAGGCTGACTTTGCTCACTTAGCACCACCCCAGACAAGGTAATTGTCTGGTCTTCTGCAAGAACACTTAGTGTATAAGAATTAAAAAGCAGTATTAACAGGATAATCAGGTGATTTTTCATATCAGAATGACCTAAGGAACGCGCATAAAATAAATTAGACAACTCGCCTTGTATTTATGTAAATAGTTACTTATTCTATGTAACCGTAGGAGCAACGAAAAACAGAGTAAATGGGCAAAGTATTATTGCTTCGTCCCTTAATTTTGTGGGTGATTGTTACAAAACGTAACCCTAATTGTAGTAATTCATCCCAAACATCGCCGTTAGCAACACCTTTGCTGATTCGATCAATTTTTGCCAGATGTAATAAAGCCTGGGTTAATTGATTAAGCTTAAAATGTTTCGCCGCATCTGCCATGATCTTTTGGCGCGCCCCCCAAACTCTGGCATCACGCATTAATTGCGTCAGCGACTTATTAGCAGCACGGATTCCTTGTTGAATAAGCAGTAACGTACGAATTTGCTCTGCCAGCGTAGCAACAATCAGTGGCGGAACAACGCCTTCTCCCCGCAATTCATCCAGGATATGACTATAACGAGCAATATCTGCGGCAATCATCGCGTCTGCTAAATTAAAAACATCGTAGCGCGCTACATCCAACACCGCATCCTTAACTTGCTTAAATAACAGTCGGCCGGTGGGGTAGAGTAGGGCAAGCTTTTGAATTTCTTGATGAGCTGCCAACAAATTACCTTCAACACGATCTGCCAAGAATCGTAGCGTATCAAAATCAGTCTGTTGTTGCTGCTGACTCAGGCGTTGTTTGATCCAAGCTGGCAATTGCCCACGCTCAACAGGATAGACTACAACCGTAATCCCTGTTGCTTCAAGCATTTTAAACCATTTAGTCGCCTGCCCAGATTTATCAATTTTAGGCAAAGTAATCAATGTCAAAGTACCGGATGTCAATGTCTGGCAATATTTTTCAATCGCCTGACTACCTTCTCTACCAGGCTTACCGTTTGGAATACGGATATCTATAATTTTACGATCGCCAAAAAGAGAACCACTACGATTGGCATCTTGTAGCATAGACCAATTAAAACGTTTATCAACTGTAAAGATATCTCGTTCGGTATATCCCTGTTGATTAGCAACTGCACGAATTAAATCAGTGGCTTCATTAATCAACAAAGGTTCATTACCAAAGACGGTATAAAGCAGGCCAATATTTTTTTGTAGATGCTGTGAGAGCTGGTTGGGTTTTATTTGCATAGGTATTAATGCTAGAAATTGGCTTCTTTCATATTAATTCAAAAGTAGTTTGCACTTTTGATATCAAAAACTTTCTTTGATACCTACTTATCCCTCGTCATTCCTACGTGCCTTTAGCAGGAACCCAAGCTAGATGTGTACTCCTGCTAGAAACATGTAGGAACGACGAAAAGATGTTTCATATCAGCTATTTTTGGACTTTTGTGAAGGATGCTTAGAAATGCTATTTTTATCAGAATGTTTGGAATTGTCAAATAGCAATCCCATTACATATTCATTTAGTTGCCCTAGATTTCATGTTAACGATAGCAATCGCTTCATCTGGCTGCACATGCAACAATTCAGCAATATCATTATAATCATCAGGCAGTGCAGCATCATCCCAACCATTGGCAGAATGGCGTGCTAAATTAATGGCTAAGATTACATTCCGTACACGTTGCTGGCTAGCATGTTGGTCATCAATCAAAGTGATTAGCAGATTAGGCAACGCCCATTTTTTTACTAATTCAGATTGTAATTGAAGCAAGGTAAAACCGAATATTTTCTCTTGGACAAAACTACTGCGTAGATTTCTATGCTTCTTTTGTATTGCCTGTATTCTTAACATTCTATTGGGTGCAAAACACCACATTAGTAATTCAGCAATATTATGCAGTAGGGCAGCAATACGTATCTCTTCAAAATGCAAATCATTCAGCCTTACTGCCCAATCAAAAGCATAAATCGATGCTTGTTTGGCACGCCGTAGTAAACGCAGAAAATTAACTAATGCATTCATATGTTGCTTACCAAGTAACTCATCTACAAGTGGTTTAGCCGGAACATTATCCAATGAATTTTTTAAACCAAGCATCATAACCACTTGCTCCACCTCCATTATTTCATGTACCTGAGAGCCACATTTATGCTTCTGCAAATAACGCATTACTTTAACCGTCATCATCGGATCATATTTGATAACATGCGCTATCTTACGGGCACTAAGGTCATCATCATCAATGTCCAATCTATTAAAATCACGAGCGGTGTGTTTTAAAACTGGAATCTCAACCTGATTGAGAAAATTAACCCATGTGTTTAAGCTAGGCATCTTATTCTGTTGCATTAGTTCTCCTCAATTACCTATCATTTATGGTTATAGAGATTACATTTTTTAACACTAATAGCCTTTAAGCATATTACCCAGATCCTACAGGTTACCGTGAATATGGTCTGCAATAGATTGTTTAATAGAGTGAATTTTATTCTACGTGGAATACTTATTGACATCCCCAAAAAATAAAGCTTGCTATATGAAACATATCTATTGCAGGATATGTGCGATAACTTGCGGGATTTAGGTATTATAACTGCATAATTAGACTGCAATTGTAACTACACGTTATCGCATTAAAATTTTATTCAGAATATAGAAACAAATAATTCTAAGAAATATATTCCAGAATTTATAAACTAGGTGTAGATGTAGACACCATATCTGCTATGGCTGTAGGTATACTTCACGCAGTCATGGTTTCGGATTTTATAGTGTGATAATTTTTGTCAATAGCAAGGCGCTGAGACAACGCATAGCTAGGCTATGTGATTGTTTCAGTAACTCTGGTATTGGAGAAAATGACCCCTTATAAAACCGAAACCATGACCACGTGAAGTATATATGGGGAGTATTTAATAGATAAGAACAAGTTGTTGCGAAAGATTTATGTATTTAGTTGTGACAATAGATTATTTTTTCTGCAGATAAATTGTTCAAATTGTTCTTTTGGCATCGGGTGGCCGAAGTAATAACCTTGCCCTACATCACAATCATGATCACGTAAAAACTCTAACTGCTCTTTTGTTTCAATGCCTTCTGCAACCAACTTCAGATCGAGCCCTTTCGCCATTGCAATAATAGCCTTGACAATTGCAGCATCATTTTTATCATTAATAACATTACGAATAAATGACTGATCAATTTTTAGATTATCAATATGAAAGCGTTTTAAATAACTTAAGTTAGAGTAGCCAGTGCCAAAATCGTCAATTGAAATTTTTATTCCGGCTTGATGAAATTTATCTAGAATTTCTTCTACTTTTATTGATTGCGAATGACTATTTACCTCATCAATTGTTCTATCAACAGAAGGAATTAGGCAGCTCTCGGTTATCTCAAGGTCAAGATGTTCTGGCAACAAGCCAGTTTCATTTAATATTGTGGTAACTTGATTGAAAAGATCAGAATGTGCAAATTGTTTGATAGAAAGATTAAATGAAACTTGTTTAAGAGGGAGACCCTGGTCAAGCCAAGATTTCATGATAGAGCAGGTCTCACGTAATAACCACTCACCAATTGGAATGATTAAACCAGACTGTTCAGCAATCGGTATAAATTGGTTAGGAGAAATTAACCCATGATCAGGATGTTGCCAGCGTAATAAAACTTCTGCCCCATAAAGTTCACCACTATCTAAATTAAATTGCGGCTGAAAAAAAGGTTTCATTTCACCAAGTGCAGTAGCATGGCGTAAATTATTCTCAAGTTTCATGCGTGCATGAAAATGTTTGTTCATGCTGCTGGTATAAATACAGTATGTGTTTTTTCCTTGACTTTTTGCATGATACATGGCGGTATCTGCATTTTTCATTAGTACATCAAATCGCTCTCCATCATTAGGGTAAAAACTAATACCAATAGAAACAGAAGAATAAAACTCTTGATTATCAATCAATATTCTTGTTTCTAGTGATTCCATAATATTATTTATTACTAGAGTCGCATCTTCAGGACACTTTAACGATTGCAAAATAATTGTAAACTCATCGCCACCTTGCCTAGCAACTGTGTCATTCTTTCGTGTACACCTAGATAACCTTTCGGCTATTTCCTTAAGCATTTGGTCACCAGTAGAATGACCTAGGGTATCGTTGACCACTTTGAAATTATCAACATCTATAAACAATATAGCCAATAATTGTTGATTACGACTCGCTTGGTTTATAGCCGAATCAAGACGCTCCTTAAATAACATTCGGTTAGGCAGGCCAGTTAATTCATCATAGAAAGCAATATGCTGCAATTCTTGTTCAGCTTCTTTTTGTTTGCTAATATCAGCTAACACCGCAATATAATTCTGTACACTACCTTGTTTATCTTTAACCGTAGAGATGCTTAGTAATTCTGGATAAACACTACCGTCTTTACGTTTATTCCAGACTTCTCCTTCCCATTGATCTGTTTCTAAAATTGTTTTCCACATGGCACGATAAAACATTTCATCATGACGCCCAGATTGAAGAACTTTTGGTGTTTTACCAATAAGTTCTTTTCTGTCATATCCTGTGATGGTATATAAAGCTGGATTGACAGCTACAATCTCTCCATTTGGCTTAGTAACAATAATCCCTTCTAACATATTATCGAAAACAGCTGATGCTAATTTTAATTGACCTTTTGTTTTTTTCTGAATATTTTCATTCTTACTGACAGTTAATGAGAAACTAATATGTTGCGCGACCTGCGCAAGTAGAGCGCATTCAACCGCATCGGTAAAGCCATCTGTTGACTGTGTACAGATAAATATTACTCCCGTACATTGACCCTCTACAAAAAAAGGATTAATGACAATAGATGACATCTTAGATTTTTTAATAAATCCCCGCCAATTTTCACCATATGACTGAGTAATTGATTTCTGGTCATGTTGGATAAATTTTGCTTGCAAAATACTTTGTGCTAAAGGGTTATGATCAGCAGCATCATTCCAACGCAAATCAAGATATTGTAATCTATCTGCCATCTCGCCTTGTGCCACGTTAATATTAATTTTTCCATCAGATTCTGCTAGCCCGGCACACACCATTTGATAAGGTGCAAGGGTAACCAATCGATCGCAGACATTTTGTAAGATAATTGATGGTTCTTGATTATTTACTAGTAATTTATTCTGAATTTCTAATACTAAGCTCATTAATAAGAAATTTTGATGAAATTTATTTAACATATTTCACTTTGAGTTTAGTAGCAATCGACTATCGATTGCGTTCCTAGGAAAAAACCAAGAGATTACCGTACACCTAACTAATTTTCTTGTCAGAATTAGCTATTTATTTGTAGGAATTAGTGATCTATCTTTGTAATAATTATTTATCCTACAAGTAATTATTTGACTATTTCCCGCATACAATAAAACTTAGAACCTGCAAGTTATCGCATATATACTGCAGGATCTAGGTGAA
>JAJFJL010000159.1 GCA_021774055.1 Nitrosomonas sp. | reverse complement strand
TTGTCAACTTAGAGGTGAAGTGTGTTATTGAGGAGCCGTGTGCGTAAATAGCGCAAGCACGGTTCTGAGAGGGGCTTGGCTACAACTTTTATTGGGTGTGAATTCAATATATTGGAGTGCCGGTCTACTCGACCAAAACTTAAGAAACATCCCTCTCGTCATTCCTGCATGTTTCTGGCAGGAATCCAGGACAGCCCCAGTATGGATTCCTGCTAAAGGCATGCAGGAATGACGAGGGGCAGGCATTGAAGTATGCCATATCTTGTCCCGTTCTAAGCTGGTAGCCCAAGTTTTAATGCGGTTGCCCTGCCCAGGCACAATGGTAAGGGTAACCGCATATAAATTTATTAACCTTTAAATTCAATCTATTAAGCAGTCTAGTAAAGCTAGATCCAAGAATAAAGTATTTCTGTATAAATTGGTTAGAAATTTATATGCGGTCACCCTGGTACAATTGTCAACCTACGTACAATTTGGTTTTAAAAATATTAAAATAGAGGAAGGAGTGAAGAATGAAAGTATCCTTTAAAGATTTGTTACTGGCCTTGTTATTTACAACTGTTATTTTATTTGCAGGATGCAGTAGTGTACCTAAACCTGTTGTTGAAATGGCAGGCGCAAAAGCACAGGTTGAAACTGCCGTGACTAATGAAGCAGGTAAATTTGCTGCTGTTGAGCTAGATCGAGCCAAGAGTAAGCTGAAACGTGCTGAAAGGGCACTTGTGGAAAAAGATTATTTAACGGCCAAACAACTTGCTGATGAGGCACGATCAGATGCAAGGCTGGCCACGGCAAAGGCCAGTGCAGCTCGAGCTAAACAATCTGCACAGGAAATGAAAGGTACTGTTCAAAGCATGGAGCGGGAAATTGAACGCGTTCAGAACCGTTAAGAGAATTCTTTGGTTTATATAAAATAATTTAATAGAGAGTTTTGTCATGAAAATATGTATTAAGAACATACTATTGATCGTTATGTTTGCTTCAATACTGGCTGCTTGTGGAGGTCCTCTCAAAAAAAATGAGGCATTGCTAGAAGCAGAATCTTCTTTTAATATAGCAAAAGCTAATCCTGAAGTGCTTAAATATGCTGCGAAACAGTTGGATGAAGCGGAAATTACCCTGATAAGTGCCGCTGAAGCGGAAACGGTTGATAAAATGAATACGCTGGCTTATATTGCTAATAATGAAGTGCAAACAGCGCTGGAAATTACAGCTCAAAAACATGCGGAAATGAAAATAACAAAGTTGAGTGAGGCATCCGACCAGCTTGCTTTAAAGGCACGCGATTATGAAACGCAAAAAGCGCAAGCTGAAAGTGCACGACTGCAACAGCAATTAGCGGCGTTACAAGCAGAGAAAACTGATCGTGGTATGGTCATGACTTTAGGTGACGTACTGTTTGAGACTGGGAAAGCGGAGCTTATGCCTGGTGCTATGAATATGATTGTCCGCCTAGCTCAATTCATGAAACAATATCCAGAGAAAAAACTTCAAATTGAGGGCCATACTGATTCAACAGGCAGAGCTTCATTTAACTTACGTTTGTCAGAAGAACGGGCTAACTCAGTACGCAATGTCTTACTTGTTGAAGGTGTTCTTGACCACCGAATTGAAACTATTGGATACGGCATGAGTAGACCAGTTGCAACGAATGACACTGTAGAAGGTCGACAGCGTAACCGCCGGGTTGAAATAGTTATTCAATAAAAATAGCACAGGCTGTTGTATATCATAGGTACAGTTGAGCAAGGCCTAAGATGGCGCAAAATTGGCTCATCCGGTAAATGCGTACTATTATGGCCTCAACCGACCAGAACATGGTTGGTCTCATGCAGTGCGCAGTACCATAATTTTTAGCTTAAAGAACTCAACGTCTCTAAAACCATAGGCCATTTATGCAAGGTTTTAATCTTGTTGTTGGTGCCTTCCAACTCGGTAGGGTGTAATAACCGCAGGGCATTACACCGATTTTATATAGTAAAACGGCTCAATGTGCCATGCGGTTAAGTAATCAACAAGAATTATACTAACATTATTAACTGCCAGAGATAAAGTAATAATATAACTATATATCAACATGTTACGCTGATTTTCAAGATGCAATATATTTTGTTGTAATAATTCTTGTTAACTACTTATTACGCTTTATTAGAAACTCCCCCTATTGAAAAGTAAAAATAAATACTCATATAATAAATTCAAGTAATAGCTTGTTAATTATATAAACGGAGGGAATTATGAATATTACTCGTTATGAACCTTGGGGATTACTCAGTCAACTGCAGCGAGAGTTAGCGCATAGCAATGTATCTGAAAATGGCTCTGTTGCAACAGCAGAATGGGCTCCAGCTGTAGATATTAAGGAAGAAGCTAATAAATTTATTATCCACGCAGATATTCCTGGTGTTAAACCTGAAGAAATTAATGTCAACATGGAAGACGGTGTGTTAACGATCAAAGGTGAGAAGAAGACTGAAGCAAAAACTGACGAAGAAGGCTATAAACGTGTCGAGCGAACTTATGGTTCTTTTTACCGGCGCTTTAGTTTGCCAGACACTGCAAACTCAGATGCGATTTCCGCGCAATCGAAACATGGCGTATTAGAAATAATCATTCCTAAGCGCGAAGCAGTTCAACCAAAGAAAATTCAAGTTACAGCAGCCGATTGATCAACCAAGATATGGAATCACATGCAACATATGATTCAAACGGAGCCTTCGGGCTCCTTTTTGCACATATACTTCGCGCGGTCATGATTTTGGTTTTCTAGTGGATCATTTTTGCCAATATCAGTGTTACTGAAACAATTACATAACCTAGCTATGCGCTTGTTTCAGCGCCTTGTTCTTGACAAAAATTACCACACTATAAAATCCGAAACTATGATCGTACGAAGTATATACCTAACTTTTACACTATCTGTACACACTTGTAGAAGCTGAACAAGATTATGGTTTATCTATCCATTTTTGCACCACTAAGCTACCAACCATGTCACCTTCTACGTTAATCATGGTGCGAAAGGTATCTAGTATGCGGTCAATTGGTAACAAAATGGCTATTGCTTCGGCAGGCAAGCCAACCGCTTGTAACACTAGCACCATTGTTACCATACCTGCACTTGGTATTCCTGGTGCGCCGATGGCTGCTAGCATGGCGGTCAGAAATACAATAAATTGCTGGGTAAAACTAAGTTCTATACCTACCAGATTGGCAATAAATAAGGCAGCAATCGCTTCATATAAAGCAGTTCCATCCATATTCATGGTGGCACCAAGTGGAATAACAAATCCGGCAACATCTCGTCTAACATGTAGATGTTGTTCAGCACAACGCAGGGTAACTGGTAATGTTGCTGCACTAGAGCTGGTGGCAAAGGCAGTAATTAATGCATCACGAGCACCACGCCAGAATTTGAGCGGTGTCATACCGGTAGTAAGATAAAGTATCAATGGTAGTACGACTAGGCCGTGTAGCAAGGTTGCACCACTTACAATTAGTACAAACTTGAGCATTATGGTTAGTAATTCGGTATCTTGTGTGGCTACTAGTTGCAGTAGTAATGCCATAATGCCAAATGGTGCTAGACGCATGATCCAACCAACTAGCATTAGGATTAATTCTAAGAATTCTTGTAGTAATACCAGAATATTTTTATATCGTTCTCCACCTACCACTAAGGCGATACCTAATAGTAAAGCAAATACCACGACGGCTAACACATTGCCCTGTGCTAAGGCGGAGACTGGATTTTGAAACAATGAATGTAAGAAATGAGCAAAGAAGTCTGGCAGGGGCATTTGTACTGCATTAAAGTCTTGCATTGCATCTTGAAATAATGCGATTTGCAAGCCCTCCCCTGGTCGCAGCAAATTAGCTGCTGTTAGTCCTAACACTATTGCTAGCATCATGGTTAATGCAAAGAACCCTAAGGTTCCTAGCCATACACGATTCATTTGTTGGTGCGAACGTAAATTCGCTACACCGACAACAATAGATGTAAATACTAATGGGATTAACACCATTCTTAATAAATCAATGAACAGTGTGCCGACTAGTCCTGCTGCGTATAGGCTATTTTGTGTAGTGCTTGATTCTTGACCTAATGCTGCTAGCATCAAACCAAATAGAATGCCGGCGAGTGTTCCTAGTAAGATTTGTGTATTAAGAGATGGCATGTTCATGAATATGTTTTAGGGATGAGGTAAATATGCAGGGCTAAAGCACCGCTTCCAATATAAATTAATAATTTGAAGGTGGCAGTTTATTTCATATGTGGAGTGATGATAATTGCTATCATTGGAACCTGGGCTTTAGCCCAGCTAATACGGCAATGTAACTGTTTACATAAAGTATAAGATGGGCTTAAACAAAGCTAGTCGTCTAATTTATTTCATGCACGCTCCTTAGTCTGATTGCTCGGGTAATTTTACTCCACTGGCATCTAGCATATACATAATTCCAGCACGTAATTCTGCATCGCTGCAATTTCCACAGCCACCATTTTCTGGCATTAATTCTAGATAACCATCTTTAACATGCTTCATTAAAACATCCATTCCTTTTTGTGCCCGTAATCCCCATTCAATCTCATCGTCTGGTAGCGGTGCCCCTTGGGTAGTTCTATCATGGCAGGTTTTGCAGCTGTAATCATAAACTTGTTTGCCGCTACGAACTGGACCAGTGTAAGTAGGAGCTTGTTTATAACGCTCTTGCGCATAACCAACGGTTCCTGCTGGTTGCTCGGCAAAACTATTTGATGCAACTAAAAGACCTGCTAGTAATAATCCGAGGATAATCTTTTTTACGTCTACTTTTATCATAATTTAATATCCTGATGCATTTCTGTAATGCTGGGTTTCGCTACACGCTCTACCCAGCCTACAATATTGCCTGGCCCCTAAACACTTTTGATGTAAGAAAAATTACACGTAGGGTGCACTCCATGCACCATTTATAACGTTGGTGCGTAAAACGCACCCTACCTTAATGTAAACTGAATAATGAAGATGGCCAATTATTGGCACCAAGGGGTATCAGGCGCTACTGTATTTAGCCTAACAAGACGTTCACGTCTAAGTGCGTTGTCTAATGTACCAGCGTTAGTATGAATTGAAGATATGGCATATTCACTGGCACTATGTTCCATCATCATGTCCATAACACTTACACCTTCTGCCTCACTGAGGAAGTTAACAGTAAATTCTAGCGCTTTATCTCCTAATTCTAGTTCACACTCACTTGGGTCTTCGGTTTGCCCAGGGACTACAATATGCGGCAATATAATACGTATATTTCGTCTGAATCCAGGCCAAGTTTCAATACTTACATTAATTATATTGGCGGCTTCAATATTAACAATATCTGCGGAAAGTTTACCTGGAAAAGGAACTGCTGCACTTGCTGTCATAGGTAATATGAATAGCATTAGGGCGACAGCTAAAATAGTATTTATGGTGGTCTTTAATTTAGTAATCATAGTTATTTATTTAGTTTAATTTTCTAATATGAGTTCCTAAGGTACGAGGAACTAGGTTTATAACTGTGAACTAGTACCTTGTACGCTAAATAACCAGGAAAATCTGTGGCACAAATTGCCGATAACTGCGTTGAAGAAACTTGACGTATGCTAAATATGCCTGCGTTTCTTCGCCTTGTTCTCGACAATTTCTGCATCCCCATATTTTCCAGGTTATTTATCTTACAAGGTACTGGTTTCTTTTTCTATCAGCATATCCAATACTTCAAAAAGTTTTTCTTGGCTACCGGTAAAATATTGAGCTGTTCTATATTTTCCATTAATGATAATAGCTGGTACTCCACGGATTCCGTAATTAACTGTAAGAATACGGGCTTGACTAACTTTCTCATCAACTTCTGGCGAACGAAATACTTTAATAAAGTCTTCAGGTTTTACACCTAAGCCGACAAAAAAACGCATGACTGATTCATCGTCTGCATACTGTTCGCCATCTTCATGAATTGATTTAAACAAAGCATTATGGGATTTATCAAGAATACCTAGTTTCTTTGCAGTATAGAATGCTCTGGCTTGATCTGCCCAAGGTGCTCCAACAATTGCTGGCACACGTCTTAATACCACTAAGTCAGAATTCTTTTTTATCCATGCTTCCAGCTTTGGTCTTAAAACATTACAGTGGGGACAAGCGTATAAAAATAATTCAACAATTTCAATACGGCCATCATCATTTTGTGTGGCTTGTGGAGGGTCAATCAGTTGATATTCTAAACCTTCTACAAATGCACGTTGTTCTGGTTGTTCAGCTAGTACTATTGAGCTCCAGCTTAATAGCAACACTAAACTAGCCATGAAGATAGTTCTTTTATTCATATGGTTGTTACCTTTTTTGTTTTATCTGAATCTTGATCCTACAAGATTTAGATTTCAGTTAAATAATCTTTTCTGCCATAAATAATACATAGCAGGAATTAACAACATAGAAACTAATGGCGCAGTTATCATACCGCCTACCATTGGTGCTGCAATACGCTGCATAACTTCTGAACCAATACCACTGCCGAGCATTATTGGCAATAAACCAATCACAATAACTGCCATAGTCATAGCTTTAGGGCGTACCCTTAATACTGCACCTTCTATAATCGCAGCACGTAATTCTGCATCTGTTTTCGGTTGTCGGCGGTTAATTGCTTCGCGTAGGTAGACAATCATTACCACACCAAATTCAGCGGCAATTCCTGCTAAAGCAATAAATCCAACCGCTACCGCTACTGACAAGTGATAATCAAGCAACCATAACAACCAAACCCCACCAACTAAAGCAAAAGGTAAGGTAGCTAATACTAGTAAAGATTCTATCCAGCTGTTAAAAGCAAAATATAATAAAATTAGAATAATTAGTAAGGTGACCGGGACGATTAAAGTTAGTCGTTCGGTGGCGCTTTCTAAAGATTGATATTGCCCAACCCAATTCAAGGTATACCCGCTTGGGAGTGATAATTGGTTACTTAAAGCCTGTTTTGCATCATCAATATACGAGGCAATATCACGCCCGTCTGTAGTGATATAAACCCAGGCATTCATGCGTGCATTTTCACTTTTGATCAACGGAGGGCCATCAGTTACTTTTATTTCCGCTAAGTCTTGCAGTTGGACTTGAATATCTTCATTGATAATCAACGGTAATTGTTTAATCTTAGCAAGTGAATCACGCCATTCCTGTGGATAACGTAAGTTGATCGCATAACGTTCACGATCTTCAACGGTATAACTTACATTCATGCCAGCAATCGCAATGTTTGCTGAGGTCTGTATTTCAGCAATGCTTAAGCCAAAGTGGGTGGCTGCACTACGATCAATCTCAACTTCAATATATCGTCCACCAGTAGTTCTATCAGCAAATACAGTTTGGTTACCTGGGACTGATCTTAAAATTGATTCAACTTGAACAGCTATATTTTGAATGCCGTCTAAATTTGGACCGGCAATTTTTAGACCAATTGGCGTATTAATACCGGTTGCTTGCATATCAATTCTGGTACGAATAGGCATTAACCAGGCATTACGTAAACCAGGTATTTGTACACTTTGGTCTAACTCCTGCTTAATTTTGTCGATGGTCATCCCGGCACGCCATTGATCCTCTGGTTTAAGTTGAATTACACTTTCTATCATGCTTAGCGGTGCTGGATCGGTAGCTGTTCCTGCCCGTCCAGCTTTACCAAAAACTTGTGCTACTTCAGGTACAGTTTTAATTAATCGGTTGGTCTGTTGTAATAATTCACGGGCTTTGCCTATTGAGATACCTGGTAGTGTGGTAGGCATGTAAAGTATGTCACCTTCATGCATATTAGGCATAAATTCTCGGCCTAGTTGTGACAAGGGCCATGCTATAGAAAGTATCAATAAACCTGCTACACCGATTATGATAAGTGGTCGTTGTAGAACCAATTGAACTAATGGTTGATAAGCGGCGATTAAACTACGATTAATTGGATTATCTTGCTCACGACGAATTTTTCCACGGATAAGATAAACCATTAGTGCTGGTACTAATGTTATTGATAGTCCGGCAGCTGCCGCCATAGCAAAGGTTTTGGTATATGCAAGTGGTTCAAATAAACGTGCTTCTTGCGCTTCTAAAGCGAAAATTGGAATAAAGCTTAAGGTAATAATTACTAATGAAAAGAATAACGGTGGCCCTACTTCGATAGCAGCTTTTTGAATTGCTTGTAAGCGATTGTTGTGTTTAGCCTGTTGCAGATGTCTATGGGCATTTTCTATCATAACAATAGTGGCATCAACCATAGCACCAATGGCAATCGCGACACCACCTAATGACATAATGTTGGCATTAATGCCTTGCATGCGCATAATAATAAAAGCAACCAGGATTCCTACCGGTAGGCTGATAACAATCACTAACGATGATCTAAAATGAAGTAGAAACAACGCACAGACTAAAATAATTACTATAAATTCTTCTAATAAACGATCGCTAAGTGTTTCTACAGCGCTGTTTATCAAGGTTGAACGATCGTAGGTTTCAACTAGTTCAACCCCATCTGGTAGGCTTGCTCTTAATTCTTCAAGTTTTTGTTTTACGGCATCTATGGTTGCTAGCGCATTTTCTCCTGAACGCATAACAATAATCCCACCTACAACTTCTCCTTCGCCATTTAAATCAGCAACGCCTCGGCGTGCTGCAGGACCAATTTGGATTGTTTGCACAACATCGTCTAACCGTACCGAAGAAATAGATAATCTACGTTGAATTGTGGGTACGCTGGTTAAGCCAATATCTTCAATATCTTTAGTATAACCTTTGAAGCGAACCATATATTCAGCTTCGGCTAATTCTAAAACTGAACCACCAGTTTCTTGATTGGATTCTGCAATAGCTTGCCTTACCCGGTTTAATGTAAGGTAGTAACCACGTAATTTATCTGGATCAACCACGACCTGGTATTGTTTAACCATCCCACCAACGGTAGCAACCTCAGATACACCAGGAACAGTTTGCAACTCGAATTTCAAGAACCAGTTTTGTAAGGTTGTTAATGCAGACAAATCATGCTGACCACTACGATCAACCAAGGCGTATTGATATATCCAACCTACCCCGGTTGCGTCTGGTCCAAGTTTAGGAGTTGCATTGCCAGGTAGTTGGTCGGTGACTTGATTTAGGTATTCTAGAACACGAGAACGTGCCCAGTAGATATCGGTATCATCTGAAAAAATAACATAAACATATGAGTCACCAAAAAATGAGTAACCACGGACAGCAACCGCTCCAGGTACTGACAACATGGCGGTTGAGATTGGATAGGTGACTTGATCTTCTACTACCTGAGGAGATTGTCCAGAATAACCAGTTTTAATAATAACTTGTACATCAGAAAGATCAGGAATGGCATCCACTGGCGTGGTTAGAACTGACCAAGTTCCCCAAATGCATAACAGAACCGTGATTAACAATACTGGCAATCGATTGCCAATTGACCAACGGATAATATTAGCGATCATAGTGTATTTTTTGGCGGAGTCTAGAGAATATGCTTTGCGCTAGGTTAATGATGGTGATGATGATCCATAATGTCACCTATTTGTTTATCAGCAGGAGACATACGCTTTAAATCTGCCATTAGATTGCTTTCAGAGTCGATTAAAAACTGCCCTGACGTTACTACTTTGTCGTTTTCCTGTAAACCAGAAAGAATTTCAAGCATTCCTTCAGATTCTTCGCCAATAGTAACCACCACAGATTGGAAACTACCATCTTGATGCTGCAATACGACACGTTGTTCATTGCCGACTCGAATTACAGATTGTTGGGGTACTAAGAGAATGTTTTCTTTGGCTTGTCCTAAAATACTGACATGTGCAAACATACTTTGTGAAAGTCCAAGGTGTTCAGTATTGAATCTTAAGGCAACTTCTAGGGATCGTGTAGTATAGCCGACAGGAGGTTCAACGCGAACTACTTGACCGCTAAAAATTTCACCTGGTAAACCACGTACGCTCATATTTGCTTGTTGCCCATTTTTAACCCAATCCCATTGACGCTCAAAAATCTCAGCAGTGACTTCAATTACACGATATTGTCCACCAACATTAAAAATTGTAAAACCTTCATGCACAGATTCACCAACTATGCCGCGACTAGTAAAAATATAACCATCTTCATCAGCATAAACTTCTACTGGAAATTTTGGCTCTGCCCCATTTTGTAGTGCGGTGATTTGTTCTGGTCGTAAACCTAATCTACGCAGTTCTGTTAGCATTGCAGTGACAGTCATTTGTTCATCTGCAAAATAAGCATCTTGAAAAGATTTTTGTAAATTAAGTAGGCTTTCTGAACTAACTGCAAACAATAATTCACCTGGTTTAACAAACCCACCTTCTTGTTTGTCTGCTACAAAAACTAATTCACCTCGTATTGGCGGCGTTAAGGTACGTCTAGCCATAGGATCGACGCGAGTAATTTTTCCCAATGTCTCAATATTACGTGGTAAGTCGCCCTTGATAACTATCGCTGTTTGGACACCAAGATTATGTACGACGTTTGATGCAATTTTTATTCGTGGATAAGCGCTATCTTCAAGTGTAGTTGCCATGATTGGTTTATCTGTATCTTGTTGGCTGGAGATAAGCTGATCATGGTTATTAAAAGATTTTCCAGCAAAGAACCCAGCTGTAATAGCTAGCAATAATAATAGAATGAATTTTATTGTCATAGTTCTAACTGCTATTAATGCTTAGGTAATAAGGGACGAGGTAAATAATAGTTTATCCAATTTAGTTTGTAGCCTAGATGAAGCGCAGCGGAATCCGGGAGTATTTTCGACTTACCAACTTGACGTTATTATGATGAGTAATGTATCTCATTTCAGCATTGCAACCTCGGATTATGCAAGCTCCATCCAGACTACTTGCTGGATAATAAACTGTTTTAACCTTTTTCGGGTTTAATCCTTCGTTCTATCGAATGAAGAATTAAACCCGAAAAAGATCTAGGAAAGATAGTCAAATAATTTAACTACCCTTCCTAGTTATCTATCTGTGTAATATTTTTTTCATTAAAAAGATATCACATGTTACCAGCTTTGTTAATGTAGTGAATAAACAGCTACATCATGGTGCAACGGATCAAATTGATAAATACGTAAGCGAGTGCTTGGCTCAAAATTGTATTCAATCTCAACCGTATGCTTAGCAGGTGTGCCGTCAGCAGCTACAGGAGGAACTATGATTCCACCCCATGGCCCACCCGCGTTAGGCCATGCATGATTACGGCCAAACGTAAAGAAGCAACCAGAACCTAACTGTGGATCACCATTATCAGGATCTTCTTGATTACGTGGATCTGGCTTGAGGAATTCCTCGGTACCACCACGATTAATTGGGAAGATGTTTTCTTCTCCAGTAAGAACGATTTGATCATCTGAAATAGAAAATTCTCTACCCTGAATCTCGGTTGGTCCGGTATGTGGACCATTCGGATCAAGCATAGTTGTTGGATCAGTCAATTGGAACTGATTTTCCCAACCGCGTGAACCACCAAAGTCAACATTCATATAACCATGTACAAAATGATCACCATTTAACAATGTTACCTTGTAATTGAAAGGACGCACATTCCAATCATTTGCACCACTATTTAAAATTCCTTTATAGCTAGCAGGGCCTAATTTACTACCAGCACCTTGCAATCCTTGGCGGCTACCATAAATAGTATTATTTACATAAAATAAAGTAATATTAGAATCTGGATCAGCGTCAACTCCTGCTGGTAGTCGTGTACGGTCGGTCCAATCTAAGAATGCGGCACGTAGTGCAACCGCTGCTTCTTCGCTACCAATACTGCCATCATTCATTGCGTTAAATGTGTTCCACATACGCTTAGCTGGTGCTAAGTCACCAATTTGAGCGATTGCAAATGATCGATCTCCGGCGTTATTTACTGGATCACAGTTAGCATCTGCTTGACCGCCTTCACAGAAAGCTATCTTTTCCCATTCAGGTAAAGTAACTCCATTTGGTGTAGTTTTTAGTGCATTTTCCATCACCTGTACTCTTGGTGGATGAATGCGCCAGCCCCAGGTATAAACCAAGTTAAAGTATTTACCTTTATTTTGTTTGATCTTGACGGTGTATTTAGTACCCTCTTCTAGCATCGGGAAATAACTTTGGTCCATAGAAGCATGGAATGGTCCACGACCTTCACCAATTCGGTCAAAGTTCATTACCATTGGTGAGAAATCTTCCAGACCACGATTCAAAATGTTGACATGATAAGTAACTGTCCAAGGAACATCTTGAACTAGACTTGGATCAACAAATGCAGTATCGCTTTTAATGTGCTGATTGAAGTAAATCATGTTGACATCAACATTACCACCAACCACTGTGTCAGAAGGATGACAAGATGCTTTTGGTTTACCATTATGTCTTAGTTTACCAGAAGGTTTTTGACAGATAACCTCAACTTTTTTAGTTTTATTTGGGCCGTTAAAATGTAGCATTGGAAAACCAGCATAAGCACGATCATGTCTATCTCCCTCAAGAATAGCAATCCCCTTTATTAGATCACTAGGATTACTATTTCCCTGCTCAATTCTCCGAATAATCACATCCAAATCATCTTCTGGACTTGCAGGATTAATTGCCTGAGTTAACACCGGTCCTTCATGCAAGTTATATGGGTTTGATGGTGTTGATGGCAGCGTGTTAGGCATTTCATCACCATTAAAATCATACAGATTTGTGAAAATAGTATTCAGAAAATTACTTCCTGGAGGGTTGGCAAATGGATCTATAGATGAGAAATGTCCCTCTGGTGTAACTACTTGAGTAACGCTGGTATCTTCTACACCACCAATGACAGGATGGCTTTGTGCCGAAGGACCTGGACGTGGTTGGGTACATGGATGCCCCATCCAACCTGTCATACCGGTCATAGGATCTAATGTCTCGGCACAAGCACCGATACCAGATGGCCCGCTCTGCGCTTGGGCTGTAAAGCTTATCCCGCTTAACAGCAGGCCGACAACCAGTGCCGATTTACTTAATGTACTTAATTTTTTATCTTTCATTGAATTTCACCTTTTTATTTATATAATACAAGAAATTAGCAGTTGTCTT
>JAJFJL010000158.1 GCA_021774055.1 Nitrosomonas sp. | reverse complement strand
CCTGAACCCGTTCATTCAAGCAAGGGAGGTTTTTCATCCAGCGCAAGAATTGCTAAGTTCAAAATAAAAACGATAGTTTTTATTTAAATACAATGACTTGTTTGTTTTTTGTCAGGCTTTCAGGTACTTTCCCTGACGGCTTGTCAGAACATGATGCGGACTATGGGTATGGGGCCGCCGATGGGTTCTGCAGAAGACGTCACCGATTCACAGGCGTTGTGGCGGTCGCTTGAACGAGCGCAATTGGTCGGTACCCGGGCGAAAAAATCAGAACTCCACATGAGCGCTCCACCACACGGAAAAATTACGGAAATCCTGCATCAGCCAATCACTGTGAATGGTTATACCGGCTTGGCTATAATTAAGCAGAACTATGGTGGCCCCGACGTATCAATCGACAATGTTGAGTCCGACCGAGCCAAGTACTTGAAGGCCGTAACTGTGATGTATAAACGCGAAGCTGGGTATGATCCGGAAAATAAAGACTGGTTTTGGGCAAAATACACTCCCGACGGTGGCCTTGATGTGATGGAGAAAATGGGTATGAATATTAAGCTGGCAGGGCGCGTGGCGAAAGGCAAGCAAGAAGGTTGTATTTTTTGTCACCAAAACGCTCCGGGCGGTGACTTCGTGTTCCTCATCGATACTCAGGCCAGGTAATCCGATTAAGGGGGATGCTACCCATTTAAATAAGAATTATTTAAATGCATTGATTTTTTGGATGGATATAGAACACAAAGGGTAGCGTCACCTTTTGCCCATATTTATTTTTATAACTACAAGCGGTTACATTCTTCGTTGGGTTACATTACCCCAGCTTAGAAAGTAGCAGAATTTTAAAAAATAGCTTAAATTCTTACTTCAGAAAAACTTGACTACTACATTTATCCACTTTTTAATGGTCGGTCATCTTGATTTCTGATCTTGATTCTTTTGATTTCTTATGATACTTGCAGCACGGTAGGGTGCAATAACTACATGGCATTGCACCACAAATACCCCCGCTGTCATGATTATTAACCACTTCAGAAGGCATCCTTCATATCAAACCCAAAAAAGTGGTTTACACTTTTGATGTGAGAGAATTACACGTGGGTGCATTCCATGCACCATTTATAACATTGGTGCGTAAAATGCACCCTACCTTAAATGTAAATCGAATAATGAAGAATGCCCTTTAGAAATTGAAATAATCTTGATGTGCAGGTTGGTTCATCATCCTCATTTCCATTCCCCAATCATTTGTTATCTATGATATTTTCAAACAGCTAGCAACTTAGTCAATGATTTTTTATCATTCTTTGATTGTTTAACCAGGAGTTGATAGCTCGCCTGGTTTTTTGTGCAGACTAGGGTATAAGGGCGGTTCTTTTTATCGGTTATATAGTCAATATCACTCTTACTTCCATCAATGTTTTGTTGCACATGCTTTCTACGTATTTCTACAGCTTTAAAATGCCATTGTGATTGATCTGGGTTGGTAAGAAACCGACCTAATTCCTTGCAATCTTTGCAGGAACATTTAAGTTTATTGCCTCGGCTTAAATCGGCTGGTGGTTTTAACTGTTTGGCAAGTTTTATTTGCAGGTGTGTGATGGCGATTTTACGCAAACGTACTACAGCTGGCCATTGGTTATTATCTTTTGAGGATGTATATAAAGCGGCAGGTAATAATACTTTGCCTATGTTATATGAGGTGGGCCAAGCAAGCATATAGTCGAGAGTCTTTTCTGCTAAATCAATACCTATCATACTAAAGCTAGTGATAGTATTTGCAATATCACTATCTGTCAGTGTCATTCTGGATTGTTGCCAAGGCTTTGGTTCTGGATAGCGTTGAGGGTCTCCTGGCAAGCTCTTGAATAAAACTAATGCAGCGGTATTAAGTTGTCGTCTGTCGTTTGGTTTTTGCTTACGGCACAGTTTGATTAATAAAGTGATACAAGCTTTTGGGTTTTCAACAGCACTTAGTGTGATTGCTTTGCTTGTATAATCAACAATATCTGTCCATGGCAGATATACTGATGCTTTAGCTAAAGCTTTACTGTCTTGTTTTCGATAAACGCCATGTTCGGCGGCGATTAACCATGCACGTTTAATCAAAGCACTATCTTCTAAGCGACACAAACAATCTAGAAAATCAGGAATAGGATCATTCTTTTGATAACCCCTGGAGTTAACGTAATACTGAGGTAGCCAATCTCTTAAGATATAACTAGCTAAAGTAAGCGCATCTTGTTTATTAGATTTTTTCTTAGAACTTTCCCTTTGCTGGCATAGATCATTTAGTACAAGTAATGCGTGGGTTAATCCAGATTGGTTGATAATAGCTAAGTAACGTGATCGTGGCCATAATACCAATGCTGCACAATGATATGTACGCTCAAAAGAAGCCCCTTCATTTCCGGTAGCTTCTTGAAATTCAATATCCTCAGGTTCCATTTTTTCAAAAGCTTCAGGTGGGCAGAATTCTTCAGCTTTAAATGGTAACGTTGGTAGTTTTGGTTGGCTGCCG
>JAJFJL010000157.1 GCA_021774055.1 Nitrosomonas sp. | reverse complement strand
CAGGATTTATGCTCATATTCAAAGCGTGTAAACAGGCGCATAGCACGGCTATGTAACTGTTTACATAATGCAGAAGATGAGCATAAAGACAAAGCTAGATGCTCAAGTTATTTCATGCACGTTCCTAAGTAATTGGGATATTCTTTGGATTATTGATGAATTGTCTGTGGCATTTATTGCACTGGAATTTTTGTTTGCCACTGTTAATGGTACCGCTCTTAATAATTTTTATACCTTATTTTATTTGACATTTACAAAAACTACTGCATGTGAAGGACTACCTAAAAGATCAAGATGGCTGCTTACTTGATTACTCCACAAAGCATTCATCATAATTTTCAAGTGCGTTATAATCCTTCGGGCTTTATACACGCTCCCCCCAGAAATCAAAAATTTACCAGAGAGGTTATTGAATGATACGTTGGCAAATGCAAATGCAACGGCAGCACAAAGCTGCGCATGGATTTACCTTGCTTGAGTTATTGGTTGTGATGGTGATTATCGGACTGTTAGCAGCTTATGTTGGACCTAAATATTTTTCTCAAGTAGGTCGCTCTGAGGTTAGGATGGCGCAAGCACAAATTGATGCGCTAGAAAAATCATTACATCAATATCGCTTAGATGTGGGTAATTACCCATCAACTGAGCAAGGACTTGCTTCTTTAGTTACTGCACCAAATAATGAACCTAGATGGCAAGGGCCATACTTATCAAAAGCAGCGCCACTTGACCCTTGGCGAAAGCCTTATGTTTATAAATACCCAGGGGATCGTTCTGAATTTGATTTATTTTCTTTTGGCAAGGATGGTCAGCCTGGCGGTGAAAATGAGAATGCGGATATTACTAATTGGTAATTCCTTAGTACCTTGCACACTAAATAACCATAAAAATCTGTGGCAAAAATTGCCGATAACTACGTTGAAGAAACTTGACGTATGCTCAATATGTCTGCGTTTCTTCGCCTTGTTCTCGACAATTTTTGCATCCCCATATTTTCCTGGTTCTTTAACGTGCAAGGTACTAAATCCTGCAAGTGATCGTACACATACTGCACAACAAATTGTTCCATATAGCAAACTTTATTCTTTGGGAATATCAATAAGCATTCCACGCAAAATAAAATTCACTCTATGAAACAATCTGTTACACATTATATGCACGATCATTTGCAGAATCCAGGAATTAGCTAAAATGCGTTATGAGGTAAAAGTGGTTTTGCCAGGGAAAGGTGCAACACATCTGCAACTTGATGCAGATAGTGAGGCATCTGTTCGTCAGCAGATTATGGCCCAAGGTGGCATGGTGCTAAGTATCCGGCGCAGTATCTCTGGCTGGAAATTTGAATCTAAAACACGCTTTCCACTGGTGCATTTTAGTCATGAATTATTATCGTTATTAACTGCTGGACTTAGTTTAGTAGAAAGCATAGAAACCCTATCCGACAAAGAACAAGATGCCGGTATCCGTAAAATTATTCAAAATTTACTGACACGCCTCTACGAAGGAATTACTTTCTCAACCACCCTGGAAGAATATCCACATATTTTCCCGCCGCTTTATGTTTCCACCATACGTGCGAGTGAAAAAACTGGTGATTTGCCAGAAGCATTAACTCGCTTTATTACTTATCAAACACAAATGGAAGTGGTTCGTAAAAAAATGATCGGTGCTTCTATCTATCCAGTGTTGTTATTGACAGTTGGCTTGCTAGTATCATTATTTCTACTAGTATTTGTAGTGCCAAAATTTAGCGCTATCTATGAGGACATGGGTTCAGATCTGCCATGGATGTCTTTGATGCTAATTAAATGGGGACATTTTGTACAAGAGCGAGGTTGGGAATTAGTAGGCATAGTTGTTGCCACATTAAGTCTTGGAGGATATGCAGTAACACGACCATCATTTTGGGCTTATGTGATGCAAAAATTATGGCGTATTCCAGCAATTGGTGAGCGTATGCGTGTTTATCAGTTAGCACGCTTTTATAAAACACTCGGTATGTTATTACGTGGTGGAATTTCAATTACCAAAGCATTAGAGATGGTTAGCGGTTTATTACAAGCTCATTTTCGACCTAGGGTTGAGGCCGCAGCTAGACATATCCAAGAAGGCAAAACTATTTCTAATGCCATGGAAATGGAAGGATTAACCACCGCAGTAGGCAGCCGAATGTTACGTGTTGGAGAAAGAACTGGGTTAATGGGCGATATGATGGAGCGGATTGGCAATTTTCATGATGAGGAAATTGCACGTTGGGTTGAATGGACAACCAAATTGATTGAACCACTATTAATGGCGGTGATTGGGGTTGTGATTGGGGGCATTATTGTTCTTATGTATATGCCTATATTTGAATTAGCAGGAAGTGTCAGTTGAGCGAAGTAAATACACAAAAATTATCGGTTGATATTAACCAACTTAATCAAGCGCGCCAACAAGCGCTAAAACAAAACGTATCAATCATGCAAGCATTAGAAGAAGCTTGCGGAAAAACAGCTGATACGTTTATCACTGAACTTGGTTCGCTATTGCATATGCCGGTGTTGTTAATGGAAACAGTGCATACGCTTGATCCAGCATTTGATATGCTGCCTTTTACTGAAGCAGCTAAACATGAATGTGCTTTGTTTCGTAACGAGGATGAATTTTTACTAGCCGTAAGCGACCCTTTTTCGTCTAAATTACGTTCTTGGGTAGAAGAGCGTCTTGAGATGGGGGTGGTGTGGTATTTAATACATCCGGCTGATCTTAGTGCTTTCTTTTCGCAACAAGAAAAGAACATGCGGGCAATGGATAATGTGCTGCCATCATCTGACCTTGATGTAACGCAAAGCGGTATTGAGGATCTGTCGCTAAAAAGTATCAATGAAGGTACCAGTCAAGTGGTGCGCTTGGTGCATTCTACTTTGTATGACGCGCATAAATCACAAGCCAGTGATATACACCTTGAAATGACAACCGGTGCATTATCAATCAAATATCGCATTGATGGCGTATTGGTATCGGCTGGAGTAATGCAAGGGGCTGATTTGGCTGAACAGGTTATTTCACGTATTAAGGTGATGTCTGAGCTAGATATTGCTGAACGTCGTATTCCACAAGATGGGCGTTTTAAAGTATCAATCCAAGGCAGGGAAATTGATTTCCGAGTGTCTATTATGCCAAGTATTTTTGGTGAAGATGCTGTGTTGCGTATTCTTGATCGCCAAGCATTGTCAGATCAAGCGGAAGGCTTAACCTTAAATCAACTTGGATTTGATCCAAGCGCGATTGCAACCTTACGTCGGCTTAGTTCAGAACCTTATGGCATGTTGCTGGTCACTGGTCCAACTGGTAGCGGCAAGACCACTTCGTTATATGCGGCGATTTCTGAAGTTAATACTGGCAATGATAAAATCATCACGATTGAAGATCCTATTGAATATCAATTACCAGGTGTGTTACAGATACCAGTTAATGAGAAAAAAGGCTTAACCTTTGCCCGTGGACTACGCTCAATCTTGCGACATGATCCAGATAAAATAATGGTTGGTGAAATTCGTGATTCTGAAACTGCGCAAATTGCTATTCAGGCTGCGTTAACTGGGCATTTAGTTTTTACCACCGTGCACGCAAACAATGTGTTTGATGTGATTGGTCGCTTCTCTCATATGGGAGTTGATCCATATAGTTTTGTTTCTGCTTTGAATGGTATTGCGGCGCAAAGATTAGTGCGTTTATTATGCACGCATTGTGCGGTGGATGAACGCCCGAGTGATGAATTAATTGCTGAGTCTGGGATTACTTCTGAACAAGCAACGCATTTTAAGTTTCGTGCTGGTAGAGGTTGTGGTCAATGTCGTGGTAGTGGCTACCGTGGGCGTAATGCTGTTGCTGAAATTCTTATTTTAAATGATGAAATTCGTGAGCTTATTGTTGCCCAAGAACCGATCCGCAGAATCAAACAAGCGGCCAAAAATAATGGCACCCATTTTTTACGTGAAGGTGCTTTAAATATGGTCAAAGAAGGATTAACCAGTTTAGAGGAGGCTAATCGTGTCACCATTGTGGCGTGATCAAATTCAGGTTTATTTTGCCCCAGGACGGATTGATTACGTTCGTACTTTGCGTGGCATGAAACCTGTAGAAACCCCAAAAATAACTATAACTTGGGCAAAAAAATCTAAGCTGCCGGCTTGGCAAGCACCATTGCATCAATTAGATCAAATGCTAACTAACAACACTAGTAATACCAATAGTGCTGATTTGTCGGTCACACTTTCTAATCATTTTATGCGTTATGTTACCTTGCCACCACAAGCTGAAATTGCCACTCCAGAAGAAGTGCTTGCCTATGCAGATTTTCGTATGCGTGAAATTTATGCCGAACGTGTTGATGATTGGGTGCTAAGCGTCAGTGCTTGGGATCCAACTCGTGGTGCCATTTGTGCAGCAATAACTCGTGATTTGCTAACTCAATTACAACAGTTAGCTGAGCGTCACAAAATAAAATTCAAAGGTATTGAGCCATATTTAGCAGCTGTTTTTGATCATTGGCGTTTATTATTTGACGATAAACAGCTTTGTTTTGCTTTAATTGAAAGCGGGCGTATCTGTATTGCTTTATTAGCAGGCGGTATTTGGCATGTTATTCGCAATCAAAAAATAGTCCATAATGTTGCTGACGAACTACTGATTGCATTAGATCAAGAAGCAATTTTTACTGGTAGCAAGCAATCTACTGAAGAAGAAGTTTGTGTATTTGCACCAGAACATCCAGGATTAACATTGCCAGGTGACTGCGGTTGGAAAATGGTTTCGATACAGACTGACAAACTAACAACACCTACATATTTCCCACAACCAGAAACAACGCATGTTAAGGTAACTCCATGCGTTACTTAAAACTAAAATTCCCCTATCCTGGGCAACAATCATTAGCAATTGATTACACCTTGTTAGCATTAGGATTGCTAATTTTAGTTGCTGTATTTTATACATTTAAATCATCCACAGAAAAAGTACAATATTGGGAAGCACGTGTAGAACGACTTGAGCAACAGCAGCAACGTAACCAGCCTGTGCGTAGACCTTCGCCACGCCGCCATCGTAGCCGAGAAGCAGGGCAAGATATTCGCCAAGAAATTCGGCGTGAAATAAATCAAGCCAACGAAGTTATGCTGCAAATCAATTTGTCCTGGGAAGCATTATTTAATGCTATCGAATTTGCCTCTGACAAAGAAGTTGCATTGTTATCACTACAGCCAAGCGTGGCTGACAGCAGCTTACGTATTAGTGGTGAGGCAAGAAATATGCAAGGTTTGCTTGATTTTGTCGAAGCCTTAGAACGTGAAAGTATCTTTGAGAATGCTCATTTGCTTAATTACAAAGTTAATCTAAATAGCCCGCAAAAACCAATTATCTTTTTAATTACTACCTTATGGATTCAGCCATCTTGAAGCAAGATTTATTACAGGCACGTCTGCAGCCACTATTACTGCAAATACGCTGGCAAATTGCTCGCCTAGGAAATGCAGGAAAAATTGGTATCGGTTTATTTGTGGTTGCGATGATTTTTTTTATGCTGGCAGTGTTGCCACAAAGCTCATCTTTAGAAGAACTTCAAGCACGCGCAGAAACACTACAAGTACAAGCCTCATCACCATCATCACCCAATAATATTTCTGCTAGTGACCCAACTAGAAAAGTTGGTGGTGACCAGGCTTTGCAAATCTTTTATGATTTTTTTCCACTGATTGATTCCTCACCATTTTGGATTAGAGAACTAGTTGCTATTGCAAAAAAAAGTGGCGTAGAAATAAACAGTGGTGACTATCGGTTAGTTCATGAACAAGATTCCAGGTTATCGCGTTATCAAATGATCATGCCAATTCGTGGTAGATATCCACAAATCCGTAGATTTATGGCTGATGCATTGCAAGCTGTTCCCAACATGGCAATAACTGGTATGGTGATTAAACGAGAAAATATACAAACCGAACAACTGGATGTACGGCTTGAAATTGACCTCTACCTGGATCAATCATAGCTATGGATCCAGCAGAAAAAAAACGCAAAATAATAATCGGTGGCGTCTTAATTGCCACCTTAATTGCGGTTGTCTTAGTAGAAGAAGAGGAAGATTATTTTGACCCTGAACAATCTACGGTACAGCCAACAGCCAGCACTTCATCGACAAGTGGACGTGTCAATAACCGCGCCAGCCAACCGGTACCGGATTATTTAGCAGTTGAGGAACTAGGACAGCGCCAGTTTGATGCCAAGGCAGGAGATTTATTTAAAACTACTTCATGGTTGCCACCGCGCGTACGGATAGACACACAACAAGCGGCACTAGCCAGACAACAAGCCGCTTCACGTATAGCAGCAGCACCAACGCCAGTCGCGCCACCATTACAATTCACCTATATTGGCAAAGCTATTTCAGATAATGAAACTTTGGTATTTCTTAGTCAGGCAGGAGAAAACTTGGTTGCTAAACTAGGAACAAACATTGATGAGCAATATCGAGTTGATGCTATGGATGAAGAAACTGTGACATTTACCTATTTACCGCTAGGTGCCAAACAAACGCTTATGATTAATGAGAAAAAAGCAGGAAGCTTTCGATGAGAATTAAAAAATATATTGCGATGATGTTACTAGCGGTGTTTACTGGATGCGCGACAGATATAAAGACCAAAGCAAACAATAATGTAGCCTTTGTCGAAGGACAACGGCTAATTACAGAAGGCAATTTAATAACCGGGTTAGAGCGTTTAGGCCAAGCTGTTTATGAAGAGCCAGATAACAAGGAGATTCGCATTGTTTATATGCGTGAATACGAAAAAGTTACAAGTAAATTATTAACTGAAGCAGATAGCACCTTGTTGTCAGGTGATCTTGATTCTGCGGAACAACAATATTATCAGGTATTAGATATTGTTCCGCAAAATGAGCGAGGGAAAGCAGGCATGGAAGCAGTGGAACTTGCGCGACATCATATTGCTTCCGCTGAATATGCCAAAGAATTACTGGAACATAATGATGTGCTTGGTGCTGAAACTACCGTTAGAGCCATACTGCAAGAAAATCCAATGCAAGCGCATGCCCGTCAGTTAATACAACAAATCAATCGGCAAATGGCACCTAATGAGAATGCTGGACTGACCCTAGAAACCGCCTTTAAAAAACCATTAACTATGGAATTTAAAGATACCGACTTAAAATCAGTTTTTGAAATTCTAGCAAAAACAGCTGGCATTAACTTTATCTTTGATAAAGATGTGCGCCAGGAAGCTAAGGTTTCTATTTTTGTGCGTGATAACAGTATTGAAGATGTAATGAAGTTGCTATTAATGACTAATCAACTGGCATACAAAACATTAAATAACAACTCATTGCTTATTTATCCTAATACCCCAGCTAAACGTAAAGAATATGAAGAACTAGAAGTCCGTAGTTTTCATGTTGCCTACTCCGATGTTAAACAAATGGTGGCTATGATTCGCGGGATAGTTAAGGCCAAGGATATCTATGTTAATGAACGATTAAACCTCTTTATTATGCGAGATACCCCAGAAGCGATTCGCCTGGTTGAACGTTTGGTAACGCTGAATGACTTGCCTGATCCAGAAGTTATGCTAGATGTTGTGGTACTTGAAGTGACACGTAATACGACCCTTGATCTTGGGCCAAATATTCCTTCATCGGTTGGGTTCAATGCATTGCCTGGGTTAGGTGCTGCTGCTAATGCTGCTGCTGCTACAGTTAAACTTACCCAGTTTGAATTCGATGGCTTAAGAAACTTTACAATTAACAATTCAGTTAATGTCGATTTTGGAAAAACCTATTCAATTGTCGATACCCTGGCTAACCCGCGTATTCGTGTAAAAAATCTTGAAGCGGCAAAAATACATATTGGTGAACGTCGTCCTTTTACTACCTCTAATATTGTTCCGGGTGGTGGTTCAAGTGCGGTATCGCAATCGGTACAATTTATTGATATTGGACTAAAACTGGATGTTGAACCCATTATCGGATTAAATAACGAAGTGTCAATGAAGGTCTTGCTTGAAGTGAACTCTAAGATTGGTGATGTTGCAAATGCAACCGGGTCGGATATTCCTATTGTTGGTACGCGTACGACAGAAACCTTGTTGTCATCAAGAAACGGTGAAACACAGGTTTTGGCTGGATTAATTAACGATGATAGTCAAAAAACGATTGGTGGCTTAGCCGGATTAATTGATATTTCAATATTAGGGAAGTTTTTTTCGAAACAGGGGGTAGCACGTAATAAAACTGAGATTGTATTGCTAATAACGCCATATATCATTCGCAACAATGTTCGCCCCACTAACCTAGAAAGTAAATTCCATTTCGGCACAGCGAATATGCCTGGAAAAGTTCCAATGACAATTAATAAAACAGCAAAAGGCTCATTGGCAATAGCACCTGCTGGTTCAGGTAGAGGTGGAGCTTCTGCGTTAGGTAGAGCAAACCAATCATTTAATCCATCGAATAACACACCAGCAACTCCAAACCCGTTTGCACGAGCTGATGCAGGGCCAACTATTTCTTTGCAAGCACCAACCAACATTGCCTTGGATCGAGAATTTTCGGTTAGAGTCGGGCTAATTGGAGCAAGCGCTACTATGTCTTCAGAAATGCAAGTAAGTTATGACACCAGCTCACTTGAACTGATGAATGAAGAAGAAAACTCAGGAACTCATCCAGTGAAATTAGGTAAAGATGCTGCTTCAGGCAGAACTGCTCAATTACGCTTCAAAGTTGTTGCAGCTAATCCAGGGACAACTGAAATTATGGTGCAAAATATATTATCTGAAGATGACCAGGCTACTCAAGCGGTAGAAATTGAAGCACCATCAGCGGTAACCATCAATATAAAATAGACCCTAGTAATTATGCCCTACTCCTTCAAGCCTTCGATCAATAGCCACGGCTTTACTTTAGTTGAATTAATGATTGTGGTTGCCATTATGTCAGTCCTGGCAACCGCAGCAATGCCCTTACGTGAACTGGTTATCAAACGTGAAAAGGAACAACAGCTACGTACCGCATTATGGCAAATACGATCTGCCATTGATGCTTACAAAGAAGCGGTTGATGATGGCCGCATTGAAAAGAAAGAAGAAGAAGAATCTGGCTACCCACCCACCCTAGATGATTTAGTCATGGGAGTAACTGATATTAAAAGTAACGAAGCAAAACTTATTTACTTTTTACGCCGCTTACCACGTGACCCTTTATTTCAGGAAATGAATGTCGCCGGAGTTGAAACCGTACCAGCCGCCGACACATGGGGCAAACGCAGTTATGAAAGTTCACCAGACAATCCCCAAGAAGGCAAAGATGTGTTTGATGTTTATTCACGTTCAGAAGCTACCAGCCTAAATGGCACTATCTATAATAAATGGTAATACAAATGACTAGATCACGAAGTTTCACCGGTTTTACACTGATTGAACTACTAGTAGTCATGGCAATTATCGCCACATTATTAAGTATTGTTGCACCACGATATTTCAATTCGATTGAAAAAGCTAAAGAAACTGTATTACGCCAAGACTTAAGTATCATGCGTGATGCTATAGATAAATTTAACGCCGACATGGGTAGCTACCCAATCACACTAGACGAACTAGTTGAAAGACGTTATCTACGCAACATTCCAATTGACCCAATGACAGAAAGCAACGAAACCTGGTTAGAAGTACCACCTTTTAATGACGATGAAGAAGGTGTTTATGATATTCAGAGTGGAGCCAGAGGACAGGCACTTGATGGTAGTTATTATGAGGAATGGTGATATTGGTACGTGATTCGCTTAGCCATGATTTAGATAAAGGTCAAGGGGTCAGCCACGGACTTGGTGTCCAGAATGTCTGCCTAAAAAATAGGCACCCTTCATTGTTTGGTTTACATTTACGGTAGGGTGCATTTATGCACCAATAACACTGGTGCGTAAAACGCACCCTACTAAATGTAAACCGAATAATGAAGGATGCCAAAAAATCTGGCTCGAACCAGCTTACTCTCGCTACGATTACTATTCTCAGACAGCCTCCTAGACTTATTAAAGGAATCTTCTATGACCACCCCAGCCACGAATGTCGCAACCAATCTTGACGATCTGTTTCGTGCATGCGACCCTGAAAAACCGTTAACTGCCGACGATATACAACGTTATGTGGATTTATCCGATGCACGTGGTACAAAAAACCTAGCTAGTAGCATTACACGGAAGATAATGCGCAGCCAACCGGATTATCATCAGCAGCTAGTTACCGGCCACCGTGGTTGCGGTAAATCCACAGAATTGTTGCGCCTGAAGGCCTCTTTGGAAGATAAACAATTCTTCACAGTTTATCTGGATGTAGAGGATGTCATTGACCTGGTGGAAATTGATTATCTGGATGTACTGCTGGCTATTGCGCGGGAAGTGGAGAAACAGACACGTAAACGTGGCTTGAATCTAGACTCCAAATTGCTGGAAGACTTGTATCAATGGTTTGCCGAAAGGGTTCTGGAAAAAGAGCAAAAAACAAATTTTGAAGCCGACATAAAAGCAGATATGGAAGCCAGCGGCGGAGTGCCGTTTATAGCCAAATTGCTGGCAATGTTAACTGCGGAAATTAGAACCTCCAGCAGCCAACGCATCACCACCCGTCAAGTTTTGGAACGTGAATTACCGGTATTTGTGGATAAACTAAACGTGTTGATCAGCAACGCACGGATACTTGCACAGAAATCTGGTAAAGAAGATATCGTAATTATCGTAGATGGTTTGGAGAAAATGCACTATCGTCTTCTGATACAAGAAGATGAAACTAATGCAGGAGGGATTTCTCAGGCCACATCAACACATGACATGTTGTTTTTGCACCATGCCGAACAACTCAAAGCGCCACGCTGCCATTTGGTATACACAGTGCCTATTTCACTGGCTTTTAATGCTAATCTACGGGATGTATTTGATATTCTTGTAATTCCGATGGTAAAAACCAATCCCGCCGGGATGGCAAAGTTGACAGAAATTATTCAACGTCGCGTTAACCTGGAAGCCGTGTTCGAATCTGCTGAATTATTGCAGCAATTAGCAGCTCTGAGCGGCGGTGTAGTGCGCGATTTGATGCATTTAATGCGCTTGGCGAGCGACACCGACAAAGAAAAAATTGGCGCAAACGAAGTCCAATACGCCTGTAAAACTATAATCAGAGATTATGACCGTACTTTGCGTAATTCCGATATGGAGGCATTACGTCAGGTGTACCTGGAAAAGCGTGTGCAAGCAGATAAGCGCTTTGAACGTTTGCTCAACCTGCGCACAGTGCTGGAGTATGAAAACGGTAACCGTTGGGCTGCCGTACACCCAGCAGTGCTGGCGATTCCTTGGGTAAAAGAACAGTTGGAAACAGACGGCGGGGAACATGGGTGAAGATGCTGCCATTGATGCCCTGTTTGTGTTGCAGCCAGATTTGTCGCGGCTGTTGCGTGCAATCCGACGCAGTGAAGCGCAGCGTTTCGCACTCTACTTCGCCCGCTGCAATGCACCCGGTTACCGGTCACAACTAGTCGCTGCATTGAAGATGCGTGCTAGCAAACCGATTGCAGAAGTTTCTCTCGCTGGTTTGTCGTTGCACAGCCAGACATTGGATGATGTTTTACTGGAACGGTTACAGCATGCGCCACCTGAAGCAGTATTGTTTATCTATGATCTGAATGCTTTGTTACCACATGACAAACCTGCACAGCAACAGCAAGTCCTGCTGCAACTGAACTGGCGTCGCAGTGTAATCTCCCGTTTGCAACGTACCTTAGTATTCTGGCTGCCAGAACATGCGTTGAAATTGCTGAATAGCCAAGCACCAGATTTTGCCGACTGGTACAGCGGTATTTACGAATTTGACGTGCCTAGCGAGGCAAAATGCGAAGCCATCCGCACCAGCTTGCAAGAATTTTATAATGGCAAAGCACACCCCGCTGACCGATTAAACGTAACAGAGAAGAAGCGCTGGATTGAGGTGTTGCACAATCTGATTGAAGATGGACCGCCACCGAAAGAGCAGGTTGAATTACGGATTGACCTAGGGCGAGTTTATCAATCAACCGGATACTACAAAGTCTCACTTGAGGCCTACCAAGAGGCTCATGCCTTAAGTAAAAAAGCTGGGCTAAAAAAACTTGAAGGTATCGCTAGCAATTACCAAGGAGAAATTTATTTTATCCTTGGTAATTTAGATATAGCACAAGACCATTGGAAAAAATCACTTTCGATAATGAAACAAATTGGTGATAGATCCGGTGAAGGCGAAACGCTGAATAATATCTCGCATATATTTAAGGTACGCGGAGACTATGAAACTGCGCTGAAATACCTAGAGCAATCCCTCGGCATAACACAGGAAATCGGCGACAAGTTAACTATGTGTACCACTTTGTTTAATATAGGACACATTTATCTTCGAAATAAACAACAAGAAGAAGCTATTAAAACCTGGGTTGCAGTGTATCGTTTAGCTAAGCCAATGCCATTAAAGAAGATTTTAGTTGCACTTGATAAGCTCGCCGAACGACTTGGTTTGCCTGATGGTTTGGATAGTTGGGAAAAATTATCCCAGGATATGGAAGCTTGAGTTTAGGCAAATGGTAGAACAATGAGATTTATATTTAAGAACTTAGGTGCTATTCGACAAGCTGAGTTAACACTTGGTGATTTGACCATTATTTGTGGTAAAAACAATACTGGAAAGACATATGTTGCTTATGCGACTTACGGTTTTCTTGATTATTGGCATAAAGAACTTTCAATTGATATTCCAAGTGAAATTGTTACTCAAGTCATGGATAAAGGATCTATTTCTGTACCAATTGAACTATTTGCTAAAGATGCTGAGAAGATACTGGAAACAGCTTCAAGCAGATTTTCTAAACAGCTTAACAAGGTATTTGCTGGGAAAGAATCACGCTTTGAGAATAGTAGTCTGTCAGTAAAAGTTGACTATGCTAAAGATTATAAATCAAACAAAGTAAGTTTTACTGCCGGCTCGGTTGATAGAAGCCTGCTACAAGTCACTAGCGATAAAAATGATGATAATTTGACAATTTCTTTGCTAGTCGACAAAAGTTCTGAAGACTTGCCTCCAAGGTCTTTTGTAGAAGATATGATTAGTGCGGCGATTAGGGATTTGGTGTTTAAAGATAAAATGCCACGACCATTTATTGCCAGCGCAGAAAGAACTGGGTCGGCAATATTTCAAAAAGAACTAGATTTTACCCGCAGTCGTTTAATCGACATGATTGGTGATAAAGATGCAAATATTAGTTTATCTAAATTATTAGGTGGGTTTAGGGCTGAGTACCCTATTCCTGTTAAAAGAAATGTAGACTTTATCCGTGGGTTACCCAATATCACCAATAAGGAGAGTGTATTCGCCAAACACCATCCAGAAGTTTTAGATCATTTTAAAGATATTATTGGCGGCGAATATAAAGTTTCAAAAGATGGTGAGATCCAATTTATACCTAATAAAAAACGTAGTGCAAAATTGTCGTTAGTTGAAAGTTCCAGTGCGGTTCGTTCACTGTTAGATATTGGGTTTTATCTGCGTCACATTGCACAGCCTGGCGATATGATCATTGTTGATGAGCCAGAATTAAACCTACACCCTGAAAACCAAAGAAAAGTAGCGCGTTTATTTGCCATGCTAGTCAATCATGGCATTAAAGTTTTTATAACTACGCATAGCGATTTTATAATTAAGGAATTAAACCTTTTGATTCTGTTTAATCAAGGTGGGGAACGGTTGTTGCAGCTAGCAGCACGGGAAAATTACACACCGAAAGAATTTCTGAGTCCTGGAAAAATAAAGGTCTACATGGCAAAAGAAGAGTTAGTGAAAGTAGATGGCATAAGCAAAAGAACAAAATGTAACACTTTGGTGGCTGCAGAGATATCTGCTGAAACAGGGATCGGACTTGAATCATTTGATTCAACTATAGAAACCTTAAATCGTATTCAGGATGAAATTATCTGGGGAGAATAGGCAGTGTCAGATACCAGCGTACTTGGCCGAATGTTCCATCCAAACAGAATTAAAATAGAAGAGCACCACAATAGATATAAAGTAGTGTTACAAGAGCCGCAAGCACCAGACTCAAGAATTGAGATTCATAACATACCAGATGATGCCATCATTATTGATTTAGATGGTTCCTTTGCCAATGATAGCTTATTTAAAGGTAATCAAGGTGAATGTAAACGAGCAGATTATTTGATTTTTTCTGAGCAGAGGCAACGTATCATATTTATTGAAATGAAAAAGTCAGCATCAAGTCGAAAGGATATTATTAAGCAACTTAAAGGCTCTCTATGTGTGTTTGAATATTTGCAAGTTATTGCAAGAGAATTTTTTCACGAGAGTGATTTTCTAGCAAATTATGAACAATGTTTTATAAGTATTACCCATACTGGTACGCAAACCAGAAAAACTGAAATAGAAAAAACAACAGCTATTCATAATCGCCCTGAATTAATGTTGAATTTATCTTGGGCGAGAACAATTCAGTTCAATTTGCTTGTAGCATAAGTAATATGGTAACCGTTCACCTACCCCCCTAAATTTAGTCAAAATTTGCTGATTCGGTGGTACAAAAATAGAATATCAATAACTTACATAGTTTTGTAAGGAGAATTTCTATTTTTAGTGGGGGGGTACGTGAACAAATTCTAGGGACATAATACTCAATTATCGAGAGATAAGTAATCTGTCCCCAGATTTCCGCCAGATTCCCGGAGAGTTACTATGGGTAACTTAGTTTAAGTTTAATTAATGGAGCCAAAATCAAATGGATGAAAATGTAAAAAATATTGATAAAGAATTAATTAAGACTCAGCTGATCGGTGCGCCCGGCGTGATCATGATAGGTCTTGGCGCGTATGGCATGTTTGTAGCTAAAGGTGATGGGGTTCATCCAGCTTTCGATGATATGTATTTTAACTATTCTCTCTTATGTATCGGTGCGGTGATAGCTGTGTGGGAAACGGTTAAGATCACTTCACTAGCCAAGCGTCGTAAAAAGATAACAGGTAATAAGAAAACATAACAAGTTTATTAAACATAGTTACGACTAAAATACGACTACCTCTGAACGCGTAAAAAATGCGAGCCATTTATATAGACGTTAGACACCAAATAGCATTTAGTACGATTCTAATGTAGAGCCAAACAAAGCAATGCCTACACATTGCTTTGTTTGTTTCAGCAGTTCCACATTAAGGTGTTAGCAGTCAAAGGTAAATATGAAACCGAGCAACATTCTTAAAATAGATACTCTTGATGAAAACTGGCGAGATAAAGACTCGGTAATGTTGCATGTATGCTTTCAATTATTGAAGGACTGTATCGAGAAAGAAAACCTACTAGACGGACATACTGACTGGGATGCAGATGAAAAGCATTGTCTAGCAAAGAAAGAAATTGAGGAATTATATAATTGGTGGCTGTCATATACCGAATCAGATATTCCCGATGATGAAATCTATGAAATAGAAACTAAAATGTTAGTGCGCTTGGTGTCAGTAAGGTGGGCGTTATGGACATAGCTGCTAACAAGGCGCTGCTTCGGACAAATTTTCAGCAAAGTGCGGAGTTATACAGACCAAGGATACCGAGCATAAATGGAAGTAAAAGCAGAAATATTTGAAAACCGAATTGTTCTAACTGCTGAGGGAAATACGGTTACCGTTCAATCAGCGAAACCTTTCACAACCACCCGACTACTGGTGGGCACGTTTATGCCAGCAGTTGAGTGCATGAAGGAAGGATTGAGCAAAGTTGGAGCCACTGGATTTCTAAAAATGAAACCCAAACTACTGATTTACCCTATGGCTATGACTGAAGGTGGTTTATCTGAAATAGAAGAGCGCTGTTTGCTTGAGGTTGGCTACTCTGCTGGTGCAGGTAAGGTCAAAGTTCATGTTTAGCCGTTTGTATAACAAACTACTCAAAAACATCCTCACTACATTCATTAATACAAATCAACAGTTTACCTAACCATATTGGCAGAATTACCGAACACTATTGAAGTCAAAAGTAAAATTGAAGGCTTGGTCAAATACGGCAGTTCTTTATGAAACAGAAGTGTATTGGACTAAAAATTCATAACAATCGATTCAAAATGGGTGCACAAAAAAACATGCGTCCGTTAACTTGAGCGTTAAATTCTGGGGACATAATACTCAATTATCGAGAGATAAGTAATGTGTCCCCAGAACTTAGCTAGATACATCAAATGCAGAACAAAAAATATAATAAGGTGTTCGTTCGGACGCATACTACGCTGTACTTCGTTTGTGCAGCACAGCTCAGACGTTACATGCCCTAGGTAAACAACCATGAACAAACATAATAAGATAAATTACGTCGAGTTCCCTGCTTGTAATATTCAAGCTACTAAGGACTTCTTTGCAGCTGTGTTCGGCTGGTCATTCGAAGACTTCGGCCCTGAATACACTGCGTTTTCTAATCAAGGACTTGATGGTGGTTTTTTTAAGTCTGAGCAAAGGTCATCATCTGATAAGAGTGCTGCGTTAATTGTGTTTTATAGCAGCAATATAGAGAATACTCTTGAAAAAATTGAAAGTGCTGGCGGTATTATCAGTAAACCTATTTTCTCTTTTCCAGGTGGCAGGCGATTTCATTTTATCGAGCCAAGCGGCAATGAGTTAGCGGTATGGTCTGATGTCGGCATATAACAAAGTGCTATTGAAGGATACATTTTCTGCTGCACTCCAAATGTGCAACAAAACACGGCATTGTGCATTATGGAGAAAAACGTGACAATATCTGGAGAGTGTTTTTGTGGTGAGGTGAAATATCAAGTGAATGGGTTGCTGCGTGACGCCAGGTCATGTCATTGCTCTCGTTGCCGTAAGGCATTTAGCTCCCAAGCATCAGCTTATGCACTAGTCGAGCCACAAGAATTTGAATGGTTGTCAGGAGAAAATCTTCTTACATCCTATGTTGGTAAAAATAGTTTTGGCCTTCAGTTTTGTAGCATATGCGGTTCTACACTTTGTGGGGTTTTTGGTAGTGCAGTTCATGGTGTTACTTTGGGTTGTGTCAACGGTGATCCAAAAATAGAGATTGGCAGGCACATTTATGTTGGATCTAAAGCAAACTGGGAAATTATTCCTAAGGGTGTGATTCAATATCAAGAAGGTTTTCCTGAAAATGCTTAACAAGCACATTAAATTTGCTCCTTTTGGTCGCTCAAGGCTAGCAAACTCGCGCGGTTTATATGAGCGGTAATATACGAATGAAAACGTACCCTGTATACACAGAAGATAATAAGTCTGTCTCGAAATAGCGCTAGATGAGGGTATGCACTGCATTGATTTATTAAATAGTACCTAACAAATACTTGCAACCGGAAAACAAGAAAAGAGCACTAAAAGGAATCGAACTAATAATTCTATTATATTACAGAATGTTATCTTACACTCTCGTTTTCTTGTTCGGGGCGCAAGAAAAATAATGCAATTAAAACAATAAGATAAGGAATGTTGCGACACCAAGAATCGAACTCGGGACCTTCTGATTACAAATTCTAAAACATACTGTTTTACGTTGTTTTAATATTTTTGAATAACTATTAAACTAATTGTTTTATATTGATTTTTACTACTAAATTGTTTTAAACTCTAGCCCACAGTTTGACGCCTACTGTCTACATAGTGTCTACATGAATGGAGATTGAAACAATGGTCGCATCCCAAACACCCTCACAAAGAATCACAAAATCCTATGTAGATAGATTGTCTACACCAGAAACGGGACAAGCCTTTGTGCGTGATGCTGAACTTAAAGGCTTTGCAGTACGCATTACTTCAACCGGCGCAAAATCATTTATTCTGGAGAAAAGAATTGATGGAAAAGTTAAGCGGTTAACACTTGGCCGTTTTCCTGAGCTAACCGTTGAACAGGCCAGAAAAGAAGCCCATAAATTACTGGGACAAATTGCAATGGGGCGTAATCCTCCTGCCGAAAAGAAATCTGAGGCATTGCAGGGAATAACATTACAGGAATCTTTTGAGGATTTTATTGCCGTTAGAAAGCAACTTAAAGCGCGTACACTGTATGATTACCAGCGCATCATGAAAACCGTTTTTGCAGACTGGCAAAACAAATCCATGCTAAAAATTAGTAAGGATATGGTTGCCAAACGTCATAGTAAAATCGGTGCTGAGAATGGAAAAGCTCATGCAAATCTGGCTATGCGTTTTTTGCGTGCTCTGTTCAATTTTGCGATTGCCCAATATGAAGATGGCAGCGGCAATTCTGTCTTACGAGAAAACCCTGTTATACGACTCACCCAAACCCGTGCCTGGTATCGAGTAGAACGCCGCCAAACGCTTATCAAACCGCATGAACTAGAACCCTGGTTTAAGGCAATTATGAACTTAAAAAATGATCCGACCAGTCAGAATCGTGAAACCATCCGTGATTATTTATTGCTGGTACTCTTGACTGGATTAAGACGTGAAGAATCAGCCAGAATGACCTGGAATAATGTTGACCTGCAAGCCAAAACCCTGAAAGTAATCGATACAAAAAACCACCTGGATCATACCCTGCCCTTATCTGGTTTTCTTTATGACTTGCTGCGGCAAAGAAAAAATAACGCTATCAATGAATATGTATTCCAGAGAGCCAATGGAACTGGCTATATTTCCGAACAACGTAAGCAAACTGCCAAAGTAATTAAGGAGTCCGGCGTTTCATTCACAATTCATGATTTACGCCGCACTTTCCTAACCATCGCCGAAAGTCTCGATATCCCCGCCTATGCCGTCAAACGCTTGGCCAATCACAAGATGAGCAATGACGTTACAGCCGGATACATCGTTGCCGATGTCGGGCGATTAAGACAACCAATGCAGAAAATAACTGACTATATTCTCAAGTGTGCTGGTTTTAGGCCCTCAGCGACAGTAACCGATTTACCGATGAAAAATTTACATAACAACACTTAATACGTCATTGACGGACAAATAAATTATGTTTACTATTGTCGAGACTGAAACTTTTGAACGCCTGTGGCCATATTACTGGACAGAACGAGTGCATGATGAATTTATATCATTCATCACAGAAAATCCCGATTCTGGAGATGTCGTCAGAGGGTCCGGTGGTATGCGCAAAGTACGCTGGGGCAAACCAGGTTCTGGAAAATCAGGTGGTGTGCGAGTAATTTATTTTAACCGACAGGAAAATGGTGAAATCTGGCTGATTCTCATTTACTCAAAAAATAAACAGGATTCAATCGACGCAAAGATTCTGAAGGAAATAAAACATGAAATCGAAAAAACCATTGACTGACAAAGAACTGGAAGAGTGGGAAAATAATCGGGACTTAGGTGCTGAGTTACTGGAATCTGTCTGTCAGATGAAAGCTGGAAAGGGACGTATTGTCATGTCGCCTGTCATATCTGCACGCAAAAAATCAGGGCTTTCTCAGACTGAATTTGCCAAGCTCCTGGGCGTATCCGTTAGAACATTGCAAGAATGGGAACAAGGCCGCCGCAAACCTAGTGGCGCAGCTAAAAAACTCATCGAAATTGCCGAGCGCCATCCTGATGTATTAAAGGAAGCTGCGATATAACATCTCGCCAATAACTTTCGGACTAAAAGCACGATTAAATCGTACAGTCGGCATTCGACCCAAATCGGACGGTGAAGCAGTGCATTCATTCTTAAGGGAAACTCTAAAAATTTAATTTCTAGTAATGACGGTCTTATTGAATCAGTAGGTTACAAGTAAACTCTTCACGAATTTGGCTATTTTTAGAGATGCCCTTAACAGGGATAACGCCCCATTGAATGTATTGTTAGATTTTTTTAGTACGATATTCAATTTCAACAATAAATTTTGTGGCGGCAGCAATTACAATTGCATCGTGCATATTCATATTTGGTACATTAGTACTTCCATGCCCAGATAAAGGCATTTTATTCCTCAGATTGTATATATTTCCTACAACATCCTTTATCTGTTCTGGAAGAGTTGATTCTTTTTTGTATTTATCAATGAAGCTACCCAGTGTCTGGTTCTCTATGCTATCACTGTTGATAATATCTTTAGCCGTTGTTTCAAGTATATTGGCTGCTGCATGCAAAACACCTGATGGGTCATTGTTTTCGAGGCATTGTTCCATTCTGCCTATCAATGCAACAACATTGGAATGAGCCAGTTTGTCAAATTTACCAATATCCTTTGAATTAAAGTCATGAACTTGGCTGTAAACACTACAATCTAAAAAGTGGCATGCCGACACACGCATCCACTCATATCTCCAATCGTTGTGAATGTTTTCCCTAGCCGCGATCCTATGCCCAGAATCTTTATCAATATAATCAGCATACTTCACAAGATAGCTTGCGTAGTAATGGAAATAAGTAAAAGATACCTCAGGACAAAAATTTGAAAATGAACTTGAATCCCCGTCATAGTGGCTTATGCCTGTGTCGTCTTCCTCTATAACTGGCAACAACCCTGAATCTGCCCAGAAAGCATCCAAGTCTTCTTTTTTATCATCGTTAATAGAAGTGATCATTCTAATTTCACCCAGCATATAAATACTCGTATAGTATCTTGGGCACTTATGTACATTTGCGTAAGGGCATAAAAAAGGAGCGTCAACCTCAGAGCTTCTGCTTCTGTACCAATAGGAATCAGGGATGGTGATAGGCATCGCTACTACTCCTTATTGCATCTAACAAGTAATTATATAGTTTCCGTAATCATCCATACTTTTGGAAGTAATAGCAACAGAGTCGCTATCCTTGTCAGGTTTGCTGACTGTATATCATTCTAAATTGAAACGATATACAGATCTGAAGATCATGAAAGTACAAGCTGTCTCATTATATTTGGTAAGATTACCGGAGATTTATTGAAAGAAATTGACTGGCTGCTTTTGGCCTACTCAGGTCATTCGTGAGAATAATTACCGAGTGTTTTAGTCAGTTGACCGGAACCGACCCAAAGCGGACATGAATTAAGTTAATTGTTCACGGAATGAACATAAGAGAAGAGAATGCAATTCAAATGGATAAAGCATTAGAGGCACTCGCCCTTGAGATTGATACCGCTGCTGATGACGGTAACATCTCCGCACTAAACACACTGCTAGATAAATGTAATAATGGACTGGAAGCAGCGACTGGACAAAATAGAGCGATCCTTCTTTTTTTTGAAGCAAATTGCCACAGTGCTTTGGCTACTATACGGTCTCGTGAACCAGATTACGAATGGAGTTGGCGGCAGAGCGAACGGGTGTCAGAGATACTAAGCCTACGAAAAGCTGTTTCAGAACTGGGTTTCTCTGAACTAGAACCAATGTTTCAATGCAAAATACTGACTAACCTTGGAAATAATCTTAGTCATTTTGGCCGTTTCGTAGAGGCTATAAAATCATGGGATGCCGCATTACAGATCATTCCTAATTCTGCGATGGCTCTTGGCAGCAAAGGTGTGGGACTTATCCATTACGGTCAAAGTCTCTATGATCACGGGCACATAGGAATTCTGGCAGCCCATGCAAGGGTTGACTTGAACAATGCAATATCTAAAGGTGCTCTATGGTGTAGTGGCTTTTATCCTGAAGCCGAGAAACATTTTAAGCAGTATTGCGATAGTTCTGTAAAATATTTAGAAGACATCGCATATGATTTTGAGTTTGATCTTGACCAGTGGCCTCTTGGTGAGAACAAAGAAGATGTCGATTATCGCGGCTGGTGCTTGCAGCACCGGCTTTTTCTCTCGCCGTTGAATGATGTTTGTAGGCACACTGCCGCCGCGCAGGATGTTATTCACCTTCCAAGCCACACCTATAATTTTGATGAGAAGCCACGCTTCCCGAACTACTTCAACCTATTGAAGCAGGAATATGTAACCGCGCGATATATGCTTTTTGAAGCCATTAACGGTGACAAGGAGCATATTTCAGACAAAGATGTTTTACTTCTCGATGGCTTTGATGGCGTTAAATTCGGCTATCGTAGCGAGCAGATTAAAACGGCCTACCGTTTGGCATACTCATTGTTTGATAAAATCGCTCTTTTTTTAAATGATTATTTTTCTGTTGGATTGAAAGCTGGGGCAGTAAGCTTTAGACGGATATGGTGGAAAACAAAAAACAAGGAATTTGAACTCTCCCCTTGTTTTGAGAAAAGTAAAAATTGGCCATTGCGGGGACTTTACTATCTTTCAAAGGATTTGTTCGACGAAGGTTTTATAGATGTGTCCCTGCCCGATGCACAAGAACTGGCTAGCTTACGAAATCGTACGGAACACCGTTATTTAAGCCTCCAAGGCTATGCTTCCGCTGTTGAAAATACAGATGTACATTCCTATATAACGATTGCTGATTTTGAATGCAAAGCCATGCGGATAATTTCTATGGCAAGAGAAGCATTGATATATCTATCCCTCGCAATGCATCAGGAAGAAGTAACACGCAATAAAGACAAGAACAGTGATAAGTTATCTGTTCCCATTCTATCTACGCCAATTGAAAGATATTATGGGAATCTCTAAAAATTCAATTTCCGGCAATGACAGCCTCAATGAATCAAATGGTTACAGATGGTTTTCTTGCAAAGCAGGTAATTTTTAGAGGTGTCCTTATGACTGAATTTCATACTTATGCTTTATACTGGCTTTTCAATTAAACAGAGGTCATTCATAAGCTTAACAGTAATGTCTGATTTGAATGCTTGTTTGCATTAAGTTTATACATGATTTGCTTGGAGTGCCATCTGGCCTCCTGTTGTGTCAGCTCCATTTCTTCCGGGAATTTTGGGGGCGATTTATTTAATTAACGTCCGCTTCTGACCGACAACAGACTGTCATCTTATTTTTACCGTGTCAATGATGATGTTGTGAGTATTATTGGTGTGCCGCATGTTAGCATGGATTTGGAACGGCACTTGGAACCCAAATAAGTGAATAGGTACCGCCAATGATGTAGAACAACGCACAAAATCGGCAGCTTCCAACATTCACTGCCATTGCTAAGCGTCGCCCCAATGTACTAAATGAATTTGCTACATAACTAATTGTGCTAACCCAGCGCTACGGTTCTAATAATTCAACTCTGTTGCCACCGCGTAGCGGCTTGCCCTTGACAGGCTGCCGCCGCCCAAGAAAAATAATCAGCTAGAAGGATTGAGACACTATTGCTTTTGCTGCTTCAAATCTTTCCATTGAATTACTGCCGGTTTTTCCAGACACAAACCACACGACCTCAATCCTTCATGCGAAACTGCATTTTGGGCGGCGGCAGCCTGTCAAGGGTGGCAACATCAAACCAGCAATTCCCGCCTACACCTATCACCCACAAAAATAAAGCGCTGTAGCTGCATTATTAATAAAAAAATCGTAAACTATTACTATTTTAACAATCTAGAAATGTGGTTCCTATGGGATTCTCTCGTAAATTCTTGTCAGC
>JAJFJL010000156.1 GCA_021774055.1 Nitrosomonas sp. | reverse complement strand
GATTTGATTATTGGAGCACCTCTGGCCAGCCCTAATGGAACTTATAGTGGAGCTAGTTTTGTAGTATTTGGCAAGACTGATGGTGCAGCAATAGATCTTGCTGCAGTTGCTAGCGGCACTGGTGGTTTTGTAGTAAATGGTGCTAGTGAAGGTGATCAGAGTGGTTTTTCTGTCAGCAGTGCTGGTGATGTTAACAGTGATGGATTTGATGATTTGATTATTGGCGCATTTCCTGGTTTGGTTGTGGGAGGGTCTGGTGCAATTTCAGGTACCCTAGCTAAAGACTCCAGTGGTACCAGCTTTGTAGTTTTTGGTAAAACTGATAGCACTGCGGTAGAACTATCAGTAATTGAAAATGGCACGGGAGGCTTTGCAATTAATGCTGTTAATGCATCCGATAACATTAGATCGGTTAGCGGTGCTGGCGATGTAAATAATGATGGATTTGATGATTTTATTGTTGGCGCATTTTCTGCTAATCCAAATGGTAATTCCAGTGGTGCTAGTTTTGTAATCTTTGGTGGTCAGGGTAGTTCTGCTGTTACTAGTAGTAATACTGATGCAGTTAATAACGATATTGTGGTGATTGGAGCAGCAACAAGTAATATAGATGTGCCAATTATTTAATATATACAACATCCGGTATCCTGCATATCTATTAGAAGGTGATTTACATTTTTAATGTTAAAAAATACCAGCTACCCGGTCATTCCTGCATGCTTTTAGCAGGAATCTAAGCTAATCCATGGGTTCCTGTTAAAAGCGTGCAGGAATGACTTATGGGTGTTTTATTGAGAAGTGTAAATCGGATAATGAAGGATGCTCGAATATGGAAATTACTTGTTATCGAGATAGTGAAGTTAGTCGTGAAGCACGCTGCTTGCCAGCGACAACTTACAATCTTGCGATCACTTTACTGGCTCGTTGTAAAAATGGGCAACTTTTTGTTCCAATTCGTAGTATGCAGTATATGGCTATCTTGGATACAGAAGAATTTGTATTTATAGATGGAGAGAAAAAATGCTGGATTGATATTGCCTGGCGTAATTTTCAGCCGCAGGCACGCACTGCGCTAGATCAAGTAGTTGCTTATGATGTGGTGTTTTATGGCTCTCATCAGGGGGCTATTATGACACGCTTGCAGCGCGAGTTTCCTGCGGCATTATTTGCTTTATCCAAAAAAGATAAACTTGAAAATTCAGGACGAATTATTAAATTTCCTGGTGCAAAAATAAAATAATTAATCATCATCCTTAAGCTCTGGATCCCAGCCTTTAGTTTTGGCATACTCAATTGCTTGAGCATAGATTTTTGTATGTCGTTGTTGCAACTCGGGCGGCAATAGGCTAGGTAGATGTGCGTAAGGTTCCCAAGCTGCATGTACTTTTTCATATAGGCTTTGCATCTGTGTTGCATTCCATCCAGCGCAAGTTTCAGATTCTGGCAAAATAGCAAATACCCAAGCATCACGCACCATGCGTCCTAAATGAGTTAGTCCGCCATTCTCATCTTGCTCAATTCCAACATAACATTGTTGTGTCATTGTTTATATCCCATATATTATCTAGATCTTGTAGGATCTAGCTATTACCTAAATCCTGCAAGTAATCGCACACATACTGCACAACAGATTGTTCCATATAGCAAATCTTATTCTTTGGGAATATCAATAAGTATTCCACGCAGAATAAGATTCATTCTATGAAACAATTTGTTACACATTATATGTACGATTACTTGCAGGATCTAGGTATTAATCAAAAATCCTTATATTTTGCAGTCACAGGGTAATTCCAGGACTTACCAAAATCATTAGGTGTGATACGAATACCAAGTGGCGCTTGACGACGTTTGTATTCATTTAAGTGGATTAAATGAATTACTTGTTGTACATCTTCCTCGGTATAGTTTAATGCGATAATTTCGTCAGGGGAGAGGTGCTCTTCTACATAGGCTTGCATAATGCCATCCAACACATCGTAAGGTGGTAGGCTATCTTGGTCAATTTGGTCTGGTCGTAATTCAGCGGATGGAGCACGTTGTAAAATACGTTCAGGAATCACCTGGTCAATTTGGTTGCGATAATGACAAAGTTGATAAACTAAGGTTTTGCTAATGTCCTTCAAGACAGCAAAACCACCCGCCATGTCACCATATAAGGTGCAGTAACCAACCGCCATTTCAGATTTATTACCTGTAGTCAGTACCATAGAGCCAGTTTGATTTGAAAGTGCCATTAATAACGTGCCACGAATGCGTGCTTGTAGGTTCTCTTGAGTTGCGTTAGTTTTTTCGCTAATTGCTGGCACTTGCAATTCAGCATCTAATAACTGTTGAAACTGTGCATATAAGGTAGCGATACAACAATCACTATGTTGCACAGTTAAATTGTCAGCTAACGCACTAGCATCTTGCAAGCTTATATCAGCTGTATATTGTGAAGGCATCATCACAGTTTGTACTTTATCAGCACCTAAAGCATCTACCGCAATGACTAATACTAATGCAGAATCAACACCACCAGAAAGCCCTATAATCACACCTGGAAATCTATTTTTGTGAATGTAGTCTTTTACTCCAAGACACAAGGCTTGGTAGATACTGGCGATAGATGGCTGTGCTGCGACTAATTTACCTGTTATTGGTATGTTGTTTTTTATTTCAACCAGACCAATCGTTTCTGTAAATTCACTAACCTCATGAGTCAGCACACCTTTATTGTCCATTACAAAGGAAGCGCCATCAAAAACTAACTCATCTTGGCCACCAACAAGATTAGTGTGAATTACAGAGATTCCGGTTTTTTTAATATACTGCTGTGTGATCTGATGGCGAGTATTTTGCTTGTTAATATGATAGGCAGATGCACTAAGTACCAACATCACATCTATTTCACCACATTGCTTGGAAGTTATAACATCACTTTGCCAAAAATCAGCACAAATATTAAGCCCAAATTTAGTGCCTGATAATTCAAAAGTGCAAATTTCAGAGCCTGCATCAAAATAACTGGTTTCCTTGAAAAATGGAGAATTAATCAACTTGTTTTTGTGATGGGTCGCAATAATATGGCCATTACGAATCACAGAAGCGGCATTAAATAGTTGATTGCTGGTGTGCTGAGGGTGACCTACAATTAATGTAATATCTTTGACCTTATCAATCAAATTGTCCAGCGTATGCTGACAAGCCAAGATAAATTCTGAGCGTAATAGTAAGTCTTCAGGCGGATAACCACAGAGTGCCAGCTCTGGTGTAATTACTAAATCAGCCCCGGAGTTTTTTGCTTGAATAGTTGCTGTAATAATCTTTTCAGCGTTACCTGACAGATCACCAACAGTGCAATTAATTTGAGCGATTGCGATTTTCATGTTCGGCTGTCAAGTGAATAGTCTGGTTTATGCATCTCTTGGTGCAAACATAATAATTGCCATGCCTGTAATAGCGATAAATGAACCTAAAAAGTCCCAAGTTGTTGGTGTGATCCCTTCTACAAGCCACAACCAAAGAATAGCAACAAAAATATAAACTCCGCCATAAGCAGCATATACTCGACCAGCCGCTGCTGGGTGTAACGATAGTAGCCAAGCAAATATAGCAAGGCTAATCGCTGCTGGAATTAGCAGCCATACACTTTTATCTTGTTGTAGCCATAGATATGAAAGATAGCAGCCTGCAATCTCTGCGATAGCGGTGATGACAAATAAAAGTATCGTTTTTAATTCAGGCATGGAGAGCTGTAACCGTCTTTTCTTGTTCCCATGCTCCTGCGTGGGAACACATACCATTCCGAAATAACAGATGAAATATTATTTGACATAGATAAGCAGCAGGTTTCAAGGTGAGGGTTAAATGGATAAACTATTATTGCCTCGTCCCTTATTGCCTCGTCCCTTATCATGACGCTGTGTTCTTTATTTTTAAAAAGGCAACACAGCATCTGGTTTAACTTGCAAAATATTTTTACGAAAATCTTCTTGAATCCGTTTTAAAGCAGCTTCATTATCAGCTTCAAAGCGTAACACAACAACGGGAGTAGTATTAGAAGAACGTGCCAGACCAAATCCATCACAATATTCAACTCGTAAGCCATCAATTGTAATAATTTGTTTTGGATCAGTAAATTGTGCAGATTCTTGTAACTGTGCAATTAAGGTGTAATTCTCACCTTCAGTTAATTTGATTTGTAATTCAGGCGTACTCAACGAATTTGGCAGTGCATTAAGTGTGGCACTAATATCTGCTTGCTGGCTAACTAGTTCTAATAGCCGTGCTCCAGCATATAAAGCATCGTCAAATCCATACCAGCGTTCTTTAAAAAAGATATGACCGCTCATTTCACCTGCGAGTAATGCACCGGTTTGTTTAAGCTTCATTTTGATAAATGAGTGTCCGGTTTTCCACATAACAGGTTTGCCACCATGTTGTTCAATCCACGGCGCCATATTACGGGTGCATTTGACATCAAAAATAATTTGCTCACCTGGGTTTCTGGACAGTACATCAGCTGCAAATAGCATTAATTGGCGGTCAGCATAGATGATATTACCTTCTTTCGTTACTACACCTAGACGATCTCCGTCTCCATCAAAAGCCAGGCCAACTTCAGCATCTGTGGTTTTAACGGAATGAATCAAATCAGCAAGGTTTTCAGGTTGTGAGGGATCAGGATGATGGTTTGGAAAATTACCATCAACTTCACAAAATAACTCAGTTACTTCACAGCCTAAATCACGAAATAATTTTGCAGCAAAAGCACCAGCAACACCGTTACCACAATCAATTGCAAGTTTAACTGGACGTGCTAATTTAATGTCATCAGTGATACATTGTAGATAGGGTTCCACAATGTCATGTTCGCTGTATTTGCCGTTGCCATTTGTCAGCATGCTTTCTTCCACACGATAACGAATAGCCTGGATAGCTTCTGCTGCTAAAGGTTCGCCACCAAGTACTATCTTTAGGCCATTGTAATCGGCCGGGTTATGACTGCCAGTAACCATAACACCAGAATCACGACATAACTTATGTGCAGCAAAATAAAGCATTGGTGTCGCAACCATACCAACGTCTACTACATCAATGCCACTTTTTTGAATACCTCGGGCCAATGCTTGTGCCAAGCTTGGTCCTGATAATCGGCCGTCACGTCCAATGGCAATTGATTTAAGATTACGTGCATGTACTGCTGAACCAATCGCATGACCAATAGCTTCGACTACATCTGTGGTTAGGGTCTTATCAACAATCCCACGAATATCATAGGCTTTGAAGATTTCAGGTGACACCGTAGGCATATTAATTAGTGATGTGCTGCGACAGGGCCACCCTTGAGGGTGTAGTGGGTGCCACAATAAGGGCATAAAGCATCACCGGTTGCTTCAATCTGTAAGAATACACGAGGGTGGGTATTCCATAATTGCATTGATGGTGTAGGGCAGTGTAATGGGAGATCGTCTGTAGTTACTTCAATCTGGCGTGCTTTATTGTCTGTTGCTTGACTCATTAATAACTCCGTTCGGATTGGATATGGAGGGACCAAGAAAAGATTAAAACCTAGATCCTGCAAGTGATCATGCATATAGTGTGTAACAAATTGTTGTGCAAAATGTGTATGATCACTTGCAGGATCTAGGTAAAATACCAACCTTGCTTGTCTATGCTTCGCAATCTTGGTACTTTAATCTTTTCGTACCCCCAAATTTAATTAAAGATAAGATAACCAGTCGTCATGCTGCGGTGTTTTACCGCTAACACAATCAAAAAACATACTTTGTAATTTACCGGTAATTGGTCCGCGTGTACCGTTACCAATCATCCTGGTATCAAGCTCACGAATTGGTGTGACTTCGGCTGCTGTTCCAGTGAAGAAAGCTTCATCGGCACAATATATTTCATCTCGAGTAATTCGTTTTTCAACTACTGGAATATTAAGTTCATTGGCAAAAGTAATAATTGATGCGCGGGTAATTCCCTCCAGGCAGGAAGTTAAATCTGGAGTGTAAATTTTACCTTTTTTAATAATAAAAATATTTTCTCCAGAACCTTCTGCAACATAGCCATCAACATCTAGCAACAGCGCTTCATGATAACCATCTTGGGCCACTTCTTGATGCGCCAAAATAGAATTGGCATAAGTGGTCACCGATTTAGCACGACACATATTGATGTTGACATGATGACGGGTAAATGAGGAAGTTTTAACCCGAATTCCATTTTCCAGTGCATCATCACCAAGGTAAGTTCCCCATGGCCAAGCGGCGATGGCGATATGAACTGACAAAGTGGTTGCAGAAAGTCCCATTGCTTCAGAACCATAAAAAACAATTGGTCGAATATAACCAGAAACTAAATTATTTTGTTTTACTACATCACATTGTGCTTGCAACAAAGTAGCCTTGTCATAAGGCATTTTCATCTTAAAAATATGTGCCGAATTAAATAAACGCTCGGTATGTTCTGCCAAACGGAAAATCGCTGGCCCACGTGCGGTTTCATAAGCACGTAATCCTTCAAAAACACCTAATCCATAATGTAGCGTGTGAGTTAGTACGTGGGTATTGGCATCTCGCCAGGGAACCATTTTCCCGTCATACCAGATTACGCCATCGCGGTCAGCCATTGACATTCAGAGACTCCTGGAAAATTTTCTAAAAGACGCATTCTAACGTATTTTTTATAACTGGCGGAAAGGGTCGATGCATTTATTTGTATTGTGTGTGAGTGGATGTAACAACCTAAGATAGGTAGTTTAATATAATATCCCGTTATTTTTTTAGGCTTGTGAAATTAATTTGGAGTTATACCTAGATCCTGTAAGTAATCGCACACATACTGCACAACAGATTGTTCCATATAGCAAATTTTATTCTTTGGGAATATCAATAAGTATTCCACGCAGAATAATATTCACTCTATGAAACAATTTGTTACACATTATATGCACGATTACTTGCAGGATCTAGGTATTGTTTTTGGATGCTA
>JAJFJL010000155.1 GCA_021774055.1 Nitrosomonas sp. | reverse complement strand
AAGACAACTGCTAATTTCTTGTATTATATAAATAAAAAGGTGAAATTCAATGAAAGATAAAAAATTAAGTACATTAAGTAAATCGGCACTGGTTGTCGGCCTGCTGTTAAGCGGGATAAGCTTTACAGCCCAAGCGCAGAGTGGCCCGTCTGGTATCGGTGCTTGCGCCGAGACATTAGACCCTATGACCGGTGCTACAGGTTGGATGGGGCACCCTTGTACACAACCACGCCCAGGTCCTTCGGCACAAAGTCATCCTGTAGTTGGTGGTGTGGAAGATACCAGTATTACTCAGGTAGTCACACCGGAAGGACATTTCCCATCGGTGGATCCATTTGCAAATCCTCCAGGAAGTAATTTTCTGAATACCATTTTTTCAAATATGTATGATTTTAATGGTGATGAAATGCCTAATACGCTGCCATCAACACCATCAAACCCATATAACTTGCATGAAGGACCGGTGTTAACTCAGGCAATTAATCCTGCAAGTCCAGAAGATGATTTAGATTTCTTGATTGATAGGGTAGAACAGGCAGCTGTTAATGGAACAGGTGTTGATGCTCATCTGATAGAACTTGGTATTGCTATTCTTGAAGGAGATAGAGAAATAGCTGCAGAATATGGTCGTGCCTATGCTGGTTTTCCAATGCTGCACTTTAACGGCCCAAATAAAGCCAAAAAAGTTGAGGTTATCTGTGAACAGCCTGGTGGTGAACTAAGAGACAATGGCACACCTAGAGCATCTTGCGAGCCTTTCGATAAAGTGGTTGGTGGTAACGTTAATGTCAATATGATTTATTTTAATCAACACATCAAAAGTGATACTGCATTTGTTGACCCTAGTTTAGTACAAGAAGTACCTTGGACTATTACTTATAATATCAATATCTTGAATCGTGGAATGGAAGACTTTTCACCAATGGCAGTAAATTTTGATCGAATTGGTGATAATCGTGGACCATTCCACGTTGCTATGGATCAAACCTATTTCCCGATGCTAGCAGAGGGCACTAAGTACACCATCAAGATCAAACAGAATAAAGGTAAATACTACAACATAATTTATACTTGGGGCTGGCGACTACATCCACCAAGAGTGCAAGTATTGGAAAATGCACTTAAAACTGCAGGTCCAGACGGTGATACCTTACCTGAATGGGAAAAAAAGGCTTTTTGTGAAGGTGGCAAAGCAGATACCAACTGTGACCCAGTAAACAACGCAGGAGATCGGGCATTTGCAATCTCTCAAATTGGTGATTTATCTCCGGCCAAACGGATGTGGAGCACCTTTAGCGCAATGAGCGCTGGTAGTATTAGTAGCGAAGATGCGGCTGTAGCATTACGAGCTGCATTCTTAGATTGGACTGACCGCACGCAACTACCCTCAGGCGTAGAGGCTGATCTTGATTCTAACTTAACACTATTTTATGTAAATAATACTATTTATGGCAGTCGTCAAGGCTTACAAGGTGCTGGTAGTAAATTGGGCCCAGCAAGCTATAAAGGAACATTGAATAGTGGTGCAAATGACTGGAATATTCGTCCTTTTAACTACCGTGTAACTTTATTGAATGGTGATCATTTTCCACATGGTTATATGAATGTTGACTTTGGTGGTTCACGAGGTTGGGAGAACCAGTTCCAATTAACAGACCCGACAACTATGATTGATCCAAATGGCCCACATACCGGACCAACAGAGATTCAGGGTAGACAATTCTCTATTTCAGATGACCAAATCGTTCTTACTGGAGAAGAAAATATCTTCCCAATTAATCGTGGTGGCACCGAGGAATTTCTCAAACCAGATCCACGTAATCAGGAAGACCCTGATAATGGTGCTCCACAATTAGGCTCAGGTTGCTTCTTTACTTTTGGTCGTAATCATCTCTGGCCTAACGCAGGAGGACCGTGGGGAGCTATAGTTGTCCCACCAGTTTCTGCTGATGGAATACCTTCTCAACACGTTGTTGAGATTGAATACAACTATGAACCAAGCACACGCTTACGTATGTATCAATTTGATCCTTTTCATCATGATCAAGCGATTTATTCACTACATTGATAAAACTAGTAAAAATGTAATATCTTTTTAATAAAAAAAGTATTACACAGACAGATAACTAGGAATGGTAACAGTAATTCCCGCATGCATCATAACGAATTGATTTAAAAGGAATAAAAGGAATGGTTTTTCGTAAACTATTTTTTAACTCATCCATACTTATCAATAGGTTATAATATTTCGTGGCGGGAATATCTGAAAGGGTAGTTAAGTCATTTAACTGCCCTTTTTAGATTTTTTCCTGGTTTAATTCTTTATTGGATTAAACCAGAAAAAAGTTAAATCAGATTATTACAAGAATTAGATCAAAGCGAAATACTTGGTTTACGATAATGCCTATTCGCACCAGAATTGAATATACTTTTTGTACCTATATAACAACTAGTTATATTTATCTTTATGCTAATAAACACTAAATATTTATTCTAAAAAGGAGGATCTAAAGTGAAAAGACGTGACATACTCAAAGCGAGTGCAGCTGTAGCTTCAACACCTGCAATCTTTGGAGCAGGGGCTGCGCATGCTCAGCTCTGTCGTCCAGAAGGTATAAGAAGTCCTGGTACTGAACCAGATAGTCCCCCAGCTTCATCTTATACGCAACCGTTATATTTCCCGCCAGCTATGTCAGAAGTTGACCCGGCATCGCTTAACCCTCCACCAGATCCAAATCGTCACCAACGTTATAATGAATTCTTGCCGGCTAAATTTTATGTTCAGCATCTAACAGAAGGATTCTGGAATTATCATGATGAACTGTCAGCATTAAATCCAAGTGGTGGTTCATTAGCTTGGATGTTTAATGGCGCAACCCCTGGTGAAACTATGGTTGCCAAGTATGGCGAACCGGTATTTGTGCGTCGTCATAAT
>JAJFJL010000154.1 GCA_021774055.1 Nitrosomonas sp. | reverse complement strand
TTTCTGCTATAAGCCTCAAGATCTAGTGATTTACATAAAATAATTAACCGCTGAAGAAATTACAAAATTAAGTTAAATTAATTTTACGTGGGTACTTAACCATACATAGTGTGCAACAAATTATTTAATCAAGTAAATTTTATTTTACTCTTCTCAAGAAAGAGATGAGACTCAATGTCAAATACTGAAGAAATCCTTCAGGCCGATAATAGCTCTGAATTTGTAGACTGTGGTGTTATTCCTCATCCAGCACCACAAAATGAATGGCCAATTTTGGCTGTTTTAGTTGGAATACAGTTTATCCATATGATGGATTTTACGATTATGATGCCATTGGGACCGCAATTTATACGGTTATTTGATATCTCGCCACAACAGTTTGGTTTTTTAATATCAGTTTATACCTTCAGTGCAGGGATTTTTGTTTTTATTGCTGCTTTTTTAATTGATCATTTTGACCGTAAAGTAACTGCAGTTGCAGTGTGTGGAGGGTTTAGTATTGCCACGTTACTTTGTGCTTTAGCAACTAATTATGAAACATTGCTGGCAGCTAGGGCAGTAGCTGGTGCTTTTGGTGGCGTTATGAGTGCCATTGTGTTCTCTATTATTAGCGATATTATTCCTGAGAATCGTCGCGGAACAGCAACTGGTATTGTTATGTCAGCTTTTCCCTTAGTATCAATAATTGGCATACCAATAGGCTTATTCTTAGCCGAAATAATTAATTGGCGTGCCCCATTCTTTTTTCTTACCATGATGGGATTATTGGTAATTATTGCAACAATCTACCTATTACCACCAGTACGTACTCACTTGATGCACCCACGTGAAAAAAATCTATTGCGGCAATTTCATCAGATATTTTATAACGAGAACCATCTAATTGCTTTTGCTTTAATTGCGATGTTAATGTTTGCTGGATTTACAGTAATTCCATTTATTAGCCTTTACATGGTAGCTAATGTTGGTATGAGCGAGGCTGATTTACCTTACCTTTATTTTTTTGGTGGTATATCTGCGTTTTTTACCGCTCATCTATTTGGTCGACTTGCTGATATTTATGGTAAGCAAAAACTATTTTATGTGCTTGCAATATTATCTATTATTCCTATTTTGTTAGTTACGCATCTAGTAAAAGTATCTTTGGTGTACGCATTGATAGTTACAACTTTATTTATGATTTTTGTTGCGGGAAGATTTATCCCAGTTATGGCATTGATTACCTCAAGTGTCGTACCGCAATTACGTGGTAGTTTTATGAGCTTTAATGCGTCAATACAACAAATTTCTGCTGGCGTGGCTTCTTTAGTTGCCGGGTCAATTATGGGAATTTCTGCAAATGGCGAAATAACTAATTTTGATGTGGTCGGTGTTATTGCTGTCAACGCAACGATTATTTGTATTTTTCTTGCCGCTAAACTGCGCAGTGTTGAATAGAGTGCAATAAAATGAACATACTGTCATGGAATCCTTATTTTTTAAAAACATCACCTGCCTTTGAACCATTACTAGGCGTAGGAAATATTTTTGAACAAATGATTTGTTGGCCCAGCCATGACACTCTAAATAATTTAATATATAGGCTTCCTGAACCAATTAATACCTGTTCAAATAAACAACTACATTTTGTTCAGCAATCAGCCTCTATTCAAACATTTACACAACAGTATGAAGCAAGAGTTTATCTAACAGGTGAAGTACAAACACGAACTGAAAATTGGCATGATCTTTTCAATGCCCTAGTATGGTTGATTTTTCCAAATATAAAAGCAGTGTTAAATCAGTTGCATTATCAAGCTTTATTGCATGAACAACAAATTAAATCAAAGCGACGAGGTGCATTACGGGATGCTGTTACGTTATTTGATGAATCAGGTGTAATTGTGGTGACTAGCGATATCAGTTTAGCTAAATTATTAAAAAATTTTGAATGGAAAGCTTTATTCTGGCAACAACGTATAAAACTACAAGCCTATATGCGGTTTTTTGTATTTGGTCATGGTCTATATGAAAAAGCACTAGATCCATACCTAGGAATGACCGGAAAAGGAATTATATTGTTAGTTGAAGATACCTTTTTTGATCAAGAATTATCTGCCCAACTTGCTATTATTGATGTAAAGCTAGCTGATTTCATTGACTGTCATCTTGTCAGTACAAATCTTACACCTGTACCAATACTTGGTTATCCCTGTTGGTCACTTGATAATAAAGATGAAACCTATTACGACAACAAAAATTATTTTCGTTCTAACTTGGTAAAAAACAACATGATTAGGGACGTTAAATTCTGCAAATAAATATCTACCTATAAAACCGCTATAATTTAATTATAAAAGCGTAAATTTTGTTAGAATGCGCGTTTAATTTCTTAATTTATCGGAGTATTTAATGGCAGTTGAAAGAACCTTATCAATTATCAAGCCTGATGCTGTAGCAAAAAATGTAATTGGTCAAATTTATGCACGTTTTGAAGCCAATGGGTTAAAAATTGTAGCAGCACAAATGAAGCAACTTTCTCAGGCAGAAGCAGAAGGTTTCTATGCGGTACATCGTGAGCGTCCATTTTTTAATGATCTTGTAACATTTATGACCTCTGGTCCAGTAATGATACAAGCACTTGAAGGAAATGATGCGATAAAAAAGAATCGAGATCTAATGGGTGCGACTGATCCCAAAAAAGCGGACCAAGGAACAATTCGTGCTGATTTTGCAGATAGCATTGACGCTAATGCAGTTCACGGTTCAGATGCACCTGAAACGGCCGAAGTTGAAATCGCTTACTTTTTTGCTACATTAGATACTTACTCTAGATAAAGAACTATAATGACAATGGGGTAGGTGGCGAATACTCTGCTATATTGTAATGTTATATTTTGCCTAGGAGCCTGTCGGACTTATGATTTCGAAGCGAAAATTTGGAGAATCTACTCCAAATTCTCACCGGCTTGTGGCGAATATTGGGGATATTTAACGAAAACCGTAGAGGATTTTAGCCGATTTATCCGAATTTGCAGCCAAAATTTATAAGTTCGACAGGCTCCTAGCACTTAAAATTAATCGTTAACGCTAAATATTGTGACTATTAATCTACTAGATTTTAATGCCAAGCAACTAACTAATTATTGCAAAGAAATTGGTGAAAAACCTTTTCGAGCTAAGCAATTATTACGTTGGATTCACCAAGTTGGCACAACAGATTTTTCTGCCATGAGTGATCTGGCTAAAGTTCTTAGGCAAAAACTTTCACTTATTGCAACCGTTGAAGCACCTACAGTAATCAGCGACCACCTTGCTGCAGATGGCACACGTAAATGGTTGTTTTCAGTAGGCACAGGAAATGGTATCGAGACTGTTTTTATCCCAGAGGCAAACCGTGGGACATTATGCGTATCTAGTCAAGTCGGTTGTGCCCTAGCTTGTTCTTTTTGCTCAACTGGTAAGCAAGGATTTAATCGTAATCTATCGGTTGCAGAGATTATAGGTCAACTTTGGTGGGTTAATAAAACCCTTAAGCTAGATTTAGTTAATACGACAGCCAATAACATCACCCAAGCAACAGGAGAAAACCGTGCTATTAGCAATGTTGTGATGATGGGGATGGGTGAACCGCTGGCTAATTTTGAGAATGTAGTAACTGCACTTGACTTGATGCTAGACGATAATGCTTATGGTCTGTCACGACGACGTGTAACTGTAAGTACTTCTGGACTAGTTCCAGCTATGGATCGTTTGCGTGAACGTTGTCCAGTTGCACTAGCAGTATCATTACATGCCCCAAACGATGCATTACGCGATAAATTAGTACCAATTAATAAAAAGTATCCAATCAAAGAATTATTATCTGCCTGCCAGAGATACCTGCAAGTAGCACCTAGAGATTTTGTTACTTTCGAGTATGTTATGCTTGACGGGATTAATGACAGTATAGAACATGCGCATGAATTGGTTAAATTGGTGCGTGATACACCCTGCAAATTTAATTTAATTCCATTTAACACATTTCCTGGTTCTGAATACCAACGTTCTTCGGCAAAATCAATACAAATTTTTCGGGATATATTGATGCAAGCAGGATTAATTGTAACCATACGCAAAACACGTGGTGGTGATATTGCAGCTGCCTGTGGTCAATTAGCTGGACAGGTTCAAGATAAAACAAGACGTTCAACACCTCAGGTGATGGAAGTAGCCCGATGAAAAAAAAGTTCGCCAGTTTTTTAATTCTGTCATTAATATTATTACTAAGTGGCTGTGTATCATATTCAGAAGAACCTAAATTAACCCAAAAGCAGAAGCAAAAACGGCTTGAACAAAGTACAGAAATACACACTAAATTGGCAGAACGATATTATTCTCGTGGTCAATATCAAATAGCTATTGATGAAGCAAGTATAGCGCTAACCAATGACCCAGAGTATGCACTTTCTCACAATATATTAGGTTTAATTTATATGGCGTTAGAACAAGATGTTATTGCGCATCAATATTTCAAACAAGCATTAAGCATCGACTCTGAACATCCTGATATAAATAATAACTATGGTTGGTTTTTATGTCAGAGTAAGCCTGAACAACTAGACGAAGCATTTGATTATTTTATGGTTGCATTAAATGATCCACTGTATTCAACACCAGAAAAGTCTTATACCAACATGGGAGTCTGTGAGTTAAAACGTAATGCTTATGAAACCGCCTCTGGGCTTTTCAAAAAAGCACTCACGCTACACCCAATGTACTCTTTAGCTTTAATTGGTTTAATTGAAATTGATTTCAAGAAAGAAAATTTTATAGAAGCTAATACAAAAATCTCCCATTATCTGACGCATTCATCCCCAACACCTAAAATATTAGCATTAGGAATACAGATTGCACAAAGTATGGGGGATCATTATGCTGAAGACAGTTATAGTTTTCAGCTACAAAAAAACTTCCCTAATTCAAAAGAAGCATTAGTACTGCGTCAAAGCAGGATAAAACAATGAATACTGGAAATAGTAATAGAGAGCAAGATGGCCCTCAAGGTAAATTAAATACTGATGAGATAGATCCAAGCAACATAAAACAAGTGCAACCTGAAGCAGTAACAAAAGATAATATTGAACCAGACAACTCTCAACAACAATCTTATTTAAATGAATATACTGGCGTTGTACAGGGAGTTGGTCATCAATTACGCGCAGGTAGAATTGCCTGTAATATGAGTGTTGAGGACGTGTCGCGCCAGTTACGTTTATCTATACGACAAATTGAAGCAATAGAAAACGAAGATTTTGAGAAACTTCCAGGGCGAACATTTTTACGTGGCTTTATTCGCAACTATGCTAACTTGGTACATCTAGATATCGCTTCAGTATTATTACTATTACCACCATCAACATCGTCTAACACAATACTCGGTGAACCTCAGGCGAAAAACTTAAAAACTTGTAAATGGAACGATAATAATAATATTAGGTTGAGAAGAAAAAGGCCTATTTTGCAAACATACTTTATTGCCATATCATTATTGCTGATAGTTATTTATACTGCTTATCGTATTGGTAATTGGGGGCAAGTAGTCAATGAAGTGGAAATAGGGATTATGTCTGAAATAGGATTAAATACAGAATCGGAAGTAGTTGAGTTAAAGTTACCACTACCTCCTGCTACGTTACTTGATCACCAAGGACAACAAGTGACTGCGTTAGGAACATCACCCACTTCGTTAGTAGTTCCTAGTTCGATTGACACTGTACTAGGTGTATTACATTTTAAGTTTAATAGTGAATCATGGGTTGAAATCAAAGATGGTTCAAACAAAACTATTTTTAAACAAATAAATCCCAGCGGTACGGAGCAGATTATAAGCGGTCAGCGTCCGTTAACCATAGTAATTGGTGACGCTAATAACGTTAACCTGTCCTACAATAATCGGTTGTTTGATTTAAATCCATATATCAATAAAAATGATGGTATAGCACGCCTTACGCTTGAATAATATCCAATTCCTTCTTTCTGTATATACTCATGCTGATCGTATGTACGATGATTTGCAGGAGTAAAGCAAACACCCGTAAAAATTTAAGTTGTATTAATTGGAATATGCTTGTGTATTGCCAATTTTCTTAAAAATCCTAATATTTTATATTCATAATTAATATGTCATTAAATAATTCTTTTAAACAACGTCGGTCAAGTGTTGGTGTTCAAGTAGGTTCTGTAACTATTGGTGGAAATGGCGCGGTTGTGGTTCAATCTATGACTAATACAGATACTGTAGATACCACCGCGACAACCGCACAAATTGTGCAACTTGCACGAGCAGGTTCTGAATTAGTACGAATCACTGTTAATTCACCAGAAGCCGCAAAGTCAGTACCTATAATTCATCAACAGCTTGAACAAATTGGATGTCATGTCCCGTTAGTGGGTGATTTCCATTTTAATGGACATAAATTATTAACCGAATACCCAGATTGCGCCAAAGCATTATCTAAATACCGAATTAATCCTGGTAATGTTGGTAAGGGCAAAAAACGTGATGAACAATTCGCCACCCTAATTGAAACTGCATGTAAATATGACAAACCTGTCAGAATTGGTGTTAATTGGGGCAGCTTAGACCCAAGTATGCTTGCCCGTATTATGGACGAAAACGCCAATTCTAATGAGCCAAAAGATGCTGGTTATGTAATGCGTGAGGCATTGATCTCTTCCGCATTAGAAAGTGCCGCTAAAGCAGAAGAAATTGGCCTAAATAGGAATAAAATTGTATTGTCTTGTAAAGTGAGTGGGGTGCAAGATTTAATTGCAGTTTATCGAGAATTAGCCGCCCGTTGTGATTACGCTTTACATCTTGGTTTGACCGAAGCAGGCATGGGTTCCAAAGGAATTGTTGCTTCAACAGCCGCCTTAGCAATTTTGCTGCAAGAAGGTATTGGTGACACTATTCGGATTTCATTGACTCCTGAACCCGGTGGTGATCGCACCCGTGAAGTAATTGTTGCGCAAGAGATTTTACAAACTATGGGGTTACGTGCCTTTGTTCCATTAGTAGCTAGTTGCCCTGGTTGTGGCCGAACAACCAGCACATACTTTCAAGAGTTAGCTGAAAGTATCCAACACTATGTGCGTGAACAAATGATTGTTTGGCGCGAGCAACATGAAGGTGTGGAAAATATGTCACTAGCTGTTATGGGTTGCGTAGTTAATGGCCCTGGTGAAAGTAAACATGCCAACATCGGGATTAGTTTACCAGGCTCAGGAGAAAATCCAGTGGCACCTGTTTATGTCGATGGAGAAAAGACAGTAACACTAAAAGGCGACAATATTGCTGGAGAATTTCGTATGATTGTAGATAGTTATGTACAAGAAAAGTACCCTAAGAAAAAATAATTTATACCTAGATCCTGCTAGCAATCGTGCATATAATGTGCAACAAATTGTTTCATATAGTGAATCTTATTCTACGCGGAATACTTATTGATATTCCCAAAGAATAAGATTCACTATATGGAACAATCTGTTGTGCAGTATGTGTGCGATTGCTTGTAGGATCTAGGTTATATTTAATCAGCATTCTTAACAATTACCAAATAATTAATAAATGACAAAAACAATCCAGGCTGTACGAGGGATGAATGATATTTTGCCTGATGAGACCTATCGCTGGGAATTCTTTGAGCAAACTATACATGAATGGCTGGCTGCTTATGGTTATCGTAATATTCGTATGCCGATTGTCGAGCCAACTGATCTATTCGTACGTTCGATAGGTGCAGTTACAGATATTGTCGAAAAGGAAATGTACACCTTTGTCGACCATCTTAATGGTGAAAGCTTAACCTTACGTCCAGAAGGAACTGCATCTTGTGTTCGTGCGGTGGTTGCACATAATTTGTTATACGCCAGTCCCCAGAGATTATCCTACTCTGGCCCAATGTTTCGTCATGAGCGCCCACAAAAAGGACGTTATCGGCAGTTTCATCAGGTCGGTGTTGAGGCTTTAGGTTATACCGGCCCAGATATTGACGCAGAACATATTGTCATGTGCGCACGTTTATGGGAAAAACTAGGTATTTCTGGTGTACGTCTAGAGCTTGGTACGCTTGGTAGCACCGAATCAAGAGCAGTGCATAGAGTACGCTTAATTAAGTTTTTTGAACAACACTTAGATCAACTAGATGCTGATGCACAGCGCCGTTTACATAGTAATCCATTACGTATTTTAGATAGTAAAAATCCTGAAATGCGCGAGTTAGTTAAGGAAGCTCCGAAATTAATTGACGATTTAGACGAAGATTCGTTAATCCATTTTGAAGCTTTACAACAAATACTAAGGAACCAAGGAATTAACTTTGAAATAAATTTACGGCTGGTTAGAGGACTAGATTACTATAATCGTAGTGTTTTTGAATGGATCACTGATGAACTGGGTGCACAAGGTACGATTTGCGCAGGTGGACGTTATGATGGATTAGTAGAACAAATTAGTGGCAATAGTAAAAAACCTGCTCCAGCCTGTGGTTTTGCTATGGGTATAGAACGGTTATTAAGCCTGATGCAAACCAGTGGCAAAGAAATACTACCACCGGCACCAGATGCCTACATTGTGCATCAAGGTGACGAAGCCACAAATTTTGCTTGGAAAATAGCTGAAGCGTGTAGAAAT
>JAJFJL010000153.1 GCA_021774055.1 Nitrosomonas sp. | reverse complement strand
CTTAATCAGAATTAATCAGAAAAATATTTTATAAAATATATTTGACTCTTCGCGGCTTACTCAATTCTTCAAACTGTGGTTAAAAATGAGCGAGCGGCGAGTGAACATAAAGACAAAGCTAGTTGCTCAAGTTATTTCATGCACGTCGCTTAGCGGGTGTTATTGAAAGTGCCAGGACATTTTCTGGATGTGTGCATGACGGCTAATATGCGAATATTTTTATCAGTTACCTGATAAGCTAAAATATATGGCAGATCATTTACTACTATCTCACGTATTCCACTGATGCGGCCAATTCTACCTATTTCTGGGTAATGTAATAAATTATCAGCGGTCGATTTTATTCTAATTAAAATCTTATAAGCAGTATTTGCATCGTCTTGTGCAATGTAAGGAGCGTGCATGAAATAAGTTAGGCAACTAGCTTTGTATTTATTTCCATCTTCTGCGTTATGCAAACAGTTACATAGCCGTGCTATGCGCCTGTTTACATGCCTTGAATATGAACATAAATCCTGCGCTAGTTGCCTAACTTATTCCATGCACGTTCCTAAGTTCCGGTTGCTGCTAAATCTTGAAGCGCCTCCTCAAGCCATATAACAGTGCTTATGGCTTGAATTTCTCTATTGCGGCGTTTACATCATCACTTGAATGAAACTTTGCATTTTTCCCTGAGGCAATTTCCAAGCGTTGATGAATTTTGTTTACTTGCCAGTCGTATAAATCAAGATATTGATCAATAGCATGGTTAATTAATCGGCTTCTGGATTGGTCTTGATTCTGCGCAATAAGATCTAATTTTTTTGTTTGTCTGCGTGACTGAAACACTTATACGCCTTGTTTCGCTGTCCATGTTTTATCCATTAATGGTTGTTAATCTTAATGCTGTGGGTTCTTGCTAGGGGTATGCAGGGAAATTCAAGCGCTTTCTTGTGATTATTTATTACGCACTTATTTTATTTTCTTCTTCGCACGGTATTTTGATTTTGGATTAACATCAATCGTCTGTAATTTTGGCACCAACACAACATCCATATCTTCCATCGGGATTGCCCCCAATAATACTTCCGCTTCGCCAGGAAGCACCGCCGCATTGCAACTTGTGGTTCTATTCTTAAAATTGATAATCACTGGCCCCACAACATCCATGTTTTGTATAGAACCATCTGCAAGTTCTGCTTCTATGGTATCCACAACCGGTAGATCAAGTTGCGATTTGATATGTTCGTTGATGCATAGCATATAAGCGCCGCTATCCACTAATGCCGACACATTCAATTTCTTGATATTTTCTTTGCGGATATATCCTTTTCTCGCCAAAGCGATATCTTCAGCGCTGACTAATTCTATGTTTGCGTGTATTAATCCCATTTGCATACTTTTAGTTTATGGTTAGATTTGAAGTGTAGCATGGATGATTTTAGATTTTTTTCTCTTGTTCGTACATTATTGCGTGGTAATGTAATAGAAGCTTGGTGAATTTAGGATGGAGTAAAGTATGAAGTCAGAATTTACCGCAATTATTGAGGCCGCACCGGAAGGTGGTTATTGGGCTGTTTGTCCTGAAATTCCTGGTGCAAACGGGCAAGGTGAAACTATAAACGAAGTAAAATATAGTCTAAAACAAGCTATTGAATTAATGCTGGAAGATCGTAGAGACGATTGTTTACGTGGGTTTCTTAATGATGCTATTCGTGAAAAGGGTTTCTAGTTCCCATGCTCCTGCGTGGGAATTCATATGGAGTTCGAATAGCAGTTGGATTAATTGTAAGGTGATGAATTGGTATGCATTCCCACGCTGGAGCGTGGGAACGAGGGGTCGCGCCATTACCAGTTTATTATTCAATAACATTTGGGATAACTTCATGTTCCCAGGTTTCTATCGGTAATGTATCGACTCCGTTAGACCAGTTAATACAGCGCCAGGCACGTTCACTAAAGCGTAAATAGTGGTTGGAGTGATCATGGCTTAGCCAGTGCTCACCGAAATGATAAATAGTCATTAATTGTTTGCCAGTTAAATTCCATAGTTTTAATGTGCTATCTGCTGATGCGGACAAAATCCACTCGCCATCTGTGCTGAAGGCGCAGGATGTAACAGGGTGTTGATGACCAGTGAAAGACTGCACACACTTGCCGCTGGCGCGGTTCCATAATGGGATATGGAAAAAATCTTTAGAGGTGGAAAGTTGTTTACGGTTAAAGTTTATGATTACAATAAGTAATACATGATGTCGCTGGAGAATAAATTGATTACACTTAGGTTGGGTGCAAAACTAGAGCAGAGCGTTAATAATATTGCGCATCAAATGGGAATTAGCCGCTCAGAGTTAATAACAAAAAGCATTGTGGAGTTTATTGCGAAACAAGACAAGCCATCTGCATGGGAATTAGGCTGCGATGTTTTTGGTAAATACGCGAGTCCAAATGAAAATTTATCAAGTGACAGGAAAATCCTTGTTAAATCTAGATCCTGCAAGTAATCGTGCACATTATATGCACGATTGCAACGATTGATAGAGATTTTGATGTGTACCGATTAAAAGGTAAAAAACCGTTTACAGTGCTTAGGAACACGCATGAAATAACTTGAGCAACTAGCACAGGATTTATGCTCATATTCAAAGCGTGTAAACAGGCGCATAGCACGGCTATGTAACTGTTTACATAATGCAGAAGATGAGCATAAAGACAAAGCTAGATGCTCAAGTTATTTC
>JAJFJL010000152.1 GCA_021774055.1 Nitrosomonas sp. | reverse complement strand
TCCATTTAGACTTGTCCTTTTACTCTTATTTTTCGTTGGTTCTACGGTTACATAGAATAACTATGTGCCCTACGAACCGCCTCAAATCAGAGCAAAATGACTTCGCCTAAATTGGATGATTTATTATTTCCTCATCCCTAAAAGTTATTTCTTATACTAGGATTTCTAATGGAAGAAACCGAATTCACTCGACCACAAATACAAAAAGATTTGCGTTATCAGATTTATATAGAAACACATGCAATGGCTGAGTATGCGTTGGCGAATGGAAAAACTGTGCCTGATTTGGTAATACGAGCCATTGAGAAATTTGCCGCCAATGGTGACAATAAGATGGACGAGCATGTAAACGTTAGGTCAGATTTAGATATCGGTGAATTGGCTTTAGCACATAATATGTTGGTTAAAATAGTCGAACCAGCCAAACCAAAAACGATTCTTCTTTTAGATATAGAACAAAAGAAAAAAAGTTGTTTGAAATTTCTTGGGCCAGTCTCATTGATTCGCCAAATGATGATCGCTGCATTGCTATCATTGGTTGTATTTGTTGTGCTTGCCACGACAAGTTCTGTTGGTATGCATGGTGGCAATATCATGTCACAGTCTGGTTCAGAGTTACTTTTAAATCTGTTGTTTTATCTGGCCGCTGCTGGGTTGGGAGCTTCTTTTGCAGGACTTTACAAAGCAAATATTTACATTGCTAATGGAACGTTTGATCCAACCTATCATGCCTCTTATTGGATTCGTTTTTTCCTTGGGCTGATTGCAGGCTTAATTTTGGCAATAATGGTTTCTGAGGAATATTTCAGTAACAGTTTAAGTGGAGAAATTAATTTCTTGGAGAAGGGTATTATTAGACCATTACTTGCTATATTGGGTGGTTTTTCTGCTGATCTTACTTATACCGTATTAAATCGTTTAGTTGAAACGGTACAATCACTTTTTACTGGTAGCCCAAAAAGTCAAATTCTAGAAAAGAAGCAAGAAATGCAGGTGTCTTTTGAATCACAACAAAACCAACAACAAGTAAATACGGCTTCTAATCTGATTAATATTCAACAGGCAATCAGTAGTGGGGCAACATCAGAAGAATTAAATAAAAAAATAAATCTAATGATAAAAGATACGATACCTGGTGCTGATGTTAAATATGATGCTGAAATTCAGAAAAAAGAAACTTAAGTAGACGTGGTTTTCACCTAGATCTTGGCTAGGTTTGCAGGATCTAGGTTCTAATATATGTCAAAAGAAATCATAAGATTCTCATTAATAAACACTAAGAGTTAGTTTTATTTCTGGTAAGGAGGATTCTTGCATGAGTGAAAAAATAGTTATCTTGGTTGTCGATGATGAGCCAATAAACTTAAAATTAACCAGTCAAATACTCTCTCCTTATTATAAAGTACGTGTGGCCAATTCAGGTGCGAGAATGTTAGAAGTGGTTATGACTAATCCAGCTCCTGAATTGATATTGCTTGATGTGATGATGCCTAACATGGACGGATATTCAGCATTTTTACAATTAAAAGAGAATAGTGATATCCAAGAAATTCCGGTTATTTTTATTACTGCGATGGATGCGGAAGAGGATGAGGAGAAAGGATTAAATCTAGGGGCTGCAGATTATATTACTAAACCTATTAGACCGGCAATATTGCTGGCCCGAGTTAAAACCCATTTATCATTGAAACATGCACGTAATTGTCTTGAAGATCAAAACTCCTATCTTGAAATCGAGATATCCCGTCGCATGGCAGAAAATCAAATTATCCAAAATGTTAGTATTCGTGCCTTAGCACATTTAGCAGAAATACGAGATACAGAAACAGGGTTTCATATTCTTCGGACCCAAGAATATGTCAGGATTATGGCAACAGGTTTACAAAGTCACCCGCGTTTTAAGGATGTGATTACAGAAGATTATATTGCATTATTGGTGAAATCTGCACCGTTGCATGATATTGGTAAAGTTGGCATTCCAGATAGTATTTTACGCAAGCAAGGTAAACTTACGCCAGATGAATGGGTGGTTATGAAAACACATGCTGAAATTGGCGCATATGCAATCGAGCAAGCAGAGAAAGATATTCAGCAGCCAGTAGATTTTTTAGTTTTGGCTAAAGAAATTGCACGCTGGCATCATGAGCGCTGGGATGGCAGTGGTTATCCAGATGGTTTGTCAGGTGATTCTATTCCTATTTCAGCGCGCATAATGGCAGTGGCAGATGTATTTGATGCCCTTGTTTCGCCGCGAATATATAAACAAGATATACCTGCTGATGAAGCAAGAGAAATCATGTTAAGAGGGTGTGGAAGTCATTTTGATCCAGATTTGATAGATGTTTTTATTGATAAGTTTGACCAATTAGTCAATACCTTAGACAAAGTAAAAAAATAGCAAAGAGCTGGAATTTTACGATTTATAATGCGCTGATTTAAACGCACTAAAAATTCACGATTTTGACTGGAATCATTAAAAAACTAAATTGGCGAAGGTATTGCTAAGATAAAACTAATATACATTGTACCTTCAGCGACGCGTTTTTATAAAAAGGCATCTAATAAGGGACGAGGAAATAATAATTCATCCATTTATACTTGCCCTTTTACTCTGATCTTTCGTTGATCCTACGGTTACATAGAATGACTATGCGCCCTACGGATCGCCTCAAATCAGAGCAAAATTACTTCGCCTAAATTGGATGAATTATTATTTCCTCGTCCCTAAACCTATTAACGTGAAACGGTAATATCCCATAACCAAAACAGTTGGTGTTTCTTGTTATTTTTCTATAATGAGAATTGTTCTATCGTTATATTCCATACAGAAGTCTTTCGAGGTCAATGTTATGGCGTGAGTTTTAAATGTGGTAGCGTTGTGGAAAACTGCGTTAGATGTGCATTCAGGAAATGAATGCAAGTGGGCCATTAATTTATTTCATGCACGTTCCTTAGAGCAATTAAATAATGTCAATAACAAAATCTTCCTTACCTAGAAATAACGCTATTATCTATTCAGGGGTTGTTTTTTTGGGGATGTTATCAGTAATCCTTGGAGTAGTAGTTTTAATTGGTTGGTATACACATAATGAAACTTTGATTCAAGTTTTACCTGTTTTTGTTCCTATGCAGTTTAATACTGCACTTGGGTTTTTATTTGGTGGGTTAGGGTTTCTGGTGCTTACTAAAGGCTGGTTAGATGATGCTGTCTCAAGTGTTGGTATTGTTTGTGGTCTGTTTTTGATGTTTATGGGGTTATTGACACTTGCTCAGTATATCTTAGGCGTTGATTTTGGTATTGATGAGCTTATGTTGCAGCATTACATCATGGTTGAAACATCACATCCAGGCCGTATGGCACCTAACACAGCGCTATGTTTTTCATTGATTGGGTTAGTTTTAATTATGTTTAGCACAACCATAAGAACGTATAGATTCTTTATGGTTGCTGGTTTTCTTGGTTCGTTGGTTTTTGGATTGAGTGTGGTTGCTCTAACAGGTTACTTGATTAGTTTTGAAGCTGTTTATGGCTGGGGAAAGTTTACGCGCATGGCTGTGCATACTGCGAGTGGCTTTATATTACTCAGTGTTGCAACGATTATGTTTGCTTGGCACCGTGATCGTGATAATTGCTATGCTTCAAATTTGCCTTACTGGTTTCCTATGCCGGTTGGTATTAGTGTTTTGGCTATCACTGTTAGTTTTTGGCAAGCATTTATCACTCAGCAAGACATCTTGTTAGTATAATATGGTATTGCCGTAACCCATTTTTTTATTAATGAACTAGTGCTAATAACTGGGATTGGATTATCTGCAG
>JAJFJL010000151.1 GCA_021774055.1 Nitrosomonas sp. | reverse complement strand
ACAATAAAGCGGACAGGCATCAGGGGCCGCAACCTGCACCACTAAGGTATCACCGCTAACACATTCTGATGGCTCAACCTTAGATTGATTAAACTCTGTAGAAGTAATCGCAGAGACTTCTCTTGCAATACCGACAAGACCAAAACAATCAGCACGATTAGGTGTCAACTTAAGCGTAAAAATATTATCTTCAAGTTCATAATAGTTTCGAAAATCAGCACCAACCGGGGCATCATCAGAAAGAATAAACAAGCCATCAACTACACCATCTAAACCTAATTCTTTAGCGGAACACAGCATGCCATGAGATTCCACACCACGCAATTTAGCACGCTTAATAACAAAACCAGGCAATTTCGCACCTACCAACGCACAAGGAATCTTTATCCCAACTCGTACATTTGGTGCACCACAGACAATTTGTAGTATTTCATTATTTGCAGCCATACCAACACTGACCTGGCAAATATTCAACCTATCTGCGGCCGGGTGCTTATCAACCGATAATACTTCAGCCACAACCACATTATCAAACATAGCAGCAACGGAATCAACACGTTCCACTTCCAAGCCTGCCATAGTCAAAAGATGTGCTAATTCATCACTTGAACATGACGGATTAACAAGCGCACGAAGCCAATTTTCTGAAAATTTCATAAGAATCTTTAACTGCCAAAATAATAATTAGGATTGAACCTAAAATATGAATTAAGAGCTAAACTGGATACGTAAAATAAGTGTGTTATACGTACTGTCAAATGTAATTTAAAATCTCTTTTTTGCAACTCTTTGAATGACTGCAATTAAAAATTTCAGCTCTTAATTCACATTAAATGTCACAAGCTCTAGAACATACTCCACAAAGAACAAATTAACAATATTAAATAATTAGTTATAATAATTTAAAAAAATTAACATATAATTTATTCTCTTAATACCTTCATCCATTCACGCAACTCTTGTTTTTTACTAACTTCTCACTTTGACAAAGGTATTATTCCTATTTATCAACTAATTAAATTGCTTCAAAAAACGTAAATCGTTTTCAAAAAACAACCTTAAATCATTAACACCATATCGCAACATTGTTAATCGTTCCACACCCATACCAAATGCGAATCCAATAAATTTCTCACTATCAATGCTGACATGTTTTAATACATTAGGATGCACCATTCCGCAACCAAGCACTTCTAACCATCCAGTATGACTGCACACTCTACAACCCTTTCCATTACACATAACACAGCCAATATCCATCTCTGCAGAAGGCTCTGTAAAAGGAAAGAAGGAAGGACGAAAACGTACCTGCAAATCGTCACGCTCAAAAAAGTTAACCATAAAGTCAGCTAATACACCCTTTAATGCAGAAAAATTAGCTTGTTCATCAATCCACAAACCTTCCACCTGATGAAACATCGGTGTATGCGTAACATCAGAATCACAACGATAAACACGACCTGGCGCAATTACTTTAATCGGAGGCTGGTGATTCTGCATATAATGAATTTGTACTGGTGACGTGTGCGTACGCAATAAATCTCCGTTGTCAACATAGAAGGTATCATGCATTGCACGCGCGGGATGATCTTCAGGAATATTCAACGCGTTAAAATTAAAAAAATCTGTTTCTATTTCTGGACCAGAAGCTACTGAAAAACCAACAGATGAAAATAATGTTTCTATACGTGTTAATGTGCGTGTAATCGGGTGCAGCCCACCGACACCCCTCCCCCTTCCAGGCAAAGTTATATCAAGTGACTCATTAGCCAACTGTGCAGCCAGCTTTTTTTCTTGAATAAATTCACGACGTCTATCAAGTGTCGCTTCCAACTGACGCTTCGCCTGATTAATTCTATTACCCATAATCGGACGATCTGCAACAGAAAGTTCACCGAGACCTTTTAACAAACCTGTTAGTCTTCCATTTTTACCTAAATAACGTGCTTTAACTTGCTCCAACTCAGTTGCGTCTTCAATACTATCAAGCAAGGTAACTGCCTCGCTAACCAATTTATCTAGATCTTTCATAAAAAATCAATAAAAAATAAAATAACTATACGCCGATAATGAAGCATTTATTATACATATCACAATAAATAACCTCTCAATTAGCATTTATTCAAAAAAATTATAGCAACTAAAATTACACCTAGATCCTGCAGGTGATAATACACATTCTGCACAACAGATTATTTCATATAGTAAATTTTATTCTTTAGGAATATCAATAAGTATTACATATAGAACAAAATTCACTTTATGAAACAATTTATTACACACTATGCATAATCCAGGTTACAAAATTTCACACCTAAAAGGAACACGCATAAAATAACTTGAAAAACTAGCACATGATTTATGCTCATATTTCAAACATAACTTGCTCTTGATATATAGGTGCATGTAAACATACACACATCATAGATACGCAACTACTTGTATAGGACGCGCAGAAAACAAAGCTAGTTACCGAAATTGTTAACGCACCTTCCTAAACCTTTAGTCACAAGATCTATCACTATGGTCTATTCGCATTGCATGTTTTATTAGAACATTTCTTGCTATCCACTTAAACCACACAAGAAAAAAGGAGGCTTGGGTATCACTACCCATTAGCCTCCCTTTTCAATTATCAACTATACTTCTTTAAACAAAACACCTAACATGCTAGACAAACCCATTTTGCCGAGATTATTATTCTAAAATAATCTTCTAAACAGCCAATCCAGCCTTTGCCTGTTCAGCTATCTTTTCAAAAGCAGGCATATCAAACACTGCCAAATCAGCTAGCACTTTACGATCAACCTCAATTGATGCTTTCTTTAAACCATTCATAAAAACACTATAAGACAAACCACATTCACGTGCTCCTGCATTAATGCGGGAAATCCACAAAGCACGAAACTGACGTTTACGTTGACGACGATCGCGATACGCGTACTGCCCAGCCTTCATTACGGCCTGCTTAGCAACCCGATATACATTCTTACGTCGGCCTCGATATCCTTTGGCTAATTTTAATATTTTTTTATGACGCGCATGCGCAGTCACACCACGTTTTACTCTTGGCATATCAACCTCCTCCTATGCGTATGGTAGCATGGCACGAACCGACTTGACATCACTAGAATGGACAGTGATGACACCCCTCAACTGACGTTTAGCTTTAGTTGTTTTTTTAGTCAGGATATGACGTTTAAAAGCTTGAGAACGTTTAATACTACCATTCGCCCTAATTTTAAAGCGTTTAGCAGCACCTCTATTAGTTTTCATTTTTGGCATAAAACAACAACTCCAAATTTAATATGAAACTAGGTGACTCCAGAATAGAGCACTTATACAACCCAGCAATCACTTATTCTATTTTGCATAACAAAAAACCATACCAAACAGATACACAGAGACAAAAAACACAACCTACAACAAATCTTGTATATTTACATTTTTTATCATATTTTCACTGTATTACAAACACCAAACATGTAGAATAATTTATCAGCAATAGCTACAGCCATTAATTAGTAAAACTATAGGACGTCATAGATTTCAGTAGAATAAAAATTCCACCAATTAATTAACTGCCACAAACTTATTTATTACTCTAATCCGGCTTAACATCTTTCTTTTTTGGTGATAGAACCATTACCATCTGTCGCCCTTCCATTCTAGGAAACTGCTCAACCACAGCATATGGCTCCAAATCATCTCTTACACGTTCCAACAGACGTATACCAAATTCTTGGTGAGCCATTTCACGACCACGAAAACGTAAAGTTATTTTAGCTTTGTCACCATCATTCAGAAAATTTATTAAATTACGCAGCTTAATATTATAATCACCATCATCCGTATTTGGACGAAACTTAATCTCTTTTATCTGTGTTTGTTTTTGCTTCTGCTTTGCATCATTTTTCTTCTTACTTTCCTGATAACGAAACTTACCATAATCCATTAAACGACACACAGGCGGCCTAGCTGTTGGTGCTATTTCAACAAGATCTACCCCGGCTTCATCTGCCATAGCATTCGCTTCAGTAAGCGACACAACACCAATTTGCTCCCCACCTACACCAATCAAGCGCATTTCTGGCATATCTATCTCACTATTTATACGCGCTTCTTTTTCCCGAGCGATAGCACTTCTCCCGTTTTATTAAAATATAAAAGCGTCAATTCTAACATCTTTTCCTAAATTAGCACAGATACTTGATTCCTACACAATAACAAACACACATAAGTTTATTAAACTATAAATTCAATTAATTAACAATCTATAAAGAATAAACACTATCTATTAAATAATACCTTCGTCAAAGTAAGAAACTAATAAATCTTAGTTTTGTCTGAAATTATCAAAAACTAGGTTGACGAAAATACTGATTAAAACCAGATTCAAAAATGTAGAGTCATATATTAAATGACGACTACCTACCTTACCCAAAATCAATCTCGACAAGAAAATCTATGCAGACTTCTCGAATATTTCTTTTTTAAGACGCTCAATAAAGGATACCAGTGACATCCTACCTAAATCAGAAGATGAACGACCACGAACAGATACACTCTGAGTTCTTACTTCTTCATCCCCTACAATTATCTGATAAGGTAACTTCTGCAGACTGTGCTCTCGAATTTTATAGTTTATTTTCTCATTTCTCAAATCTATACAAACTCTGATACCTTCTTCTCTGAGATGACAGACAACTTCACGCGCATAGTTAACCTGACTCTTAGAAATATTCATAACAACAACTTGCTCTGGTGATAACCAAAGTGGCAATGCGCCAGCATAATTTTCAATCAAAATACCAATAAATCGTTCTAACGATCCAAGAATTGCACGATGCAACATTACTGGAACATGTTTAGTATTATCTTCTGAGACATATTCCGCTCCTAATTGTCCGGGCATAGAAAAGTCTAACTGTAAAGTTCCACACTGCCACACACGCCCTATACTATCTTTCAAAGAAAACTCAATTTTCGGTCCATAAAAAGCACCTTCACCTGGCTGCAATTCCCAAACAAGTTTCTTTTTATTTAATGCCGCCTCAAGTGCAGCCTCAGCTTTATTCCATTGTTCCTCAGATCCTACACGCTTTTGTGGACGAGTAGAAAGCTTTACCAGAACCTCATCAAAGCCAAAATCAGAATAAACAACTTGCAACAAATCAGTAAATTTTACAACTTCTTCCAACACCTGTTCTTCAGTACAAAAAATATGCGCATCATCCTGAGTAAACGCCCTAACACGCATAATTCCATGTAATGCACCAGAAGCTTCATTGCGATGACAGGACCCAAATTCTGCTAATCTTAACGGCAAATCACGATAGCTTCTCAAACCCTGGTTAAATACTTGTACATGCCCAGGACAATTCATTGGCTTAATCGCAAAATTACGATTTTCTGAGTTTGTGGTAAACATGTTTTCTCTGAAATTTTCCCAGTGCCCAGAACGCTCCCACAATTCTTTATCAAGAACCTGTGGCGTACGAATTTCCTGATAACCATTCCCATCAAGAACAGCGCGCATATATTGCTCAATCTGCTGCCAAAGCGCCCACCCTTTAGGATGCCAAAATATCATACCTGGCGCAGCATCTTGTAGATGAAAGAAGTTAAGCAACTTTCCTAACTTACGATGGTCTCGTTTTTCAGCTTCTTCTAGACGATGTAAATATAACTTCTGATCAACCTTATTGGTCCACGCAGTTCCGTATATACGTTGTAACATTTCATTATTAGAGTCACCACGCCAATAAGCACCTGCAACTTTCATTAATTTAAAAACTTTAATTCTTGATGTTGTAGGCACATGCGGTCCACGACACAAATCTATAAAATCTCCTTGTGAATATAAAGATACATCTTCATCTCCTGGTATTGATTCTATAATCTGGGCTTTATAATGCTCCCCCTGATTCTTAAAAAATAAAATCGCATCAGAACGTTCCCACACATTTCTAGTAACTTCTAAATTTCGCTTGCTTATCTCAACCATCTTTTTTTCGATAATAGCCAAGTCGTCAAGAGTAAAGGGACGTTTATACGAAAAATCATAATAAAAACCATTATCGATAACAGGCCCGATTGTAACTTGTGCATCAGGAAACAATTCTTTTACCGCATGGGCTAATAGATGAGCACATGAGTGGCGTATAATCTCAAGACCTTCTTCATCTTTTTCTGTAATTATAGTTAGCTCACAGTCATTCTCAATAATAGTAGTTACATCTACGAGCTTCCCACCTAATCTACCAGCTAAAGCAGCACGCGCCAATCCTTTACCAATTGACGCAGCCACATCTAGCACTGTAACTGGCTGATCATATTCACGCTCAGTTCCATCTGGAAGTCGAATAACAGTCACAAAATTCACCCTAAAAATTACGAGTAATCTTTAAAATTATCATACATCCCACCCATAAAATAATTTACAAGATTAAATTATTAATTAACAGCTAGTCACAAAATTTATTGTTTAACTGATTTAACCCAAAGACTAATTCTTTTCATTTTATCTAAGAAAATTGGAGCAAGTCCAATTGCAACTGCATCAACTAAACAGTACCAAGCAGAAACTCCACTAGGAGGGTTTCCCTGGGACCAACCAAAAACAGGCTCAATCTTTGCCCAATACCATGTGCCAGCAGCTGTGCCTATTATTTCCAGCCATGTTGTTATAAAGAATGCACCGAGATAAACTAAAGGTGAACGTCCCTTAAAAAGATAAATCAAAAATACAAGAAACAATATTGCTCCAACTTGATCACCTTGTTCTGGAATACCACTAATTCCCCATAAGGACCATATTCCGCACAGTACAATAACAAATATAGCTATTTTTCTGGCATGTGTAAGAAAAAAGCCAGAACGTGCAAGCGCAACTGCAGTTAAATAAACCATACCATGACCTGGTGGTACATACAGTGGTACGTTCTCAAAACGGTAAGTATAACCACCCATATAAACCGAAGCAAAATGCTCGCCTGCTGTTGCAAAAGCAACTGCAATAGCTACTTGCATTCTTACCTCATTGTTCTCACCATGTAATAGCACAATTAAAAAAATCCAGGCGATCACACCTAATAAATTTTGCATCTCTAAGCTAGAGCTGCCATCAATAACTAAACTTACGGCTACACAAAAGAATGTAAATCCGGCGATAAAATAATCACGCATTCTATGTGGATACACAATATTTGTTTTAGGAAAACGGTCAAGCATTTTTTACCCCATCTAAACAAAAAACCCGCCATTTAGTGGCGGGTAATTTAATTTTAGAATAATAAACACAAACAACTTTTATATTAAAAGTATATTCAAAACCAATCTATCTTCTAATGAAAGACAACAATTTGAACATTAAAATATAGAAACGCAACTCAAAAACAAAAACTCAACAGAATCTCTCACGCTGTAACTTACAATTATTGCTCTTGAGTAACATTTCTATTAACCAACAATTTAATATAAATAAGTCAAATTAATAATCATCATCATCCCAGTCGTCGTCATCGTCCCAGTCATCATCTTCATCTGGCTTTAATACTAGCTCACCTGCGGCAAGGCTTGCATCTAAGTCAGTCATCGGTGCTTCATCATGCACTAGATTTTGATGACAGTCGATGCAAGTTGCACCTTCTGTTTCCATTTTCTTGTGTGCATCCTGCGCATCACGTCCCGGTGGATCTGGATTTTTGTGGCAATCACGACAGGTTATGCTGTCCCATTTCTTGAGGTTCATGCGCGCATCATGTGCCATGATTAGGCGACGCTCGTTAAACTTCTCCAAAGTGGAGTAGTCGTTCATGAATTCAAGATAAAGCTCTCTTGTACCATCAACAATATGGGTATAAACAGCTAGGTGAAAGTTAGAGAAGCCTTGTGGGATGTGGCAATCTTTACAGCCCGGGTTAACACCCAATGCACCATAG
>JAJFJL010000016.1 GCA_021774055.1 Nitrosomonas sp. | reverse complement strand
AAGAATTTTCTTATATACCTGCGGGTAGAATTATAAGAACTGGCGGTTGGGGAGAGGTTATAAAATATTACCAACATCTTGGTAAAAATTATTACAACTCATTGCTTGATATGCTGATTTTTGATGCAGTCATTTGCAATGAAGATAGACATTTTGGAAATTTTGGATTGACCATTGATAACCAAAAGAATCGGATCATAAATACGGCACCAATATTTGATCATGGTCTGTCACTTTTTAATTACGCTATGGAAGATGATTTAGAAAATTTAGATAAGTATGCTAAAACAAGATTAATGGCAACTTCTCAAGATTTTTTAATCTTTGCAAAAGAAATAATTGCCAAGGAACAAAAGAAAAAACTATATAAATTAATTGATTTTAAATTTAAAAAACATGTTAAATATAATTTACCTAAAGAGCGTTTAAATAAAATAGAAGCTTTTATTCAGAAAAGAACACAAGAACTTTTAGAATTATAAACACTCTTCATACTAAGGGACGAGGAAATAATAAATCATCCAATTTAGGCGAAGTAATTTTGCTCTGATTTGAGGCGGTTCGTAGGGCACATAGTTATTCTATGTAACCGTAGAACCAACGAAAAATCAGAGTAAAAGGACAAGTCTAAATGGATGATTTATTATTTCCTCGTCCCTAAAGTAGGGTGCACCCCATGCACCATTTATAACATTGGTGCGTAAAACGCACCCTACCTCTTAAAGGACGCGCATGGAATAAATTAGGCAACTAGCACAGGATCTATATTCATATTCAAAGCGTGTAAACAGTCACATAACGCAGAAGATGGGCACAAATACAAAGCGAGTTGCCTAATTTATTTCATGCACGTTCCTAAATATAGGATTTACCAGTCAGTTTAAAATAAATAGGTCAGCAACTAATCTAACATGAACAATAACCAACTATCTAAAAACCATAAACCAAAATTCCAATACGGATTAATCGGCATCCTGCTATTAGCATCCTGCAGCAATCTAGACAACCACCGCATACCAACAGAAACTGACAAAAAGTCAGTAGTAACTGCTGACTGTGTACCACTGGCAAGTTGGGTCGCCCCCGGTGTTGGTGAACAATCTAATACAGAAGTTATTGCTAATGCAGCACAGCACTCGGTGGTTTTGCTAGGTGAAAATCATATCAACCGTGAACATCATCGCTGGCAATTGCAAACCCTGGCTGCGCTATATACCTTGCGCCCAGATATGGTTATTGGCTTTGAAATGTTTCCACGTCGAGTACAAGCTGTATTAGACAAGTGGATTGCTGGTGAGCTGGAGGAAAAAGAATTTCTTAGGGAAGTTCAGTGGAATCTTGTTTGGAGCTTCGATGCTAGCCTGTATTTGCCGTTATTCCATTTCGCTAGGATGAATAAAATCCCGATGCGCGCATTAAATATTGCAACCAGTTTAAGAAAGAAAGTAACCGCAAAAGGTTTTGATAATGTTCCTGAAGAAGAACGGGGAGGTATCACTAGACCAGCTAAACCAAGCAAAGCTTATTTAGATTTTCTTTTGCCGATTTACCAACAACATGACCGTGAGAATAAGAAAGAAGGTGAAATTGATCATGATGATGCAGATTTCAGGCTATTCATTGCAGGTCAGCAACTCTGGGATAGGGCCATGGCGGAAGTTATTTATTCTGCCTTAGATGTTACTGATGAAAACAAACCACTAGTAGTTGGTGTGATGGGTAGAGGGCATATCGTGCATGGTTATGGCGTGCCGCATCAGTTACATGATTTAGGGGTTAAAGATGTCATCTCTCTGCTACCTTGGGATGTCGGTCAGTCGTGCAAACGTTTAGTTCCTGGGCTTGCTGATGCAGTATTTGGCGTAGCACCTTATGTTTCACAACCTACATTACAGTCATATCAACGCTTAGGTATCCGTTTTGAGATTGCCCATGGTGGCGCACATATTCTGCAAGTTGAAAAAGACAGTATCGCCGAAGAATCACAATTACAAGCTGCAGATGTAATTATTAAAGTTGCTGGTTTAGAAGTTAAAGGCACCAATGATTTAATCAAAGTAATTAAGCGCCATGCCCCAGGAACTTGGTTGCCATTGACGGTAAAACGAGATGACCAACTGATTGAGATCATCGCCAAATTTCCTGCTGTAGGAAATAAATAAGCATATGTTTAACGCAAAATATTTACAACAATGTTTTTTAATTGTTCTGTTTACTTTACTAGGCATTAGCAATATCGCTAGCGCGAACAACATAACTAGCAATGTAAACTACGACATCCAGGTGGAAATTGATCCGGCAACTCGTAGTATCCAAGGGCGCAGCACAATTACTGTTAAGAACAGCGGTGAATTACGTTTGCTACTTGGTCAACGTTTTGAAGTTACAAAAGCACTGATTGAAGGTCAACCATTACAGCCTAGCGCTGATAGTTATGACATGCCCTATCATTCTTGGCGCATTCCTTTTAGCCTGGGAGTCACTTATAACATTGAAGTCCATTGGCACGGCGAACTAGCCGCACTTAATACATCCCTAGACCATCAACAAACACTAGGTAGACCGGAACCGGTCAGCGATGTAATGGGAACTTTTTTACCAAAATCTTCAAGCTGGTATCCACATATCATCGGTGCACTGGCAAGCTACCAAGTAAATCTTAAACTACCGGCTGGGCAACGTGGCTTAGTTGCCGGAAAATTGATCGAAGAATCCGAATCAGCACAAGAAGGCTATCAAGCAAGTTTTGAGTTTGCTTTGCCAGCAGAGGGAATTGAACTGATGGCTGGCCCTTATCAAATTGCAACTAGTCATATCCAAGGTGCAAACGGCCAGCAAATCCAATTGCGAACTTATTTTCATCCACAAATAGGCCATCTTGCAGACGATTATCTGGATGCGGTAAAAGCCTATTTTAAATTATATGAAGCATGGATCGGTGATTATCCATTTACTGAATTTAGTATTGTTTCTAGCCCAACGCCAACTGGCTTTGGCATGCCAACATTAACCTATCTAGGCATTAATGTTCTTAAACTACCATTTATTCGTGCTACTTCACTTGGCCATGAAGTCCTACATAATTGGTGGGGAAATGGGGTTTATCCTGATTACCAAAAAGGTAATTGGTCAGAAGGCTTAACCACCTTCATGGCCGATTATACTTACAAAGAACAAGAAAGCGCCGCAGCCGCACGTGAAATGCGACTTGGTTGGTTACGTGATTTTGCCGCGTTATCACCAGGGCAGGATGCTCCATTAAACGCCTTCACCTCACGTACCCACGGGGCATCAAAGATTGTCGGTTATAACAAAACTGCAATGCTATTTTTAATGCTAAGAGATCAACTTGGGGAAGATATTTTTAACCGTTCGATTCAAGCATTATGGAATATCCAACGCTTTAAAGTAACCTCATGGGATGACCTGCAAAATATTTTCGCAATCGTATCTACACAAGATTTAGATCTGTTTTTTGAACAATGGCTAACACGTAATGGCGCACCATTAATCAACCTTAGCGCTGTTGATAAAACTAAAACAGATTCCGATTTTCAACTAACAGTTACCCTTCAACAAGCATTACCAACTTACCAACTGTCAGTACCGATTGTTATTCATAGCGCAAACGGTGAGCAAACTAAGTTACTTAATTTACAACAACAACAGCAAACTTTCACTTTTAACCTACAAGATGAACCATTAAAAGTCGCACTTGACCCAAACTTACGTTTATTCCGCCAACTAGCGCCTGATGAAGCCCCGCCAATCCTGCGCGAAGTAATGGTTAATCAAACCACTACTACTCTGTTGCTATCAGAAAACAAGGAAACCTTACAAATTGCGGAAACCTTAGCCAGCAAACTCCAACGCCGTAATCCAAGCATAATAACCAGCAGTAAAACACCAACAACCGAACCGACCCTGGTTATCGGCTTACAAGCGCAAATTGACGCATGGTTAAGCGCAAACAATTTACCAGAGAAACCTGAAATTATAAGCAATAAAGGTAGCGCACAAGCCTGGACCATACGCCAAACCAACGGCACAACATTAGCGATTATTTCTGCTCAGGATAACGACGCATTAGAGGCATTAATCCGCCCACTTCCTCATTATGGAAGGCAAAGTTATATTATGTTTGAAAGTTCTCAGGCAATTAAACGGGGAGTTTGGCCAATGCAGGAACAAGTGATGATGGTTGAATAATTGATTCTGTGAGTTCTTTGGAAGGTAAATTCGTAGCCTGGATGGAGCTTGCGGAATCCTGGAGCAATTTGCCCAGACGATCCATTTGACATTATTATGACAGGTGATGCGACTTATTTCAGCATTGCAACCCCGGATTCCGCAAGCTCCATCCAGGCTACTTGATGAACCCAGTTCAGTTATATAAATCAATTCTCACAGGAATTCAAATATAAAATGGAACAGCCAACTTTAGATGCATTGTTACAATCGTTTAATAATGATCCTAATATAAATGGTTTGATACAATCCTCGACAATATGCCACAAAGTTTTTGATCCAGACTTGAAATTACGATTTATGGGAAGTTGTGGAGTGGCTGCTCTTCAAATTGAAAATATTGAGAATTATTATGGACATACATTCCCTACTGACGCCGCCCCAAAAGATACTCGTGATATTTTTAATGAACATATGTACCGAGCTACCAAGGGAGAGACAAGTACCATTGAATATTCTTTTGAAATAGATGGGAATGTCATTTGGTACAGAACTATAATTAGTCCAGTTTTTGATGATGATAACCTCATATACATCACAGCAAATTCTATGGATATTACGGAACGCATAAAAGCAGATGAAGAAATAAAAAAACTGTCCACGCTTCCTAGTGAGAATCCCAACCCAGTTTTTCGTGTTTCTATTGATGGTGTAGTACTTTATGCAAATAAAAAAGCATTATCTATTCTTAAACACCTAAATTGTGGTATCAAAAAAATTATGCCACCACCATTTATTGAAGTTATAAAAAAAACCGTTGCCACCCAAAAACATTCTATTTTTGAATGGAAGTTCGAGAGACAGATTTTTGAGTTTAATCTGGTTTATATAAAAGAAACACCGCATTTAAACATTTATGCTTATGATATTTCAAAGCTTAAAAAAGCAAGGAAGGAAGCTGAAAGAGCTAACCATGCTAAATCAGACTTTTTAGCTAGAATGAGCCATGAGTTAAGAACTCCCATGAACGCTATCTTAGGGTTTACTCAACTACTAGAAATAAATCCCAAAAGTAAATTGAGTGATTCTGAGAAAGAAAACCTACAGATGATATCTTCTGCAGGAAAACATCTTTTAAAACTTATCAATGAAGTCTTAGATCTTTCGAGAATAGAATCTAAGAATTTGGATTTAACCATTGAAGCAATTGATTTAGTACCTATTGTGGATAACGTAATTTCTATTTCTAAGTCATTAGCTAACGAGAAAGGTCTCTCTATCGAATATCAAGAAATACCCATAGATAGTTATTTTGTTGAAGTAGATCAGTTTCGCATCAAACAAGTTATTTTGAATCTAATCTCAAATGCTATTAAATTTAACAAATCTAATGGCTCTATAATTGTTTCTTATGAAAAACAGGATAATAATACGATACGTTTAGGGATAAGAGATACAGGACGTGGAATTCCTATTAACATGCAAAAGAACCTCTTCAAACCTTTTGAACGTTTAGGTATAAAATCTGAACAAATCGAAGGAACTGGGATTGGTCTAACAATAACTAAACAACTTATTGAATTGATGAATGGAACGATCGGTTTTAAAAGTGTTGTTAAAGAAGGAAGTTTTTTCTATGTTGATATTCCTCTTTCAGTTCAAAATCTATTGCCAACTCATATTAATGAGAAAACAGAATCAATTCAGTCGCCCTTAAGAAACGATAAGAAGCAAATACTCTACATTGAAGATATTCCTGTAAACATAGAGTTAGTAAAACAAATTCTTGATCATAGACAAGATATAAGATTATTGTCTGCTTCTACCGCTCTGAATGGAATTAAATTGGCTCAATCTGAAGCGCCTGATTTGATCTTAATGGATATTCATATGCCAGGCATGGATGGTTTGACAGCATTCGAAGAACTACAGAAAATTCAAGGCACCAAAAATATTCCTGTTATAGCCTTAACTGCAGACGCGATGAATAACAATATTAAAAATGCTCTAGACATGGGGTTTATAAATTATATTACCAAACCTATTAATGTGATTGAATTTCTAGATGTGATTGATGAGGTTTTTAAACAAAAATAAAATCAGTGGAACAAGCGGTAGGGCGCAATAATCAAAGAGCATTATGCCGTTTATTCCCACACAACTGGTGCAATATCCTTATGTCACCACACCTCACCCAAACCATTGACCTAGCAAACTTATCAACTTACGAATATGACAATTACCACTCTCCAAGAAATTTATTTATACCAGCAGAATTACTAAAACTACCATAACCAACGCAGACCACCAGATTCGTAGCCTGGATGAAGCGCAGCGGAATCCGGGGAAATTTGCTCAGACGGTCCATTTGACATTATTATGATAGGTGATGCGGCTTTTCATCATCGCAATCCCGGATTCCGCAAGCTCCATCCAGGCTACTTGCTAAATTAACTCAAAACCACCATAACCAACACAGCCACTTCAATTATTTCAACCAACGCCCCCGCAGTATCCCCGGTTGTTCCTCCAATTCGTTGCACCATCATGCGTTGCAGCAGCCAAAATATGGCCAGGATTGCAAAAACAACCCATAGGTGATCAAGCCCTAAGGTCAAGCAGGTTAATACGGTGGTTATAGCAAGTATGAGGATGGTTAATCGTTGCGGCATATGGCTTACAAGAATGGCACCAAGTCCATTCGGACGCACATAAGTGGTGGTTAGAAATAGTAGAGGTAGGATTGTTCTGCCTAATGTGGTGGCTAAAATTAACATTACCCATTCGTTAGCTAGCAACAAGGTGTAAAGTGCTACAAATTTAAGCAGTAATAATAATAGGATAGCGACAACTCCAGCGGGGCCGCAGTTGGGGTCTTTCATGATGGTTAGGGTTTTTTCTTTATTAGCCATACCTCCAACCCAGGCATCGGCACTATCAGCTAGTCCATCAAGATGTAAGCCACCGGTGATTAAAACCCAGCTAATAAGAATTAATACTGCTGCAACCAATGGTGGTGTGCCACTAAGTAACCACCATAGTGCAGCAAGTGATAACCCAATTAGTAATCCAACAATAGGATAGTAAAGAATCGAACGCCCAACCATTGTGTTGCTAGGCTTCGATTTAAACCATATAGGGAATTGCGTAAGAAATTGCAGCGCGATTAAGAATGGTTTGAACATGCTATGGATTACTGATTAAAGTTGCATGCGGCAAACCTTGTTTTTGTGTTACCTGGATATGTTGCATGCTGGCATGTTTAACTTCAATTTCAAGTAGTCGATCAATCGGCTTTTGCAAAATATGACAGAGAATCGTGCGGATTACACCACTATGAGTTACTAATAAAACTTTTTGTCCAATATATGTTGATGTGATTTCATACCATGCAGCTAGAACTCTGGTTTGAAAATGATGTAAATATTCACCATCTTGCGGTGGGTGAGCTGAAGGGGTTTCCCAAAATTTAGTTAATGCATCTGCATCAATTTGCATTATTTCTGCCGCTGTATAGCCTTCCCAGATACCGAAATTAAATTCTTTTAAACGTTCGTCCAAAGTAATTGCAATCGAATCACGTTGCGCCAATTGATGCGCAAAATCAGCGCAACGTGTTAAAGGTGAGGAGATAATATGATCCCATTTGACCAATGAATTTTGTAGCGTAGTCCACATTTGTGTCATGCCATATTGACTGATAGGAATATCTGTTGCGCCAAAAAAACGTGAACCACCTGATGTTTTGCCGTGGCGTAGAAGATTAATATGACTGACTAGATTCATTCTGTTTTTGAGATAGATGCCTCGTTAAAGGTGGCCATTTTATTATGTAGTGCACAAGCTAACCGTAATATAGGCACTGCTGTTGCGGCACCACTACCTTCACCTAGCCGTAAGCCTAGATCCAATAATGGTTTGACTTTAAGTGCATCAAGTACTATTTTATGACCAGGTTCAGTTGAGCGATGTGAAAACAATAGCCAGTCAGTTATACCTGGACGAAATTGCTCTGCGACCAGTGCCGCAACAGATGCAACAAAACCATCAACTATTGCAGGCATACCTACTTGTGCACAACGAATATAAGCCCCGCTTAGTGCGGCGATTTCAAAACCACCTACACGACGTAAGGCTTCCAGTGGCGAATCAATAAATGTCTTATGTAAATCAATAGCACGTTGGATAACTTTTATTTTATGAGAGATACCCTGCGCATCAAGCCCAGTTCCTGGGCCGGTTAAGTATGTTGGAGAGATGCTAAGTAAACAAGCAGCGAGTGCTGATGCTGCTGTGCTATTGGCGATTCCCATCTCACCACCGACAAACAATTGTGCACCAGCAAATTGGGCACATTCAATGGCATCATGTCCTGCCGCCAATGACTGATTAAGTTGCTCTGCTGTCATTGCTGGTTCAATGGTGAAATTTGCCGTACCTGGCCCAATATTATGATTAGTAACTTCATCAAATAAACCTGGGTCGTGTGCCGTACCCATATTAATCAGATCCAATGGTGCATTAATCTCGTCAGCTAGGGCATTAATCGCTGCCCCACCATTAGCGAAATTCTTAATCATTTCACTAGTAACTGATTGCGGGAATGCTGACACATTTTCTGCCGCCACCCCATGATCACCGACAAAAATTGCAATTTGTACCCGTTCAATACCAGGACTAGCTGTGCCTTGCAAAGCTGCCATACGAATAGCTATTTCCTCAAGGCGACCTAATGATCCTGGTGGTTTAGTTAACTGTGTTTGACGGTAACGGGCAGCTTCTTCATTAACTTTATCCAGCGTAGCAATTGGTTTTGTTAGCCATGCTAGAGATTTTGTTTCATTCATAATGATTTCCCTTTTAGCAAATGTGGTAAGCCAGCGACCATTAAAACAACTTGATCACAATGTTGTGCCAGCTCTTGATGCAATCGACCCGCCTCATCACAATAACGACGACTTAGCTCACCCATGGGAGTGACCCCCATATTGGTTTCATTGCTAACAATTAGAATACGATTGTTAAGTGTAGGCAATACAGTTAATAAAGCATCATGTTCTTGTGTAAATAATGATAGATCATCAGTAACAAGTAGATTAGTTAGCCATAATGTTAAGCAATCTAGCAAGATGCAGTGGTTAGTAGCCACCTTAGATAAAGCATTAGCAAGTCTCAATGGCTCTTCTATAAGCTGCCAATTATCAGGACGCTGTTCACGATGTATGGCAATACGTTTTTGCATTTCATCATCTTGTGCCGTGGCAGTAGCAATATAAGTCACCGGCATTTGGCTTTCAATGGCCAAACGTTCAGCTAACCGACTTTTTCCTGAACGTACACCGCCAAGGATCAACGTATGCGTCATAATGATGTTTTTCCTAAAAGTTGATAAAGCTGCGCAGTATCCATATGATGTTCAAGCATATCTGCTAGACGATCAATCGCCGCCTCATGCAAAGCATGATAATCAAACTGTTTTACATCATCTAACCCAGCCCAATTAAGTAGTGCAGTACAGGCTGCTGGTGATTCAAAAAGGCCATGTAAATAAGTGCCAAGAATTAATCCATCAGTACTAATGGCACCATCTGATCCATGCGAAAAACAAACTGCTGATTGATAAGTTGTATGATAAGTGGTGACACCAGCATGAATTTCATATCCAGTAACTATTGAGCCATCCAAGGTTAACGTTCCTGTTACATTACGTAATTGTTTATCGGTTGCCAATGTAGTACTCATATCAAATAACCCCATCGCATGGCAGCTACCGGCCTCACCTTCTAAGCCATTAGGATCATAAATCATGTTACCTAACATTTGAAAGCCACCACAAATAGCAATAATTTTCCCACCGTAGCGTAAATGTTTATTAATAGCTAATTCCCAATCCTGTTGACGAATTAATTCAAGATCAGCACGGACACTTTTTGACCCTGGCAAGATTATCAAATCAGCGGCTGGAATAGCTTCACCCGGTAGAATGAATTGTAAATTAACTTGTGGGTGTAATCGTAGTGGATCAAAATCAGTATGATTGCTGATACGTGGCAAGACCGGAACAATAATATTAATATGTTGTGTATTCGTTGGCCCAATAACTGTTGATGTAGTTGGCGTACGCGGCACAGCATCTTCAGCCTCAAGATGTAAACCATGCAAATAAGGTAAAACACCCAACACCGGTTTACCAGTATATTGTTCCAACCAATCCAATCCAGATTGCAGCAAAGCAATATCACCTCGAAAACGATTAATCACAAAACCCTTGATACGCGCTTGCTCACTCTTACTAAGCAAGGATAAAGTGCCCACTAAATGGGCAAATACCCCGCCTCGATCAATATCCGCAATCAAAATAACCGGGCAATCCACTGCCTCAGCAAAACCCATGTTAGCGATATCATTAGCACGCAAATTAATTTCAGCCGGTGAACCTGCGCCTTCAACGATAACATGTGTATAGTTTGCAACTAGCCTGGCATGAGATTCAAGCACCGCCTTAAGTGCAATCGTTTTGTAATCATGGTAATGACAAGCATCCATATTACCAATTGCATGGCCATGAATAATCACCTGTGCACCGACATCAGTATTCGGTTTCAGTAACACTGGGTTCATATCTGTATGCGGCTTCAAGCCACAAGCAAGCGCCTGCACCGCTTGCGCACGACCAATCTCCCCACCATCTTCAGTCACCACACTATTCAATGCCATGTTTTGTGGCTTAAATGGTGCAACGCGGATATTCTGTCTAGCTAACCAGCGACATAGTGCAGTAACTAGCATGCTTTTACCGGCGTCGGAAGTAGTGCCTTGGATCATTAAGGTTTGAGTCATGTATGAGATAAGACAGGTATTAGTACTAGTTGCCACGCTACAGCGTGGGAATATATATCTATACCTAGCATAGCTACGGATGATTTTGTATTAATATTCATTGAGATCATCGGAACTAGGAACAACCCGTATCCAAACACTATCTACCCCCAACTGAGTGCCGACTGATTGATATCAGCGGAATAAAAACATGAAAAATTAGCGTATTTAATTTACTCTACCCATCTTTTTTATCTAGCAATACCCGTATTTTCTTCAACAAACTTTGCGTATTAAAAGGTTTATAGATTAAATTCTGATGCAGGCTATCATCAACCATATTCACATGATGTCCATTACTATATCCGCTCACCAATTGAATTTTTACGTCAGGATATTTCTTTTGCACCATTGATGCCAGTTGATAACCGTCCATTTCAGGCATAATGATGTCTGAAAAAAGCAGATCAATGGATTCATGCGCCAATATTTCCAACGCCTGTTTTCCGCTATGCGCGCAGAGAATATTATAACCTTGCTGACTTAGTATTTCGCAGCTTAGGTTGAGTAATGCCGATTCATCATCAACAATCAATATTGTCTCTTTGCCTCTTAAGTCGATGACTTCTTGTGCTTTATTTGTTTCTAGGTCTTGTCCTTGGCTCTCACGGCACCGTGGAAAGTATAGTGTAAATCGTGTGCCATGCCTTGGTTCCGAAGACACCTTGATTAAGGCATCGCTACGCTCAACAAATCCATATACCTGACTTAATCCCAGCCCGGTACCGCACTCACCTTTGGTGGAAAAAAACGGATCAAATATTTTTTCCTTAGTTGCCTCATCCATACCACTGCCAGTATCAGTAATGCTGAACAAAACATAGTCACCTGCTTTCATTCGTAGCGATCGCGCGTCACGGTCATTGATTTTCTTGTTGCCGGTATAAAGGGTTAACAAACCTTCTGACTTCATCGCATGCATGGCATTGATGCTCATGTTAAGAATGGCATCCATCAGATCACCATCGTCAACGCGAATTAGCCAAAGATCATCTGACAGGTCATAGACTAACTTAATACGTGCTGTCAGTGTTTTTTCCAGCATATGCTGTCCTTCCAGCAACAGTGCATTGATATTTAACACCGTAGCTTCGGTGCTTTTTTGCCGAGAGAAGGAGAGTAATTTTTGTGTCAGTTTGGCGCCGCGCTCAGCTGCATGGTAAATTTCCTGAGCATATTTGATCGTTTGTGGCGCTACGTTTGGCGCGTCTTTCAATAAATCAGCATAGCCTAGAATAACACCGAGCACATTATTGTAATCATGCGCAACACCACCCGTAAGCTTACCTAAAGCTTCCATTTTCTGGCTACGACGGAGCTGCTCTTCCTGTTGTTTGACTAAGCTTAAGTCAATACATGAGCCGACAAAACGCCGTTTGCTGTCGGTACCAGACGGCAACTCAGCAACCGATAATCGTATCGGAAAGATACCTTTATTTTTATGTTGTACTTTTACTTCACGGCAAACGCCGATGATACGTTCTTCACCCGTTTCCAGATAATGCTGCAGATAACTTTTATGTTGACTTGCCTCAAACTCGGACATCAACCTTTTGACAGATTGCCCAACGATTTCACCCGTGGTGTAACCAAACAGTGTCTCAGCCGCTTTATTATAGGTAAGGATAATGCCAAATTCATCAATTGTGATCACCGCGTCGACGATGGTGTTGAGAATTTCTCGTTGCTCTTGTTCTTTATACAACAATGCCTGTCGCGTTTGATGTTCTGCAGTGATATCCCGTACGATAGAAGCAGCACCAATAACTTTCCCTGACGCATCCACAAGAGAGGTGTTATGCCATTCACATAAAATAACCTGACCATGTTTGGTCAAATTTTCATTAATACTTTTTGTGCCGCCGGTTTGTGCCATTAAGTCATGCCAAACTTGTTTGGCATTAGCAACAGTATCTTTAGGCAACATGAGATCGAGAAAGTCATGACCTCGAACTTCATCAAGTGTATAGCCAAACATTTTCTCAGCGGCTATATTCCAATCCTTGACCTGAAAATCGGCGTTCCATTCTATGGTCGCCAAGGGCGTTTGATCACGGTAAAGTTTGAGGTGCTGTTCCGATGAACGAATTTCATCTTCCATTTCTTTACGCGATGTAATATCGGTAGAAATGCCACAGACAGCATAAATTTTGCCTTCGCTATTCCACAATGGAAATTTGATGGAAACATAAGTGTGAAGACCGTCATCCAGCGGCGCAACTTCTTCGGATTCAAGTGCGTGTTCTACTTCTAGTACAGCTTTATCGTTGAACTGCATCACATCCGCAATATTTTTAGGAAAAATATCATGTAAAGTTTTACCAACGATATCTTCGCGGCGTATATGAAATAAATCCTCAAATTGATGATTAATAAATGTAAAAATACCCTTGGTATCTTTAATGTAGATCACCGCAGCGGAGTGATCCATGATGGCCTGAAGGTCTCTTTTACTTTCAACTGCGGCTTCTCGCAATTGATATTGTTCGGTAATATCATTAAAGATCAGGACCATGCCATAGATACCTCCATCACTATCACGAATAGGGGCTGCAGAATCAGCAATCTGGTGTTCCACACCATTTTTAGCGATCAAGGTAGTGTGATTACTGAGAAAGGTAGTTTCACCGTTGGTTATGACCTTTTCAACCGGATTTTCCAACGGTTCGCGAGTAGACGCATCAATAATTGGGAAGATGGTTTTTAATGATTGCCCCGTGGCCTCTTTAAGTGACCAGCCAGTCAGTTGCTCTGCCACTGGGTTCATACGAACCACATTACCTTTAACATCGGTAGTAATAACAGCATCACCGATACTATTCAGCGTAATGTCTAGATTTTGTTCACGGTCTTGCAGTGCCTTGAAAGCCTCGACACGACTAGTAATGTCCAGAAAAGTGACGACTGCACCAATACATTCATTTTCTTTAAATATCGGATGTGCCCAGTACTCAGCCGCAAAGCAGCTGCCATCCTTACGCCACATCACTTCGTTATCAATATGTGCTGCTTGCTTCACCCGGATAGCTTGAAAAATATGACTCGTTTCTACTGGGCAATGTGTGCCATCAGCATAACTGTGATGAATCAGTTCAAGTATCTTTCTGTTTAGTAATTCAGAGTTATCTTCATAGCCCAGCATATCGAGACAGGCCTGGTTAACAAAAGTACAATTGCCATCATTATCGATACCAAAAATCGCCTCAGCGGTTGAATCAAGTAATAAATGAACCCGAGATCGGCTATCTTTCAGGCTCTTTATTGCACCCGCCAGACTCTGCTGCATATTAGACAGGCCCGTCTTAATAAGATCCAGTTCGTCTTGTTGTCCTGGTAAATTTTTCTTGCGGTTGAATTCAAATATGCTACCCAATGTATCGATATTTAGTTGTTCCGCAAACTCAGCAGTTCTAATTAAATGCTGCGCAATTAACCGATAAAAGATAAGCAGTATTAATCCGGCAACAAAGAGCGTTTTAATCGCATTAGTGACAATAATGATAACGGCTCTATCAATGACATGCTGGTAAGCTTCATCCAACGATGCTTTGACGATGAGCTTACCGATAGGAACGGTCTTATTGTTAAGCTCATAGTTGAGTGGATACTGGCTGACGATAACATTGTGGTCAGTATCGATGCCGGCTGACATGAACAAAGTGTCATTATCAGAAGCAGCAATATACTGGATGTAGGGCAGACTGAGCAGGCCATCAAGAGTGGTCTGTAGTTCTTCGGTATCCAACACCCAGACACGAGATGCTATGTTAGAAAGGTGTGTTTGTTCGATTTGAGCTAAACCAGCGTGCACCCCTCTAATATCACGTTGAAACTCTAAGTAGATTTGAATGCCGGAGGCAAAAATAGCGAATAAGGTGCTTGCTAGAATAACGTACAGTGTCATACGCCTGGCAAGGCTACCATTCATGAGTTTGAGTGTTTTTCCCACTAGTTACTCATTTTTTTGAGATGGGGTTTAGGTATTTCTTTTCTAGCTGTTCATAGCTACCATCTCTTTTCATATCCAGCAGTGCATGTGCCAGTTGCGGCACCAGTACAGCGTGTTTTTTGTGCAAATACATATACATAGCCTTAATTTTAAGCGCTGGCAGTTGCACATAGATACTATCAATCTGTAGTTGGTTGAGTAGATAATTACCACCCCAACCTTCATAAACAATTAAGTCAACACGATTCTTTTCCAGTAGTGTGAACAGTTGTCTTGCATTTCTTGTCTTGGTAATATTCGCTGATTGTGGCGCGTTTTTTTCCAGAATCTTCCAGCCAGTGATAAATGCAATATTTTTATCAACCAGGCTATTCCAGCCCGACTGCAACTTAATATCTTCTTTGGAAAAAACCACCAATTCCCAATCCATTATTTTTTCTGGCACACGAATCAAATTAGGATAAAGATGGTTGATACCCTTGACACGACTCATTTCACCATCAATTAGACCACTGTTTGCATTGCGCAGGCCTCGTTCAGCCGGCAAGCGATTTATAATAAGTTGGTATCCTATTCTCTTTATTGCTTCGCGAGCGACTTGATCCATAAAACCGTCATGTGTCTCAGTATTTAACGGTGGTTGTCCAGTCGTATTAAGTACCAGAGTTGGTTGTGCGTTTGTAATAGATTGAAATGAAAATAACAGCACAATCAGTATAAACCGATAAATTATCCGGCAACTATACCTACGCAGATGATAACCTTCAGATGTTAGTATTGTCATTTCAGTTGGTTACTAATAAAGCAAGCTAGTGCCGATTTCTCTTCCATTTAATCAGGTCGTTAGCAGGCATCGGTTTGGCGATAAAATAACCCTGCGCAGCATCGCATCCAAGCAACTCTAATTTATCCCATATTTCCTGCGTTTCAACACCTTCAGCTACCACCTTCATACCTAACATATGCGCAAGCATGATACATATTTTAACGATTACCATGGCTTCTGTATCGTCAAGCATACGCATAATAAAGTGTCGGTCGATCTTAAGTTCGACAAAGGGTGCCTGGTATAAATGAGATAACGAAGAATAGCCCGTACCGAAGTCATCAATAGAAAGTGAAAAACCTTTCATCCTTAGTCGATTAAGAACATCCAGCGAAGATGTTAGCTCTCTCATTACAGCACTTTCAGTAATTTCCAATGTAATTCTTTTAGGGTCGATAGCATATTTATCAGTCAGTTTCTTTAACTGCTCTGGTAAACACAGGCTGGTGATGTTAGTTGCAGACACATTAACTGAAATAGTGGTAATAAAACTCTCTGACTCCCAATGCTTACTCTGTTCGACAGCGATAGTAATAACCTCTTCAGTCAATTGATCGATCAAATCATTTCTTTCTGCCAGGCTAATGAATTGTTCTGGAAAAATCATCCCTAATTCAGGATGCTTCCAGCGCACCAATGCTTCTACACCCTTAAAGACACCTGTTTTTATATTTATCTGAGGCTGGTAATATAAAATCAGTTGGTGTTGCTTTATGGCTCGCACCAGTTCTTCTGCCGATATTGAATTATGTTCATCAGCTGTTTTTCCGTGAAAACTGGGATTTAGTTTGATACGATCCAGGGTCTTGATAAATTCCTGAATAGCGATCGGTTTAGACAGACAGGCCAAAACTTTTATATTGTGTGCTTCTGCCAATTGTTGTGCTGAATGCAATACCCGCGCATCAAAACCACTGATCAATATCAGTTGTAGGTCAATCTCTCTCTGCGCTATGGTTCTGATAACTTCAATACCATCCATTTCCGGCATATTGAGATCTAGAACCAGAATAACATTCTTAGGCAAATCATAAGAAAAAAAGGCGGCGGCACTTTGTTCTGATATAGATCTCCATCCTACTTTTGCCGCAGCTTCTGCCAATAGATCGGCATATTGCGGATCATCATCTAGCACATACAAGTTTGATTTTATAGGCATTATTATAAGGTTATTTCACACGACCAAACTGACAACTTGTATTTGGAAAGAAATTCGATATCTATTTTTGGGCTAAATATACTTGATTTTCTTTGGGCTCTTCATTAACTTTATTACCTAGATCCTGCAAGTGATCATGCATATAGTGTGTAACAAATTGTTTCATAGGGTGAATTTTATTCTGCATGGAATACTTATTGATATTCCTAAAGAATAAAGTTTGTTATATGAAACAATCTGTTGTGCAAAATGTGCATGATCACTTGCAGGATCTAGATATTAAGTTAAGCGGGAAAACACCCAGTATATCTCATTTCGGAAAAGGTTCATTTATTTTCAAATGAACAAAGGATGACTAGCCAGCCAACCCAAGACCAACTATATAATACCTAGATTCTGCAAGTAATCGCACACATACAGTACAACAGATTGCATGCACGATTACTTGCATGACCTAGGTTAAATGTAATGCATCCCAGCTTTTGACTTTTCTAGGTTTCACTATCACTTACCAAGCGCCCGTCATTAAATTGTGTACATGTCCTACAAATTACAATGACTGCCACCTTTTTACTGACAACTTTTTAGGTTTTTACTCCCATAAAACACATCGGAGACAGCCATGAATCCAAGTACACCACGTATTGCCATCAATCAATCTTATTTGGCCAATGAAAAAGACTTAGTTAGTAATTTATTGGTACAACTAGCCAATTTCCAAACAAATGACACCAACAACTACGCTCGCAAACTTGTATCTGCGGTACGCAACAATAAAAAACAGCAATCAATAACCGAAGCTTTCCTGCATGAGTATCAACTTAACAGTAAAGAAGGCATCGTGCTAATGAGTATCGCTGAAGCATTATTACGTATCCCTGATCAAGCGACGCAAGATCGATTTTTAGCTGACAAATTAACTGCCGCACATTGGCATGAACATTTGCAACATAGTGATTCAATGTTAGTTAATTTGTCGACTAATATACTGCAACTTACCGATCAATTTGAACAATACATCAAGCTAAACAAACAACAACATCAACAAATATTCACAGGTCTATTAGCGCGATTAGGTCAGCCTTTGATTCGTAGTGCTCTTAAACAGGCCATGCGTTTTTTAGGATCAAAGTTTATTATTGCCGAGACGATTGCAGGCGGCATTATTGAGAGTCAAGATCATGCTAGTTATCGTTATTCTTTCGACATGCTAGGTGAAGCAGCAACTACAACCGCCGATGCAGATCGCTATTATCAAGCTTATTTCGACGCTATCAATAAATTATCGATGAGCGTTCAATCTGAGAATGTTTTTGCTAACCCAAGTATCTCTATCAAGTTGTCAGCATTATATCCACGTTATGAACCTCTACAGCACCGGCGTGCCGTAGCAGCATTAAAAACTAAATTATTCAATCTAGTCAAATGTGCACATACTCATAATGTCATGGTAACTATTGACGCGGAAGAAACTGACCGATTAGAGATGTCACTAGATATCTTTGCGGCAGTCTTCACACATCCAGATTTTAATCACTGGCCAGGCTTGGGACTTGCAGTTCAGGCTTATCAAAAACGAGCGATTCACGTAATTCATTGGCTCGCTAGCTTAGCGGAGGCCAAACAATGCGAGATTCCAGTACGTTTAGTTAAAGGTGCTTATTGGGACACTGAAATAAAACATGCCCAGGAAAATGGTTTAGCAAACTATCCTGTGTTCACCCGGAAATCTGCTACTGACATTTCCTATCTTGCTTGTGCACAGTTATTAATCAAACAAGCAAAACTTTTTTACCCACAATTTGCAACCCATAATGCACATACGGTCGCCGCTATTCATAAATTGGCCGGATCATATACCACCTACGAATTCCAACGCTTGCATGGTATGGGTGAGCAACTTTATCAAGAAATCATAGAAAACAAACCTTGCCAGATCCCATGCCGTATCTATGCCCCGGTGGGAAGTTACCAGGATTTATTACCCTATTTGGTTCGACGTTTATTAGAAAATGGTGCCAACACCTCATTTGTCAATCAAATTGAAAACCCTGACATTTCAATTGATACGGTTGTGCAAGACCCTGTCGTTGCTTGGAAAAAAGACAAAAACGTAACGCTGCCTTTACCCGCTCAATTATTTGGAAAGGAACGTCTAAATTCACCAGGCTTAAACTTAGCTGACCCGCAGCAATTAGAGCAATTGCAACAACATATCAACAGATTATCCAGCAGCAATTACCAAGCTTATCCATTAATCAATGGCCTTGCCTACAGCGGTTCAACAAAGCCAGTAACTTCACCATCAAATCATCAAGATAGCGTTGGTACAATTATTCCTAGCAACCAGAATGCAGTAACCGATGCAATAAATGCAGCAGCTAATGCTTTTAATAGTTGGCGTTTACATCCGGTAAATAAGCGTGTCAATTATTTAAGAAATGCAGCTGATTTACTGGAAGATAACAGGCCAATGATAGTTTCACTGTGTGTGCGTGAAGGAGGCAGAACTATCCAAGACGCATTGGCTGAAGTACGTGAGGCTATTGATTTCTGCCGTTATTATGCGGCTTCAGCCATCGATTTATTTGATCAACCAATAAAATTAAAAGGACCAACTGGCGAAGAAAACCTACTGCAATATTATGGTCGTGGTGTATTCGTATGTATTAGTCCGTGGAATTTTCCAATTGCTATTTTTATTGGTCAAATTGCGGCAGCACTGGTCGCCGGTAACACCGTAATTGCTAAACCTGCAGAATTAACATCATTGACCGCCATCGCCTGTATCCATATCTTGCATCAAGCAGGCATCCCAAGCACCGTATTACAATTCCTTCCCGGAAATGGCGGCTTAATTGGCAAACAATTACTGGCAGATGATCGTATTGCAGGCGTTGCTTTCACCGGCTCTACAAACACCGCGCGGTTGAT
>JAJFJL010000150.1 GCA_021774055.1 Nitrosomonas sp. | reverse complement strand
AGGAGCGTTTTAGTCATATTCTGGTTGATGAATTTCAAGATACCAATAGCCTACAATATAAATGGCTTAAGTTATTAGCTGGTGTAGGTTCTGATTGTGCTGCCGCAGTATTTGTTGTCGGTGATGACGACCAAAGCATTTATGCTTTTCGTGGTGCCAATACTGAAAACATGAATCATTTTAAGCATGATTTTAATGTTTCTAAAATAATTAAGTTAGAACAAAATTATCGTTCACATGGCAATATATTAGATGCAGCCAACATTCTAATTAAAAATAACGATGGTCGTCTAGGTAAGAATTTATGGACTCAGGCAGAGAGTGGAGAACCATTACGAGTATATAACGCACCTACTGATTTTGATGAGGCTGCATTTATTGTTGACGAGATAAAAGCGTTGCATGCTGAAGGGATCGCATTATCTCAGATTGCTTTGCTTTATCGTTCTAATGCCCAATCTCGGGTATTGGAACATGGTCTATTTAACGCTTCATTGTCCTACCGAGTATATGGTGGCATGCGTTTCTTTGAGCGTCAAGAAATCAAGCATGCCTTGGCTTATTTACGCTTAATTGCCAACCCTGACGATAATAATGCGTTATTACGAGTGATTAATTTTCCTACCCGTGGTATTGGTGCTCGTACCTTGGAACAATTGCAAGATGATGCTAGAGAACAAGATGTTAGCTTATGGACAGCGGCATTTAATAAATGTACAGATGAAACAGATAATCCTCAAGCATCAACTAAACCTAAACGAGGGATCGCTGGATTTGTTGCGCTGATTAAAACCATACGTCAGGCTTGTAGTGATTTACCATTACCCCAAATTGTTGAACAAATGTTAACTCAAAGCGGGCTAATTGGGCACTATCGTAATGAACGTGAAGGTACTGAACGTGTTGAGAATTTAAATGAATTAGTCACAGCAGCAACTAGTTTTGTACATGAAGCTGAAGATGATAGTTTGACTGAATTTCTTGCACATGCCTCACTTGAAGCTGGAGAACATCAATCTGGCAGTGGTCAAGATGCGCTACAGTTGATGACGGTACATTCTTCTAAAGGACTGGAATTTCATACTGTATTTTTGAGTGGACTAGAAGAAGGGTTATTTCCTCACGAGAACAGCCTCAATGAAACCAAAGGGTTAGAAGAAGAAAGACGCTTAATGTACGTTGCCATAACACGTGCCAGGCGTCGTCTATATTTAAGTTTTACGCAAAGCCGGATGCTGCATGGGCAAACTCGTCACAATATTATTTCACGCTTTCTGGATGAAATTCCAGATAACTTAATGAAATGGATGCAATCTGTACATCAATCTAGTACCAGCTATTCTAAAGATGTTGCAGCAAAATATACGACTAATAAACCAACTACTCAAGCAAACCGACTACACTCATCAACTAACCAATGGCGTATTGGACAAAATGTATTACATCATAAATTTGGTGCAGGTGTTATTGTAAACTGTGAAGGTGACGAAGGTAGTATGCGTGTTCAAGTTAATTTTAATCGTGTTGGTGTCAAGTGGTTATCATTAGAATTTGCAAAATTAACTTTGGCATAGCAAGATTTAGGGACGTGCATGAAATAACTTGAGCAACTAGCACAGGATTTATGCTCATATTCAAAGCGTGTAAACAGGCGTATAGCACGGCTATGTAACTGTTTACATAATGCGGAAGATGAGAATAAAGGCAAAGCTAGATGCTCAAGTTATTTCATGCACGTCCCTAACCTAAACCCTGCAAGTGATCGTGCATATACTTCGCGCGAACATGGTTTCAAAGAGTATGTGTGTGATCACTTGTAGAATCTAGGTTTAAAACAATTGATTCATGAACCCTTGTTCTGTATTCACATCATCATCTAAATCTAGATAAATATTTTCTTGCAGTGGAAGGTATTCTTGAAAAAAGTATTCACTAATAGTCCCTTCTGAACTTCTTAACCCAGTGTCTGGATTAACTCTTGCAGTTGTTATGCCGCGTGGCAGCGCAAGCTTAGTTTCTGGTGTATCTTTCAACGCCTTATCCATGTAGTTTATCCACATCGGCAAAGTAACACGCCCGCCAGTTTGATTTCTGCCTAATGATTTAGGTTCACCAAATCCTGTCCAAGTAATAGTTACTAAATTTTCTTGATAACCACAAAACCAAGCATCAATGAAATTGCTAGTTGTTCCTGTTTTTCCAGCAATATCAGTACGCCCAAGTTGTCTTGCTCTAACTGCAGTACCTTGCCTAATAACATCTTGCATCATGCTAGTCATTAAAAATGCATTACGTGGATCAATAATTTGTTTAGCATTTTTTCCTGCTGTTGCAGGCTGCACTTGATCTAAAACATTTCCTTTAACATCTTCTATTCTTTTTATAAAGTAAGGTTCTATTTGATAACCACCATTAGCAAATACAGCATAGCCTGCGGCCATTTGCATTGGTGTTACTGCACCTGAACCTAATACCATAGGAAGATATGCCGGATGTCGGTCAGAATCAAAACCAAAACGAGTAATATAATCCTGCGCATACTGCAAGCCAATAGCTTGAAGAATACGAATTGATGCCAGATTTTTTGATTTAGCAAGCGCCATACGCATACGTATCGGGCCGCTATATTTACCATCATAGTTTCTTGGCTCCCACAACTTACTTCCAGTTTGTTGTGCATTAAAAGACAATGGAGCATCATTAATAATTGTTGCTGGTGTAAACCCTTTTTCTAGAGAAGCTGAATAAATAAAAGGCTTGAAGCTAGATCCTGGTTGTCGCCATGCTTGTGTAACATGGTTAAATTGATTACGATTAAAATCAAAACCACCAACTAACGCACGTACAGCTCCATCACGTGGATCAAGAGAAACTAATGCAGCTTCTACTTCTGGCAGCTGAGTAATCTGCCAGTTATTTTTATCATTCTTTTGTACCCAAACAAGTGCCCCTGGAGTTAATCTATTATTTCCAGCTTTACTACTAAGGAAATTTTTTACTAGTGTGAGCCCCTTATCCTTGATTTGGATTGTTTCGCCTCCTTTGCGATAAATTTGAACCACATCAGGAGTTGCATTTAATACAATTGCAGCATAAATATCACCACTATTTATAACCTTGCCAAGTGCTTCGGTAATCGCTCTTTTTTGATCAACACCATACTTATGTAAATCAATAAAAGTCTCTGGGCCACGATATTCATGTTGACTATCATAATTCAAGGTACTTTCTCGTAGTGCATTATAGGCTGCTTCTTGGTCAGCTTTTGTGATGGTTGTATAAACCTTAATACCTCTAGTGTAAGTTTCTTCTTGATAACGTTTGTAAACAACTTGACGAGCCATCTCGGCAACATAATCCGCAGGTAATGCAAAGCTACGTGATTGTCGTTGTACAGTTATAGCTTCTTTCTCTAATCTCCCTATATCTTGATCAGAAATATGCTCAAGCTTGTTCATTCTTCGTAGTACGTATAGTTGCCTAATTTTAGCGCGCTCTGGATTAACCACTGGATTGAAATGAGAAGGTGCTTTTGGTAAACCAGCCAACATAGCGGCTTCTACCAGATTAATTTCTTCAAGTGACTTACCAAAATAAGCTTTAGCTGCTGCAGCAAACCCATAGCTCCGTTGCCCAAGATAGATTTGGTTAATATAAAGCTCTAAAATTCTATCCTTACTTAAATTATGTTCTATTTTAAAAGCAAGTAATGCTTCACTAAATTTTCTGGTCAGTGTTTTTTCACGTGTTAAGAAAAAGTTCCTAGCAACTTGCATGGTTATTGTGCTGGCACCTTGTTGCACACTACCAGCAGAAAAATTGAAATAAGCTGCACGTAAAACTCCAATATAGTCAATGCCTCCATGCTCATAGAAACGATCATCTTCAGCAGCCAGAATAGCTTGCTTTAGGAATATTGGTACTTCATCAATCTTAACTACATTGCGCCGCTCTTCTCCAAACTCACCGATAAGCAAACCTTCTGCGCTATAAACACGCAATGGTATTTTAGGCCGGTAATCAGTAAGTGCATCAAGTGATGGAAGAGTGGGAACAATAATAAGTGCTGCGAAGCTAATTAAAAGAACACCAATAAATCCAAGTGCGATGGATGCAACAAGAGAATAGTATAGCCAACGAATTAACATGAATAACAAATTTATAATGTGTGAGCTATATCCTGCAGGTGATCATATATATTTTGCACAACAGATTGTTACGCACTATATGCATGATCACTTGCAGTGATACAGGTGTGAATATACGTTTTATGTTTGATATTTGTGAAATCAATACCTAAAACCTGTAAATGACTGTACATACAATATACAACAAATCACTTCACAGAAAGATATGTTGTGCATTGTACGCATGATTATTTGTGGTATTTAAGCAACACTTAAAACCAATAAAGCTAAATTTATAGCGTTATTTAGTATAACTGTGAGAAGGTTATTTTGACTTTATTTTTAGATTTTTTTACTGAGTTAATGATAGGAAAAATACAGGAAAAATTTTATTGATAATAATAAACCGTCACCACCTTATGTTAACAAGTTAATTTAAATGTATTTTTATAAAAATATATTATTGAAGACACAATGTACATTTCAATAGTTTGTGACAAAATAGCAACAGTCATTAGTTTTAAACTTAGTTAACATACTATGATTACGCGCAGCTATAGGGGGTATAAATCATGTTATTCTCAATACCGTTGTTGTTAGTAACCTGTCAAAGTCTGCAGTATTAGTTTTTGAGTAACGTCTTGCCTATTAACTAAAATATGAATCAAGAGCTAAACTGGATACGTAAAATCAGCGTGTTATACGTACTGACAAATGAAATTGAAAATATTTTTAGCTGTAAAGCTGTTTTTTTAAGTCGATTTTCAGAATAGTAACCATAAAGGCCGCCATTAATATGTCTATATTCAAGGAAAAACTTAATTTTGATTTTTTCAGAATGAAATCACAACCTTTGATCGGTGTTGATATTAGTGCGTCTGCAGTGAAAATGGTTGAACTTTCTCTTTCTAAAAGTGAAAAAGGAAGCGGTGCTTATCAAATTGAAAGCTATGCGATCGAACCATTACCAAGTGATGCTATGCAAGATGGTGGAATCGCTAACCTAGAGGCCGTTAGTGGAAGTATGCTGCGATGCTGGAAACGTATGGGTACAAAAATAAAAAATATTTCTTTGGCGATGCCTGCAGCAGCTGTAATTACCAAAAAAATTATTGTGCCGGCAGGTCAACGTGAAGATGATTTAGCTTTTCAAGTGGAAACAGAAGCAAGTCAGTACATTCCTTTTGCATTAGATGAAGTAGAACTTGATTTTCAAGAAACAGGAATATTGTCTGAAAATTCAGATGAAATTGAAGTGCTGATTGCAGCTTCACGTAAAGATAAAATAGAGGATCGGGTTGCCGCAGCATTAACGGCAGGTCTAAAAACTACAGTTATGGATGTTGAACCTTATGCGGCTCAAGCTGCATTTGAATTGATTGAAGGGCAGCTACCTGAAGGTAGTCATGACAAGGTAATTGCTCTAATAGATATTGGTTCAACGACAATGAACTTAAATATGCTACATAATGGCGAATCAGTTTATATGCGAGACCAGCCATTTGGCGGAAATCAACTTAGTAAGGACATTCAAAGCCACTTTAATCTTTCTCCAGAAGAAGCTGAAATAGCTAAACGTAGCGGAGATTTACCTAGCAATTATGAAGCAGATGTTTTAAGACCATTTTGTGAAACATTATCAATAGAAATCATGCGTGCTATACAGTTTTTCTTCACTTCGACACAATATACTAAAATTAATTATATTTTTATTGCCGGTGGCTGTGCAGTTATTCCAGGGTTGAATGAAGTTATTGCAGACCGCACACAAATAACGACACTAATTGCGAATCCTTTTTCAGGTATCGAAGTTTCTAGTCGCATTATTCCCAGGCAATTAAATATGGATGCCCCTTCATTATTAATTGCTTGCGGTTTAGCCATGCGCAGTTTTGACCCGTCATGATACGCATTAATTTACTCCCACATCGAGAATTAAAACGTAAAGCAAAGCAGCAACAGTTCTCTGTTTTTGCGGCTATAACTTGTTTGTTGGGGATTATGACTGTTTGGGGTGTACATGTTGTTATTGCCGATAGTTTGGACAACCAAAATGCACGGAATACATATTTAAATGAGCAAATTACTATCCTTGATGGGCAAATTGCAGAAATTAACCAGATCAAGGCACGGAATAGAGAACTATTGCAGCGTAAGAATATAGTTGAAGAATTACAAGCTAGCCGTAATAAATCAGTGCATCTTTTTGATCAATTGATACGCCTATTGCCTGAGGGTATTTACCTGAACCAGGTTAAACAACAAAACAATACTATTAATATCACTGGTTATGCACAATCAAGTGCATGGGTTTCAACTCTTATGCGTAACTTTGAATCTTCTGATTGGTTTGAATCACCACTATTAATTGAAATTAAAGCGGTAAATATAGATGATAGTCGTCTTAACGAATTTAATTTAAATGTAAATTTAGTGCAATCATCTGATTATGATGAAATACAATAAACAAGTTATACAATCAAAAAATCATAAGACTATTTTGCCATGAATGTATTAGAAGAATTGCAACAACTTAATACTGAAGACCCTGGGAATTGGCCGCCTATATTTAAGGTCGGAGCTCTAGCTATATTACTAATCTCAATTGTTATTGCTGGTTATTTTTTTGATTGGAAAGATCAATTAGCCATATTGGATAGGGCGCAAGCAGAAGAGGAAGAACTGAAAATCACTTATACAGTAAAGAAAAGTGTTGCGATTAATTTAGAGGTACTTAGAAATCAATCACTGGAAATTGAGCAATTACTTAGTGATCTACTTAGACAGTTACCTGATAAATCAGAGATGGAAGAGTTATTAGTTGATATTAATCAGGCCGGATTAGGTCGTGGACTACAGTTTGAACTGTTTAAACCTGCAGCTAATGAAACATTTATTCAGGATGTTTATGCCGAACTACCTATAACTGTTCGAGTTACCGGCAGCTATCACGACATTAGTGCTTTTGCTAGTGATATCTCACAATTATCTCGTATTGTAACGTTAAACGATATAAACCTTGTATCTGATGATGATAGTTTAATACTCGATGCCACAGCGAAAACATTTCGTTTTATTGATGAAGAAGAAACGATAAATAATGAGCAAATACCATGACTAAAGGTTCTTATTGGTTAATAATTATATCCACCTTGATGATTGTAGCTTGTGTTGAGGACGACACTAGCGATTTAAATGAATTTATTAACGATTCAGGAAAAAATTTACAAGGTCATGTTGAAACAATTCCTGAAGTCAAAGACTACGAACATTTTGCGTATGAAGCTTTTGATCTTCCCAGCCCTTTTGCGCCACGAGAAACAGACCGTGAAAACAAATCTGATAACGGGATTCGACCTGATTTTGATCGGCCTAAGGAAGTACTAGAGGGTTTTCCACTGGAAAGTATTAAAATGGTCGGTTCTTTGCAACAAGATAATATTATTGTTGGACTAATTAGAACACCAGACAATGCTTTACATCGTGTAACAATTGGTAATTATTTAGGACAAGATTATGGAAAAGTTTTCGCTGTTCTGGAATCTGAAATAGAATTCAAAGAAAAGGTATCAGATAGTGAAGATGAATGGATTGAACGTAATAGAAAACTCATACTTGAAGACTAGGAGTATAACAAATGAAACAATCAATTAAACTTATACTGAATAAAACATTGCGGTTGGTATTTGTGTTCTCCTTATTTATATCTCTTCCAGTAACTGCTGCAGAGCAAGAATCACCAATAAATACATCACAAAATAGTATCAAGGCTATTGATATTATGACTGTTCAAGGTGGCATGATGCTAGCCAAGGTAACTTTAGATGCTCCTCTGGACATATTACCAACAGGTGTTGTAATGAATAACCCTGTGAGAATTTACTTTGATTTTTTTAATACGGCTAATGGACTAAAGAAAAATTCTTTAGATATTAAAGAAGGTGATTTGAGTAGTATTAATGTTGTACAAGTAGGAGAGCGAACACGTGTAGTGTTTAATTTATCTAAATTAGTAAGTCATAACTCAAGCATTAACGGCAATGAATTTATAGTCGAATTCCAACCAGTTACAGAGCAGTATGCGATCAAGTCATCAGTACAGTTTGCTGATGATACTCCCGGCGCACAAGAAAATAGTTTATTAGATTTAGATTTTCGTCGCGGAGCAAATGGCGAAGGTCGTATCGAAATTGATTTATCTAATGTTGGTACAGGAATAGATGTTCGACAACAAGGAGAAAATATCATTGTTGAGTTTATTCAGACAAATTTACCTAGTAACCTTGCAAGAAAACTTGATGTCATTGACTTCGCGACACCGGTACAAACCATTGAGACTTACATCCAAGGTGATAACGTATTAATGGAAGTTAAATCCAACGGTAATTGGGAACATACGGCAAGACAGACAGATACTCAGTTTATATTAGAAGTTAGTGCTATTGCTGAAGCTGAAGAAATATCTGTACGAGAAAAACTTATTGACGGTGGTTATACTGGCGAGAAATTATCTCTTAATTTTCAGAATGTAGATGTTCGGGCAGTATTACAAGTGATCGCTGATTTTACTGATCTTAATATTATTGCAAGTGACACTGTTGGCGGTAGCTTGACGTTACGTCTAAGAGATGTTCCTTGGGATCAAGCTTTAGATATTATTCTTCAAGCCACCGGACTGGATAAACGGAAAACTGGCAATGTTATTTTTGTCGCGCCGCGTCAGGAAATGGCGGATCGAGAATTACTTGAATTAGAATCAAATCTACAAGTGACTGAGATTGAGCCGGTTCATACCGAAGCCTACAAATTAAACTACCGAACTGCTAGTTCAATTTCATTGGAAGGGATATTAAGTGGCCGTGGTGTAGTAGGAATAGATGATATTGGTAATATTATGACGGTAACTGATATTGCGGCTAAATTAGTTGAAATTGAAAAACATATTAAAAGACTAGATGTACCAGTACGGCAAGTTATGATTGAAACACGTATTGTTGAAGCAACTGATACTTTTAGTCGTAATTTGGGTGCACGTTTTGGAGTCCAAAGTAGAAGTCAGATCGGCAATCGAAGACTTTTTGTTGGTGGTGATGTTACTGATTCTAGTGAGAGTGCGGTTAATAGTACAACGGGTGAATCAACTGATGGCACAGATAGCGGTAATGTTAATTTACCGGCGGCAGGTGTTGCAGGTGTATTGGCTGGACCTGCCACGTTGGGACTTAGTCTAATTAGAGTAAACAATAGCTCTCTAATTAATCTAGAACTTTCTGCTTTAGAATCAGACAGCAAGGGCAGAATTGTTGCCAGCCCAAGATTGGTTACTGCAAATAGAGTTGAGGCCAAAATTGAACAAGGCGTTGAAATTCCTTTTCAGATGGTTAGTGCATTAGGTAGACCACAGATTAGATTCAAAAAAGCAGTACTTAGTCTTAAGGTTACACCACATATCACACCTGATGATAATATTATTATGAGATTAGAGGTTAACCAGGATACACGCGGAGAAGATACTCCTGCTGGACCAGCAATTAATACCAAACAAATTAGTACCGAAGTTTTGGTAGAAAATGGGGGCACTGTAGTAATTGGTGGTATTTTTGAACGTTCTGAACTACAAAATGCTAATAAAATTCCGTTATTAGGTGACATACCACTATTAGGGCATTTATTTCGTAATACTGCTAAAAAGGATGACAAACGGGAACTAATGATCTTTGTTACCCCAAGAATCTTGAAAGATAGCATTAACTTACGGTAATCTAGATCCCTCTAGATCCCGCAAGTAGCGAAACCTAGCATCACGTAAACACTGGGTTTCGCTACTTGTTCTACCCAACCTACGCCATCTTGATACCTGGTGTGTAAACAAGTTAGGTCACTTCTTAGCATAATATATTGCGTATAATTTTTTAGTTATATTACTATTAAACAAACGATTTAACCTAAAGACAATTACTAGTTTTAAAATTAATAAGATACGTTTTATAAAATCATTACCCCATTGACGTGCGGAATTTTTTATCCCACCATCAAGCAATATGGTGCGCCCAGTTTGCATCATACGTAAACTTAGTTCTACATCTTCCATTAAAGGGTAATCTGGGAACCCTCCCCAATTCTTTGCAACTGCGGTACGGAAAAATTGTCCCTGGTCACCAAAGCTAGTACCTCCAAGCGTTGCACGAGCATCATTAAGCATCTCAATAATTAATAGGTACCATGATATTCTGTTAAAACGTTGACCAACTGCACCACCAACTACATCAGGATTTTTTGTAAGTGCAGTCATTATTTGTTGACTGATATTACTTTCACAAATGCAGTCAGCATGGATTATTAGCACCACATCAGAGTTGGCAACTGCTATACCAGCTTTGATTTGGGCACCACGTCCGCGCTTACTTGTTACTACTTGAAAACCCATTTCTCGGGCTATGATGACAGTATTATCAGTAGACCCACCATCACTGACAATAATCTCATCCGGCCTAGGATTTAAGGAAGTTAACGCCAACAAGCAATGTTTTATTTGTGCACCTTCATTTATAGTTGGCACGATAATCGCCAGTGTTTTTGGCGAATTACATAATATTTCCGATTTAAATTGTCGTGCTATAACTATTCTTAGTTCATAGACTAAAACTAATAGGAATGGCAACCACGTTAAACACATTGCCCAAAAAGGTAGCGACCAATCTTCACCATTTTCCACGCTAAAAGTTGAGGCAAAATATGCACCACTGGTTAAACTTAATACTAACCAAGACAAGCTAGGATAAAGCACAACAAATGGAATTACCCACAGAACATACCAATAATGCACCACCGGTGACAACAACACTAGCGATGCAATTAATAAATAGGCAGCCTTAGTAGGTGTTTTTATAGCCCATAGTATCCAAAGTGAAACCACAGCGAACAATATGAAAGTCAAGCTTGAAGCTGTACCAATACTGCCACCTAATAGATGATTAATTGGGCCGTGTATTGGCCCATTAAAAGAATTAGTACCACCAAACACCCAAAGTCCCTGAAACATACCAAATAATGAATCAATAAAATAAAGTGATGGCAATACCATGGGGATAAGTAACCACCAGACAGATCTCCAGTGGCATCGCAACAAAAACAGTGGCACCAAAATAATTGCGATAATTTTAATCTGGATTGCAATACCTAACCATAACCATGCCCAAGGAAATAATCTTTTTTCCACATAAAATATAGACAACATTATCGCTAGAATCATTAACACATCAAAATGTGCCTCACCTGCAATAGCAAATAATGTTAATGGATTTAATGCATATAATAAAGATGCGCGTATATCAGCACCACGTAGCATTAATAGCGAGATCAAAATCCATACAACAGCTATATCAGCCAGGATAAATAGAACTTTAAAAGCTAATGGTGTGTAAGTAATGCTGCTCACACTAGCAAATATAAGCTCCGCCAATGGTGGATAAGCGGTCAACTTATCTTTATGGTTCATCTGCGCCCAATATGAATCACGATAAACTGAATAGTGCGCATGATCAGCTGGGTATTGGTATGGGCTTTCACCAGCTACTATAATTTTACCTTCCCACAAATAACGATATACATCATCTGAAACAGGCATGCCAATCATTAAGATTCGTGCGAGCAATGATATTAGTAAGATTAAGCCAATTTTTTGAGCTGTACTTAAGTTATTTGGAAAGCTTAGCCAGGTACCAATAAATCCTAAAAACAAGACCCCATATGATGCCATCATACATACAGCTTTATTTTCTACCGCCCACTGCGTCCAATGAACAGCACCTGCCAGAAAAACTAAAACCAGTGAACATAAAAAAAATATTTGACGTGTATTACACATTTATTAATTTTTTGTTCCTTGCTGGTAACTTTCTTTGAATGAACTAATGCCAATCAATAAAAATCCACAGGCATAAATTAATAAAAATGGCCCCACCATGTATTTCTCAGCATCAATATAAAAATACAAACTAACCGCACAATAAATACCTAATAGAATTTCAAATATAGGTAAAACTGGTGCTGTAACCTGATATTGTGTTTGTTTACGATCGCCTCGTTTTGGGGTGCGTACAAAACCACTTTTTATATTCATAACAGCTTCAAATACGCCACGTGTATTAGATAGTGCAATGCCAACACCAACACACATTAAAACAGGAAAAAACAACAGTCGTTTAAGACCTGATTTAGTTGCAATTTGACTAGTCAAATATAATGAACTTGGACCACAGATAGCAATCAAGATACAAAACATACAGAATGCCATTAACTGCCAAGGAATATCAACATCTAAGGTTAATAATACCGGCAATGTTAGGATTGACAAAAGAGCCATAATCGGATGAATACTATAATGTGTGAGATGTAGAAATGCTTGTACCTTTGACATCACACTAGCTTCTGAACGTAGCACTTTAGGGTATAACTTAATCGCGGTTTGAATAGAACCTTTGGCCCAACGAAACTGTTGACTTTTAAATGCGGTATAAGTCTCTGGTAATTCAGCTGGCACTACTACATCGGCCAAGAAACTAGCGCGCCACCCGACAAGTTGACAACGGTAGGACAAATCCATATCTTCGGTTAATGTATCAGACTGCCAACCACCAGCATCAATAATAGCTGCTTTACGCCAAACACCTGCGGTACCATTAAAGTTCATAAAAAAACCATTGAATGCACGGGTACTTTGTTCAATCATAAAGTGACCATCAATACCAATACTTTGTGCTTGGGTGAGGACTGAGTGGCTAGTGTTTAAATGTCCCCAGCGTGCCTGCACAAAAGCTAATTTTTCATCTGCCAGCAATGCCGGGATCATTTGGCGTAAGTAATTTGGGTGTGGTACAAAATCACTATCAAAAATGGCAATAAATGTACCCTTACATACTTGCAACCCCTCTGCTAATGCACCAGCTTTATAACCCTGGCGATTTTTACGTCGAAAAACAACAATATCTTTGCCCTCACGGCGTAATGATGAAGCGACTTGATCAACAATTGTACTGGTCTCATCAGTAGAATCATCCAAGATCTGGATCTCATGTCGAGAGGCTGGGTAATCAATTGCAGCTACCGCTAGAATCACCCGTTCTGCCACATTTGCTTCGTTGTAAAGTGGAATTTGTGTGGTTACGTGTGGCAAAGCAGCTGGATTATTAAAAACCGACTGAGCTGCATTTATATGTTTACGGATACGTGTGGATTCCTTACGATAAGTTTTCCAGAAACGCCACACTATGTAATAACAATTGATGCCATAAACAAATAAAGCCATTACGCACATTACATAAATAGCTAATAGAATATTACTCATCTATAATTATTTTCATTGGTGATAGAAAGTTTCTGAAGTTATCTAGGTTACATTTGTTTTTCTATTGCGGTTAAGATCCCACGCAGAATATTTACTTCTTCTTTCTCCATTCTGGCACGTGAGAACAAACGTCGAATACGCTGCATTAACCGTTTTGGTTCTTGTGGGTCATGAAAGCCGCTGGTAATCATGACTCTCTCTAGGTGATTATAAAATAACTCAATATCGTTAAATTTGGCAGGAAAACTAACCCGTGGCTGGAGTTTCTCAATACTTGGTAATGCCATGCGTAACTCATAAGCCATAACTTGTACCGCACTGGCTAGATTAAGTGAAGAGTAGTCAGGATTAGTAGGAATATGTATAGTGATTTGACATTTTTTTACTTCTGCGGAAGTTAATCCTGATGTTTCCGCGCCAAAAACTAGGGCAACTGGATTTTGACAAGCATATGCTAATAATTCTTGCGCACCTTGTCTAGAATCATAAGCTTCATGCGAAAGGTCTCGTAAACGGGCGGTAACTGCGGCGGCCATGATTGTACCGTCTAAAGCTTGGTCAAGATGCTCACATACGATGGTTTTATTCAATATATCCCGCGCACCAACCGCACGAATATCGGCAGCTTTATCTGGAAATTGTTTAGGGTTTACTAAATAAGATGTTGTTAACCCCATAGTTTTCATTGCACGTACGGCAGCTCCAATATTACCTGGGTGGCTAGTGTGGCTTAGTACTATTCGGACATTATCAAGCGGAGAAGAAGGATTCATATTAAAATTAGGAATTATCACTTAATGTTCAATCAAAATGCATCCAATGTTAACAATTGCAGTAAAAGCTGCACGTCGGGCGGGCGGTATTATTAATCGTGCCGCACAAAACTTAGATTTATTGCAAGTATCACGTAAATCTCATAGTGATTTTGTCAGCGAAGTTGATCGTATGGCAGAAGAAACAATTATTGAAACACTGTTAGAAGCTTATCCTAAACATTCAATTTTGGCAGAAGAAAGTGGTAGCCGAGGCAATCAGGATCAACCTGAATTTCAGTGGATTATAGATCCTCTTGATGGAACAACAAATTTTCTACATGGTTTTCCTCAATATTCTGTTTCAATTGCATTACTGCATAAAGGTGTTCTGAATCAGGCAGTGGTTTACAATCCAGCAAGTAACGAACTATTTGTCGCCAGCCGTGGACATGGTGCGTATCTCAATGACCGCCGTCTGCGTGTTAGTAAACGTGCACATCTATCTGAAAGCCTGATTGGAACCGGTTTTCCGTTTCGTGAATTCTCTCACATGGATGCATATCTTGCCATGTTTAAAGATATTATACCTAGAACTGTTGGCATCCGTCGCCCAGGTTCAGCTGCGCTAGATTTAGCTAACGTGGCCGCTGGACGTTACGATGGTTTTTGGGAGATAGGCTTAGCACCTTGGGATATTGCGGCTGGTTGCCTGTTAATTACCGAAGCTGGTGGTTTAGTTGGTGATTTACAAGGCAATGATACCCATATGCAATGTGGCAATATTATAGCTGGCACACCTAAGGTGTTTGGGCAATTGATACAGGTAATAGCACCGCATTTAACTGCAGAATTAACTACGGCAAATAAATCCACATCATAGAAACTATGCCACCCTTTCTTACTCCTTCAGTTTAAAGGTAGGGTGCGTTTTACGCACCAACGTTATAAACGGTACCCTATTTTTTTCTAATCAATACGGAAAATAATCAATCCGTTGATTCATCCGTGCTAAAGTTTCTTCACGACCAATTAGTTCTAGTACAGCTGCAATTGAAGGTGTTTGTGATTCACCAGTTACCATAACTCTCAACGGCATAGCTAACTTTGGTAGCTTAGTTTCATAAGCCTTTGCAGTTGTTTTTATTTCATGATGAATAGTTTCACTATTCCACTCTATACTAGAAAATTTCTCAATTAAATGAATAATGGCAGGTTTTATTTCAATATTAAAATGTTTCTCTTTTAACACACTAGATGGTTCCAGTGGGCGGAAGAAATATACTGCAGCATCAGCAAGTTCTTCTACAGTATTTACTCTTTCTCTCAGTAAATTAACAATTTCTAATAAATCTGGCCCAGTAGTAATATCGCAGTTATTTCTTTCAAAAAATGGAATTGCTAATTTCACTAAATGCTCTGCATCTACTGTTTTAAGGTAGTGCTGATTCAACCAGCGTAATTTTTCTGGATCAAATTTGGCTGGTGAATGACTAATTGAGGTTAGATCAAACCATGAGACTAATTGTTCACGACTAAATATTTCTTCGTCACCATGCGACCAACCTAACCTTGATAGATAATTTATTAACGCATTAGGTAAATAACCATCTTCAAAATATTGCATCACAGATACCGCACCATGACGCTTAGATAGACGTTCAC
>JAJFJL010000149.1 GCA_021774055.1 Nitrosomonas sp. | reverse complement strand
CGACTTTGTTTCGATGCTTTTTCATATTAAGTAACCTTAAGTATAATCACCTTAAGTAACATTACAGAAAATGAGATTTAGTGTCCAACTGAGTCACGATGATCTACTATAAAATATCAACCTGGAATCCATTAAGAGCCTAATTTTATTTGTAGTCATTTTTATTTATATCGCTAGTTAGTGTATGTAGATTAAGGGACGAGGAAATAATACTTTATCCATTTATGCTTGCCTTTTTACTCTGATTTTTCGTTGGTCCTCCGGTTACATAGAATAACTATGCGCCCTACGGACCGCCTCAAATCAGAGCAAAATTACTTCGCCTAAATGGACAAATTATTATTGCCTCGTCCCTAAATTTCGCCGCCACTTTCGGATATTTCACGACGCATTTGTGCTTGTGAAATATTACTGCCAGGAGGAACGCTACGTGTGAGCCAAACATTGCCACCAATGGTTGAGCCTTTGCCGATGGTGATACGCCCAAGAATTGTTGCGCCAGCGTAGATAACCACATCATCTTCAACAATAGGGTGGCGTAAGTTACCTTTTACCAGCGCACCATTTTCATCGACAGGAAAACGTTTAGCGCCAAGAGTTACTGCTTGATATAAGCGTACATTAAATCCAATAACAGCGGTTTCTCCAATTACTACACCGGTACCATGATCAATAAAAAAACGTCCTTTGATTTGTGCACCCGGGTGAATTTCAATGCCAGTGATTGAATGAGCAATTTCAGAGATCATGCGTGCAATCAATGGTACACCCAAACAGTGTAATTCATGCGCAAGTCGATAATGGGTAATCGCGGTTATTCCAGGATAACAAACTAACACTTCATCTTCATTACGTGCTGCAGGATCACCTTCGTAAGCTGCGGTAATATCGCCGTCCAATAGTTCTCTTACTTTAGGCAAACGTTTAGCAAAAGCTTGGGTTATCGTAATTGATCGTTCGCGATCTTCATTGCTTAAAATTTCTAAGCCAGAGTTGTAATGTAGTTCATGTTGTATTTGTACAGTTAATTCACGTAATGTAATATTTAAGGTATGGCCAACATAATGATCAATTCCTTCATCAGCAAGCTCAGGTGAGCCTAAACGATTTGGAAATAATGTGGCACTTAAGCCTTCTGCTACATTTATTAGTATCTTACGTGATGGAAGTTTAGGCGGTATATCATGACGTTGTCGGCTTTCCAGTGAAGCAACTCGGCGATTGCGCAATTCATCGACAATATAATCGACATCTAGATGTGTGCTTCTAAGATGAATATCACCTGTTTTTTTAGTATTTGGCACTATATTTTCATACCTTGTGCATCAAACATTCCTTCGAACAGGATGCTACTTAAATAACGCTCACCAGAATCTGGCAAGATAACCACAATAGTTTTGCCTGTATTTTTTTGCTGTTTAGCTTGTTTGACAGCCGCAGCTACAGCTGCACCACATGAAATGCCGGATAGAATGCCTTCTTCTCTTGCTAGACGTTGTGCGTAAAGAATAGCTTCTTCGTTACTGATTTGTTCAATTTCATCGACCAGAGCAAGGTCTAAATTATCAGGTACAAAGCCAGCACCAATACCTTGAATTTTATGCGGCCCAGGTGTTAGTGTTTCTCCGGCACGGTGTTGTGACAAAATAGGACTGGCTGAAGGTTCAACAGCGATTGATGTGATTGCTTTGCCTTTAGTGTTTTTAATATAACGAGAGATACCTGTAATTGTGCCGCCGGTTCCTACACCAGAAACCAATACATCAATCTTACCGTCGGTATCGTTCCATATTTCCGGCCCAGTTGTTTGTTCATGAATCGCCGGATTGGCTGGATTCTTGAACTGTTGCAGTAATACATACCGCTCAGGATTTGAGGCAACGATTTCTTCTGCCTTAGCAATTGCTCCATTCATGCCACGTGCACCTTCGGTTAAAACTAATTTTGCTCCAAAAGTAGCCAGTAACTTGCGGCGTTCTAAACTCATGGTGTCTGGCATAGTAAGTGTCAATGGAATATTTCGTGCGGCAGCTACAAAAGCTAAAGCTATGCCGGTATTACCGCTGGTTGGTTCTATTATTTCTTTTCCGGCTCCTAGTAATCCTCTACGTTCTGCATCATCAATCATCGCCACACCAATACGGCATTTAACTGAATAGGCAGGATTGCGACCTTCTATTTTAGCTAATACTGTGGCAGATGCGCCGTCGGTAATTCGATTTAATTTAACCAGAGGGGTTTGTCCGGTAGATTGTGAATTGTCTTTAAACCAGTTTGACATAAATATCCTTTTTATACCGCAGGTCGTATTGACATGCGATTATTAATCATTGATCTTATTATTTAGATAATACCTAAGAGGTTGCGTATTGACTATAGAATTGTAGCATCAATCATATTTAACTACTTAAATATCAATATGTTCACAACTCTTGCAATATATGTTTTTGATTGATGCGCCTCCTGCGTAGGTATATTCTACATTTCTGTTATGAAACAAATCTTCCGTCATTCCTGTACGCTCCTAAGTATCTATACACGCAAATATTCATTTTTCTCTTCCAACCAGCGTTTGAGATGCTGTTGTGCCATTTGTGGGTAATGAGTAAGCATTTCTTCTGCCGCAGTTTGTGCAGCTTCAATTAAGTCATGATCTTTTTCAAGATCGGCAAAGCGTAACAAAGGAACACCACTTTGACGTACCCCCAAAAATTCACCTGGCCCACGTAGGTTTAAATCTTGTCTGGCGATTTCAAAACCATCAGTATGTTTAAAAATTATTTTAAGCCGCTTCCTAGCGATTTTTGATAATGGTTCTTGATACATCAAAATACAAACACCTGTCTCCGCACCGCGCCCGATACGGCCACGTAATTGGTGTAGTTGTGATAGCCCCATACGTTCGGCATGTTCAATTACCATTAAAGATGCATTCGGTACGTCGACTCCGACTTCAATTACTGTTGTTGCGACCAATAATTGAATCTCTCCTTGTTTAAATGCTAGCATTAATGCCGACTTCTCTGCAGTTGGCAGTTTGCCGTGGATTAAGCCAATATTTAAATTAGCTAAGGCTTGGCTTAAAGTTTCATATGTTTCTTGAGCAGTTTTAAGTTGTAGTGTTTCAGATTCTTCAATTAATGGACAAACCCAATAGGCTTGTTTGCCGGTTTGACAAGCATCATGTATGCGCATAATGATTTCATTGCGACGGCTATCAGCAATTAGTTTAGTGATTACTGGAGATCTTCCTGGGGGTAATTTGTCGATAATAGAAACATCTAAATCAGCATAGTAGCTCATTGAAAGTGTGCGCGGGATTGGGGTAGCACTCATCATTAATTGATGTGGAACAATATCTGCTTGCTTGCTTTTTGAGCAGAGTGCTAAGCGTTGGTGAACACCAAAGCGGTGTTGTTCATCAATAATCGCTAAACCTAGTCGATCAAATTCAACTTGATCTTGAAATAATGCATGGGTACCAATAGATAGCATTGCATGACCGCTTGCAATATCAGCCAGCACCTCATTTTTTTGTTTCTTTTTCTGACTGCCTGATAACCAAACAACAGTAATGTTTAGTGGTGTCAGCCAAGCTGATAATTTTTGATAATTTTGTTCAGCTAGAATTTCTGTTGGTGCCATCATAGCTACTTGGCAATCATTTTCTATTGCTTGTAATGCCGCCAATGCCGCAACAATAGTTTTGCCGCAACCAACATCTCCTTGTAATAAACGTTGCATTGGGTGATGCAAAGCCAGGTCGTGACTAATTTCGGTTAAGGTTTTCTTTTGCGCTGAGGTTAGCTGGAAAGATAATGCTGCTAATAATGCTTGGGTTAATTTATTTTTAGCTGGTTGTGCTGGTGCATTACGTTTATGGCGCAGGCGATAATGTAAGCGCATGGAAAGTTGTTGTGCTAGCAACTCATCAAATTTAATTCTGCGCCAAGCAGGGTGGGTGCGTGCCAGTAATGAAACTGCAGATGCATCTGGTGATGGTTGGTGTAAGAAAACAATACTTGCTTTGAAACCAGCTAATTGGTATTTATCTAAAATTGAATCTGGTAGTGTTTCTGACAGAAGTGATTTATTTTCGATGTTGTTTAATACTTTCCCGATTAATTTAATAATCATTGTTTGGGAAAGTCCAGCGGTTGTTGGATAAACTGGGGTCAGGGTATTTGCTAATGCATCATTCTCTGTAACAACCTTGCATTTAGGGTGAACCATTTCTGCACCAAAGAACCCCTGGCGCATCTCCCCAAGCAGTCGTACCCGCTTGCCAACTGCGTATCTTTTAATTTGGCTGCCATAAAAATGTAGGAAGCGAATAAAGAATATGCCGCTACCATCTTCTACTTGTAGCACTAATTGTTGGCGTGGGCGTGCCAAGACCTCACTATGAATAATTAGCCCCTCAACTTGGACTGTTTTGCCTTCTGGAGCATCATTAATTGGATAAAGATGGGTTTCATCTTCATAGCGAAGTGGTAGGTGCAACAGTAAATCATGTTCACTGTTAATATCCAGACGGGAGAGCTTCTGTTGCACTGCTTCGCTGGCAAATGCTGTAGTAGATGAAGACACCAGGCGACATTCCTTATTTTTCTAAGTAGTCAACAAGAATTATACTAACATTATATACCGGCAAGTATTGCCAGATAAAGCGTCGTATTTTCAATATATTATGCGTAATTATGAGCATAACATATTTTATTGGAATAATTTTTGACAAGTACTTAGGATCGAGAAGAGAATAACTTGCGAAACTCAATTTGTATTTACACTCATCTTCTGCGTTATGTAAACAGTTACATAAGTAGTTAACAAGAATTATTACAACAAAATATATTGCATCTTGAAAATCAGCGTAACACTATGATATATAGTTATATTATTACTTTATCTCTGGCAGTTAATAATGTTAGTATAATTCTTGTTGATTACTTAGCCGTGCTATGCGCCTATTTACATGCCTTGAATATGAGCACAAATCCTGCGTGAGTTTCGCAAGTTATTCTCTTCTCGATCCTTATTAACTAGATCCTACAAGTAATCGTGCATATAATCTGTTGTGCAGTACGTGTGCGATTGCTTGCGGGATCTAGGTATTACATGCTCAATATAGGGATAACACAGCTGGCAGCTGTTTTAGCACGTTTTCTTGCTTGCAAGGTGTCTTGCCCGTTAGCTAAGGCAACACCCATGCGGCGGCGTTTAAATGACTCTGGTTTGCCGAATAAACGTACCGTACTTTGTGGTACCCGTAAGGCTTTATTTACATCTGAGAAGGCAATCCCGGTTGCTGCCAATTGTCCATAAATTACTGCGCTAGCACCTGGTGTATGTAGTGTAGTGTCAACCGGTAAACCAAGAATAGCGCGTGCATGTAGTTCGAATTCATTTTGTTTTTGCGTACACATTGTGACCATGCCCGTATCATGTGGACGCGGGCTAACTTCGCTAAACCATACTTGGTCATCTTTAATAAACAGCTCTACCCCGAAGATGCCTAAACCACCTAAGTTGTCAGTAATCTTTTTAGCAATATCACGTGCACGTTGCTGTGCCAGTGTAGACATCTGTTGTGGTTGCCAGCTCTCTACATAATCACCATTTACTTGTACATGACCAATAGGCTCACAAAAATAGGTAGTAATTTCTTCCTGTTCATTTAGTGCACGTACTGTCAATAAAGTTATTTCATAATCAAATTCAATTACTCCTTCGACGATTACGCGGCCTTGATCAACACGACTACCACTAGCAGCAATATTCCAGGCGCTTTCTATATCATCTATTTGGTTTATTCTTGATTGCCCTTTGCCGGAAGAAGACATTACTGGTTTTACGATACAGGGGTAGCCAATAGTGTTTTTTACGGCAGCACGCAATTCTTCCAGACTGTCTGCAAAAGCGTAGCTAGAAGTTGGTAAAGCTAAGGTTTCTGCAGCCAAGCAGCGGATACCTTGGCGATTCATGGTTAGTTGTGCCGCACGGGCGGTAGGAATAACTTGCGCCAAACCTTCATTCTCAATTGCTACTAACTGATCTGTAGCAATTGCTTCAATCTCTGGGACAACTATATCTGGCTGTTCTTGTTCAATTAGTTCACGTAAAGCAGCGCCGTCAGCCATATTTATAACATGAGCGTGATGTGCCACCTGATGGCCAGGTGCATTAGGGTAGCGATCAACTGCAATAGTTTCTACACCTAAACGTTGTAATGCAATAATTACTTCTTTACCTAATTCACCGCTGCCTAACAACATAACTTTAGTTGCCGAAGGACTTAATGGTGTTCCAATAGTGTGTGGTTTAGTCATCTTGTGATCCCATTATTTTACCTGGATTCTGCAAGTGATCATGCATATAGTGTGTAACAAATTGTTTCATAGAGTGAATTTTATTCTGCATGGAATGCTTATTTCTAAAGAATAAAGTTTGCTATATGGAACAATCTGTTGCGCAAAATGTGTATGATCATTTGCAGGATCTAGATTTTATTCTCGTGTTGTTGTAATGCCCATTGCACATGTTCACGTACTAAGTCTGATGCATCATCACATCGCGCGTGTAGTGCCGTAATTATAGCCATACTTGATGGGGCATTACCTAGGCCTATAGCTATATTACGTAACCATTGCTCATAACCAATGCGGCGAATCGGATTGCCAGCTAATTTAGAATCAAACTCTTCTTGATTCCAGGCAAATAATTCAACCAAGCTAACGTCATCTAAACCATGTCGTACCGAAAAATCAGTTTCATCGGTAATCACTGAAAATTTATTCCAGGGACAAACTAATTGACAATCATCACAGCCATAAATACGATTACCAATTAAAGGACGTAAATCTTCCGGGATGCTACCTTTTAATTCAATCGTTAGATAAGAAATACAACGTCTAGCATCTAATTTATAAGGTCCAATAATAGCTTTTGTTGGGCAGATATCAATACATCGTGTACAACTACCACAGTAACTATCCAGTGGATCATCAACGGGCAGTGGCAAATCGATAAACATTTCACCGAGAAAAAATAAAGAGCCTGCCTCACGTGAAAGTAATAAAGTATGCTTGCCACGCCAGCCCAGGCCAGATTTTTCAGCCCAGGCAACTTCTGTTACTGGGGCGCTATCTGAAAATGCACGATAATTAAAAGTGTCTACTTCTGTAGTTATTTTATCTGCCAGTTTTTGTAGGCGTGCACGCAATACTTTATGGTAATCTCGACCAAGCGCATAACGTGAAATAAATGCCCTGTTGCTATTTTGCAACACTTGCCAGCTATCCTTGACAACAGGTGGCGTATAATTCATGCGCACAGAGATTACCCGTTGTGTTCCAGGAACCAGCTCTTCTGGTCTGGTTCGTTTGCTACCATGTTTTACCATATAATGCATTTCGCCATGATGGCCTTGTTCTGACCATTGCACTAATTCTGCTTCAGTACGAGAAACATCTGCCTTGGCATTGGCAATGCGAATATCCTGAAAGCCAAGTTCTCTGCCCCAAGCTTTGATAATACTTGCTAGTGCAGCATAATCTTGTGATAAATTTACCGAGGTGTCTTCTTGTCTTGTTCTCATTTTTCTGACTCTACCATGATCCAGCATCTTGCTGATGAAAAAGCAACACTGTCTTTTGGCGCAGAACTCGCAGCAGTGTTGCATTCTGGTCTAATTATCTTTCTAAATGGCGATTTAGGTGCAGGCAAAACAACTCTGGTACGAGGTGTGCTGCGTGGTATGGGTTATATGCAGATTGTAAAAAGTCCAACTTATAATTTAGTTGAATTTTATAAAGTATCAAATATACTTTGCTATCATTTTGATTTCTATCGATTCAATGATCCGGTAGAATGGGAAGAGGCTGGTTTTAGGGAATATTTTAATGATGACTCAATTTGCTTAGTTGAGTGGCCAGAAAAAGCGAATGGTTTATTACCGATTGCAGATTTGCAGGTTACCTTACATATTATAGAATCAAGTCGTAATATTGAAATTCATGCTGGTACGGAGGCTGGGAAGCAATGTTTAACTCATTGGAAAAATATAACGGATCACAACGTATGATAGCTTGCAGTCGTAGTCATCTCGGAGCGCTGTCTTATATCCTTACACTGACAATGTTAGTGGTGTTGCTGTTGCTTGCAGTGTTAAGTAAAAATGTATTGGCTGAGACTACAATTAGTGCCGCGCGTGTCTGGTCTGGTACTGAGTACACACGTTTCACACTAGAATCAACTAGTAAGATTCAATATTCATTGATTATGCTGGATAACCCTGGACGGGTTGTTGTTGATATAGAGGATGCAACCCCCACGCCTGCGCTAAAACGTCTGGCCAAGAAAATCAAAGCCAATGATGCTCTTATAAAAACTATGAGGATTGGTCAGTTTACCCCTCATACCTTACGTTTGGTGTTTGATCTTAAGGCTGCAGTTGTACCGCAAGCATTTACCCTTGAGCCGATAAATAATTTTGACCATCGATTAGTGCTGGATATCTACCCTGCTGATAAAGCTGCCAATATTGATTCGATAGAAAAATTACTTGCTTCACTTTTAGAGCTAGAGTCAGAACCAGATAACAGCAAGTATCTATCAAACTTAGAGCTAGAGTCAGAACCAGAACCAGAGAGCAGCAAGTATCTATCAAACTTAGAGCTAGAGTCAGAACCAGAGAACAGCAAGTATCTATCAAACAACGTAAAGCAGCAGCAAGTTTTGCTTGTTGCAAGAACAATTAAACCGATGGCACCGATTATACCGCTTACACCTCGTGTCATCATTGTTGCGATTGATGCTGGGCATGGCGGTGAAGATCCTGGCGCAATTGGTTATAACGGTACACATGAAAAAGATATTACTCTTGCCATTGCGAAGAAGCTAAAAATAAAAATAGATCAAGAGCCAAACATGCGAGGTGTTTTGATTCGTGATGGTGATCACTCTATGTCTCTTAGTATACGTCGCGCCAAAGCACGTCGTTTAAAAGCAGATTTATTTGTATCAGTTCATGCTGATGCAGCTAAGCGAAGAGGTGCACATGGTTCTTCTGTTTATACCTTATCTCAGCATGGGGCAACTTCTACCGCTGCTGATTGGTTGGCAAAAAAAGAAAATAGTGCCGATAGAAAATTAACTAATGGTATTGATATCTCTGCAATATCTACAGACATTAAAGAAGTGTTGATTGATTTATCCTTAAGCGCCACGACTAATGACAGTGTGAAGCTTGCGCAACATGTTTTGGATGAATTAGGTAGTATTAATCATTTACACAAAGATGAAGTTGAACAAGCAGGGTTTGCGGTACTTAAATCACCAGATATACCATCTATTTTGGTAGAAACAGCTTTTCTTAGTAATCCAGGTGATGAAAGAAAATTAATTACCAAAATTTATCAAAATAAAATGGCAAATGCTATGTTCTTAGGAATTAAACGTTACTTCGCCGCGGGCCCAGCATTATCTAGAACAAGCATTGCACAATCTGAATAAATATCATCCAATGCGGTAGCGAAAGAATATTGGACATTTTTCATATTGATTCAAAAGTAGTTTGCACTTTTGATGTCAAAAAAATTATACGTAGGGTGCATTCCATGCACCACCTATAACGTTGGTGCGTAAAACGCACCCTATCTAAATGGTATCTAGATCCTGGTTGTTCCATATAGCAAACTTTATTCTTTGGGAATATCAATAAGTATTCCACGCAGAATAAGATTCACTATATGAAACAATTTATTGCACATTATATGCACGATTACTTGCAGGATCTAGGTGTAAACCGAATATTGAAGGATGCCGAATATTGGTAGCAAAAAATCATCACCAGCTGGTAACTGACTTTTATCAAATAGTGCATGAAGATGGCAACACTCGCTTGGTTCTTAAGGGTGACTTTACCTTAATTGCATTAGAACAACCGCTGCAGTTGTTAACCAAAGAACTTGCTATTTACGCTGAAAACAAGGCTGTACACTGGGATTTAACTGAGGTTGATCAAATAGATACTGCTGGAATTGTTTTGTTGTGGCAAATCTGGGGTGGATGTCGCCCAGATCATTTAAGGTTACGAGCAGAGCAAGAAAATAGTCTGCAAAAATTAGAAAAATTACCATCTAAAGATACACTGCCTAAGTATGACCAATTCTGGATAATTATATGGCTAGGCCGCTACTTATTATTATTTCAGTCACATCTAAAAGATATTATTATCTTAATTGGCCAGTTATTTTTAGATGTTAAATACCTGATCAAACATCCTTCTTATATTCCCTGGCGTGAAATTTCTGCCAACCTATATCGTACTGGCGCTCAAGCATTAGCTATCACCGCGCTGGTTGGATTCTTAATAGGTGTGGTATTAAGTTATTTATCTTCCAGACAGTTACAAATGTTTGGTGCTGATATTTTCATTATTAATATTCTGGGTATTAGTATTATTCGTGAATTAGGCCCGATGCTAGCAGCTATCTTAGTTGCTGGACGATCTGGTTCGTCCATGACTGCACAACTAGGTGTTATGCGTGTTACAGAAGAACTGGATGCATTAACTGTGATGGGTATTCAGCATAGTCAACGGCTAGTGCTACCAAAAGTTATTGGCTTAGGTATTGCCATGCCATTATTAGTTATGTGGACCAGTGCAATTGCATTACTGGGTGGAATATTAGCTGCGCAATTACAACTAGGGATTAATTACCAATATTTTATTAGCGAACTTCCAAATACAGTTCCGGTCGCTAATCTATGGTTAGCATTAGCTAAAGGCGCGGTATGTGGTATGACTATTGCACTAATTGCTTGCCATTTTGGTTTAAGAATTAAACCTAATACCGAGAGTCTAGGGGAGGGAACCACACGTTCAGTTGTAACTGCAATTACTGTGGTTATTATTATTGATGCAATATTTGCTATTGTTTTCTCAGTTGTGGGATTAAGTTAATTAACCTGAGTTAGAGATAATAGTTTTTGGTTTTAATAGATATTTTCATATGTTATAAAGTTCTCAGTTAAATTTTCATAAAATCTCCCATATGACGGAAAGGGACGTTTTTAGGCAAACCGTAACTCAAGAAATAATTACAAATCATTGTCTTATCTTATTCATAACTCAGGTTAATTAACACTCAGGGTAGGATGCGTTTTACGCACCAACGATATAAGTGGTGCATAGAATGCACCCTTGTATATTAAACATCTCGCTAAAACACAGTACGATTAACACAAATTGTTTATAGTGATAGCTGATTTTCTGGGGAAGCCGGTGCACCCTTAGGCCTTGAGCTTGTACGTAGATTGGCTCCCCACCCTCGT
>JAJFJL010000148.1 GCA_021774055.1 Nitrosomonas sp. | reverse complement strand
GAGATTGTATGGAGAAAAATAAAATATGACTGGTTACCTTTTTCAGCCTATGAATCATACAAATCACTTAAACAAGAATTATTTAATGTGCTTTCTTTTATTGGAAAAACCTACAAAATAGAGTTTTCTTAAAAGGTTAAGTTAATTTTACGTGGGTACTTATGTGTCACCGTTCTGTGCTGGGATTAACGGCATATTATTGCCATTGGAGTCTTGTGCACCTACCTCAAAATTCATAGGATATAGAAATCTATGATTGTCAGTGAGACCCAGGTTTTTAACAACTATCCAAGCAACGGACTGAGTATTTACGTCAGTAGCGGAGTTCTTTTGAAAGATCACATAGCTACTGTTACTTATATCATTTGATTGATTAATTAAGTTTAATTGAATATCGCTGGCCATGTTTTCACCTTGTATGTAGGTTAATTAAATTTGTCCAAAATCAGACATTGTTTTTCTGAGACCTAATCGTTCTCAGGTAGCGTTAAGTTAACGCAAAAACAGAATAACTTTATATTAATCATAATGTAAGTAACGTTACGGTAACAATATGTTGCTGTTACCGTAACATTTCATGGTAAGTAACTTGCTTGATACAATAGGGTGCAGTAGCCTAATTGGAGGTGTAATTAGTCACGAAAATAGTTATAAAATGTACAGCTAATCGCGAATAAAGAAGGTTTTTAATGCGCAGCAAATAGAATTAGCTAGCTCTTCTTGGTGTGTAATTAGAAAGAGATGATTTCGGTCAAGTTGTTTCGACCAGGTAATACAGCCAGCTGAAACATCGACCAAGCGGATTGAGGCTCTAATACGCTCAGTATCTATTTGTATACTTCCTTCAAGTAAATGATTTGCTTTTACATTTGAGGAGTTATTGGAAATACTGGGATCGTCATTAGCGTAATCTGAGGTAATGATAGGATATGGAACAATAAATTTTCCAAATGATTTAAATAACTGATGCATTAGTTCTTCATTCAATCCTTGTGTAAAAAGTACACCTTCTGCATTATGGGTAATACATTTGAATGGATGAATTGCAAATAAATAGCATTGTTTTATCTCAAAGTGTCTACGACGAATAAGTGGCATGTAACTACCAGTTGAAATTGATATTTCAACATCTGAGTTAGATCCAATAGTTGCATAATAAATTTTAAGTTTTTTACGTAAGCGACCAACTTGAACTCGGACAATTGGGTTCTCATTGGTATCGTAAGAACTTCCTTGATCAAAGGCTTCTATACCAACAGTATATTCACTAACTTCCCTAACGGCGCCCGTGAGCGCTTTGTCAACTAAAAAATTCAGTAACCGACTCATACGTGGTGCGTTACTGAATATAGTACTTTCCAGAATTAATTTAAGAGCATTCTGGGTTTCTGTTATAGAAACATCAGAGTTATCTATTTCTTTTTTTAACATACTTGAATATTCTTTTTTAGATCACCATTTCTTCTAGGACAATTTAAGTTTTTCTTTTTATATCCATTAGATATGTGAGAAAAATATGTAACCTTGATCCTGTAATTTATCGTACATATAATGTGCAACAATCTGTTGTGTAGTATGTGTGCGATCATTTGCAGGATCTAGTACCTTCCACTCTAAATAACCAGAAAAATCTGTAGTACAAATTGCCGATAACTGTGTTGAAGAAACCTGACGTATGCTCAATATGCCTGTGCTTATTCGTCTTGTTCTCGATAATTTCTGCGTCCCCATATTTTCCTGGTTATTTAGGGAGCAAAGTACTAGGTGTACTGTTAGAAGTTTTGTATGGGTATCATGAAGCAAAAACATTAAATTTACAGTGACAATTATCACTTGAAAGGTTAATCTAAATGTGATGATCAACTATTGTTATATAAAACAAGCAAGTGCCTAAATATAATTTAATGTTTTTGTCAAAATAGGTCAGTAAAAAGATAATTGAAGAATGTAGTGTTACTTAATTTGATGATTCTTAGCTCACGTTAAAGCATATATAGCTTGTTTCATATGCTGTGTATGACACAAGAAAATGTTGCTTAAGTTAATAAAAACAACCTGTTGTGTGGGTATAGATAATCGTTTGCAGGATTAAGGTATTACCTGGATCCTGCAAGTAATCGTGCATATAATGTGTAACAAATTGTTTCATAGAGTTAATCTTATTCTGCGTAGAATACTTATTGATATTCCTAAATAATAAGATTTGCTATATGGAACAATCTGTTGTGCAGTATGTGTGCGATTACTTGCAGGATCTAGGTATTAACCCGAGGTCAATTGTGGCAAACTCCTGGGTTAACTTTACTATTGGTGCTTTTTATTCGTGTCTTCTTATGAGCTTTTTATTGGTTTGCGTTATACGCGAGCTAAACGACGTAATCATTTTATTTCATTTATTTCATTGATCTCCTTGTTGGGAATCACTTTGGGAATGACTGCGCTGATTACTGTGATGTCAGTTATGAATGGGTTTCAGAAGGAAGTCCGTGCGCGGATTCTTGGGGTGGCCTCTCATGTGCAGGTGAGTGGTATGGATGGCAGTTTGCCTGATTGGCAAAAAGTTTCTAAAGAAGTCATTCAGCATCCCTCTGTTGCAGCCACAGCACCTTATGTTAGTGCCCAAGGGATGTTGTCGCATAATCAGGTGGTACAGGGCGTGGTGGTGCGTGGCATTCTGCCAGATCTAGAAGAGGGTGTTGCTGAAATTGATCAAATGATGGTTAGTGGCGAGCTGAATCATCTGTTGCCGGGAGAATTTGGCATGGTCATTGGCACGGAGTTGGCGCGTGCATTAGGTGTGTTTCGAGGAGATAAGATTGTTTTGATCTCCCCTCAGGGGCAGGTCACGCCTGCGGGTATATTGCCTAGGTTAAAACGATTTACGGTGACGGGTGTTTTTGAAGCTGGACATTTTGAATATGATTCAGGCTTAGTGCTGATTCATTTATCAGATGCCCAAAAACTTTACCGTATGGGAGATGATCGAGTATCTGGTGTACGCCTAAAATTACACGATATATTTCAAGCACCTCAAGTCTCTAATGATCTTTCAGTTACATTGTCAGTTCCCGGATATATTAGTGATTGGACACGGCAACATGCCAATTATTTTCGTGCTATTCAGATTGAAAAACGAATGTTGTCGCTGATTCTGGCATTGATTATTGCGGTTGCCGCTTTCAATATTGTTTCTGCGTTGGTTATGGCGGTTACTGACAAACAATCAGATATTGCTATTTTGCGCACACTGGGGGCAAGTCCACGCGGCATTATGAAAATATTTATTGTGCAAGGGACGTTTATTGGTGTTTTTGGCACCATACTAGGTGTGGCTGGCGGGGTCTTGTTGGCGTATAACGTGGGTGAGGTGGTCGCTTTTATTGAGTGGACGTTTAATGTGCAATTTTTATCTGGTGAGATTTATTACATTAGTAAGATTCCTACCGATCCGCAATTTGAGGATATCGTAACAGTGGCTGTAGTTTCATTTGTGCTAAGTTTGCTGGCAACTATTTACCCAAGTTATCGGGCTTCTAAAGTTAATCCTGCAGAGGCGTTGCGCTATGAATAACCCTGTTATTTCTTGCCGTAAACTGTATAAAAGTTTTTATCAGGGTGAATTAGAGGTGCCGGTTTTACGTGGGGTTGATCTTGAGCTTGCCAAAGGCGAGATGGTTGCGATTGTTGGTGCCTCTGGTTCAGGTAAAAGTACCCTGTTGCATTTGTTGGGTGGATTAGATGCCCCTAGTAGTGGTGAGGTTCATATTTTGGGCCAAGATATTTCTGCTGTTACTGAACATCAGCGTTGTCAATTACGCAATCAATCACTTGGGTTTATTTATCAATTTCATCACCTGTTGCCAGAATTTAGCGCGCTGGAAAATGTAGCGATGCCATTATTGATTCGACGGATGCCTAGAAGTGAAGCTTATGAGCAAGCTGCAGCTATCTTGCAACAAGTTGGTCTTGATCATCGATTGACGCATACGCCGGGTGAGTTGTCTGGTGGTGAGCGCCAACGGGCTGCCGTTGCGCGTGCATTAGTTACCCAACCAGCCTGTATTCTAGCGGATGAACCAACCGGTAATCTTGATCGACATACGGCTGAGAGTGTTTTTAATTTAATGCTTGAGCTTAATCATAAAGTATCTGCCAGTCTGATTGTCGTAACCCATGATTTACAACTTGCCAGCCGAGCTGAACAGGTTAAACAATTAGTTGATGGCGTGTTGTGTGATCAAGTACAACAGTAGTACCTAGATCATCTCTTTTATCTTGAAATTTCTTAATCCAGTTAGGCTAAATAACATCTTATGCATACCCTGTTAACGTACATCATGGTTTTTCCTCGGCGCAGTGCATTTGTTATGGTTGCGCTATTGGCGGCGGGAATCGCTGAAGGATTAAGTTTGACTGCTTTGTTGCCATTGTTATCGATTGCGGTAGGTGATTCTGATGATTCAGGTATTGGCCAATTTATGGTGCAAGGACTAGAAAAAATTGGTATTGATCCTACGCTAGATACGATATTGTTGATTATCGTTGGTGGTATGTTTCTTAAAGGTTTGATCTTGTTGGTGGCAAATCGACAGGTTGGCTATACCGTTGCCCATGTTGCCACCGCTTTACGTCTTAACTTGATTGAAGCGCTGCTGGCTAGTCGTTGGCAATATTATCTACGCCAACCGGTGGGTTCATTAGCAAATTCAGTAGCAACTGAGGCTTATCGTGCGGCTAATGGTTTTGAGCATAGTGTTAATGTCATTGCTCTGTCAATACAAGTGATGGTCTATTCGATCGTGGCTTTATTTATTTCTTGGCAAGCAACCCTGGCTTCATTAGTAATTGGTATGTTTTTGCTGATGATTTTGCATCGTTTAGTGCGTGCCACCAGAAGGGCAGGGGCCAAGCAGACAGATTTACTACGTGAATTATTAACTTATTTGTCGGACGTGCTGAGTTCAGTCAAATCACTTAAAGCTATGGCACGTGATAATGTTGCGGATGCTATCCTGCATAATCAAACCAAACAATTGGAAAAAGCCACACGCCGTGAGGTGATGAACCGTGCTGCTCTGATGGCGCTACAAGAACCAATACTTGCCGCATTAACTGCCAGTGGTTTGTATTTAGCGTTAGTGGTTTGGGATCTTTCGCTGCCGGAAGTTATGGTTATGGTGTTTTTGTTGACTCGTATTTTGGGCTTACTCAACAAAACACAGCGCCGCTTTCAACAACTCACTGTACAAGAAAGTGCTTACTGGGCACTACGTAAAGCTGCTGAGAATGCTCGTGATGCCGCCGAAAGAACTACCGGAGAGCTGGAACCAACCCTGCAACAAGGTATTCGCTTACATCAAGTGACGTTCAATTATGCGGATAAAGTGATCTTCAAAGATCTGAATATTGAGATTCCAATTAAATCATTTACTGCCGTTATGGGCCCATCTGGGGCTGGTAAAAGTACCTTGCTTGATTTGCTATGTGGTTTAACTGAACCGCAAGCAGGTGAGATTCTGGTTGATAATGTGACTTTGCATGATATTAATCTACGACAATGGCGCCATATGATTGGCTATGTTTCGCAAGATACTATCCTGCTGCATGATAGTGTTTTGAGTAACATATTGGTAGGAGAGCCTTCACTGGGTGTTGCTGATGCAGAACGTGCATTACATCAAGCCGGTGCCTGGGAATTTGTCAGTGCTTTGCCAGAAGGTATCAATACCACAGTCGGTGAACGTGGCGGGTTACTTTCAGGTGGGCAGCGTCAACGAATTGCTATTGCCCGTGCGTTGGCACATCAACCAAAAATATTATTGCTAGATGAACCAACCAGTGCTCTTGATCCTGAGAGTGAAAAAACAATTTGTGAGACTCTACAAAGATTATCTAAGGATCTGACTATTATCGCGGTGTCGCATCAACCGGCGGTGATTAATGCTGCAGATGATGTGTTTATGCTATCTAATGGTGTGGCCGAACGGTTATCGCGTACGGATGAGAAGGTGGGTGGTGATTTGACGCATTAGCAAGGGAGATGGATGGATAGGGTTGAATGGAGTGATGGTCTAAGTACCGGTGTTGATGTCATTGATAATGACCATAAAAAGATTTTATTTCTGATAAATAAAATTTCAGAGGCGATTGAAAGTCAACAGACCCTGCAAGTCATGAGTAATGTTTTTGATGAGCTGGAAGATTACGTCAAAGGACACTTTGTCCGTGAAGAAGAGTTGATGCGTAATTGCCACTATAAAGATCTTGCAGAGCATATCGTCAAGCATCAAGAGTTCACTAAAAAAATTCCTGAGTTTAAATATAAGCTGCTGGCTAATAATTCTCGCCAATTAGCTGAAGAGATTAGTTTTTTTCTGATTAACTGGTTGATTAATCATATTGTTGCTGAGGATCAGTTGTACGTTCAGGCAGTCAGTGAACATGGTTTGGCAACGCATTTAACACAAGATAAACCAAGTCTATTTAACCGGCTGGCGAGCTGGTTTAGTTGTCATTTAGCATTAAGTAAACGTATTTTTCTGACCTCTTTACTTCCTGCAGTTGCGGTTCTATTTTTTAGTGTGCTAATTATTTGTAATAGTAATCGCGAACTGGATGAAATAAAAATTCAAATTGAGCTGTTTCATTTAGTCAACCAAGCAGGTGATTTGATCCATAGTCTACAAACTGAACGAGGTTTGAGTGTTGGCATGGTTAGCTCTAATTATAATGAATTTAGTGAGTCTGTTATGGTGCAGCGTCAGCTTAGTTACCAAGCAGTTAATAAACTAAATTATCAATTAGATAATTTATCACAAGAATTTGTGGATGCAACAAGCTTGGGTGCTTATATTGCACAAATTAGATTGAATCTTAATCAGCTTTCTGAGCAACAACAGCTAATAGATGCTCGCTCTAGTTCTATTCCTGAAATAAAAAGATACTATACTAAAATAATCACACATTTATTAAGTCTTCCTGATAGAGCAGTTAAATATCAATTAAATTCGGAAGTTAAGGGTAGGATTACTGCCCTCAGTACGATTATGCACCTTAAAGAAGCAATTGGTATGGAACGAGCTTTAGGTACCAAAGCTATTGAAGAAGGTGAAATAAGTGGCGAGAATTTACATAAAATTATCCATTTGATTGGTGAGCAAAGCGGTTTTTTGCGTATATTTATGCATTCTGCTAATCCTCTCGCAGTTTCTCTTTATCAACAATTTGAGGGAAATGAAGCTTCGACAGCGTCTCAAAGGATTGAAACAATATTTTTTGATGCCGCTGCTAAAGGAAATATTAGTTCTATGGATAGCGCCCTATGGTTCGACCTTTTATCAAAGAAAATGAACGAGCTAGAACTTCTTTCTGATTCGCTAGTAAAAGATTTTGATGACTATGCAGATCAGAAAATATTAGAACTAAGTTGGAAGCTTTATTCGACCAGCGTATTGTTGTTATTTCTACTACTGTTATCTTTGCTGCTATATAAACTTTTAAGGCTAAGTATTGCTCGGCCGATTCGTCAACTTACTCGTGCACTGGTTCATTTGTCGATAGGAAAACGTGATATCCATTTTAATGAAAAGTTGGCTAATGATGAGCTTGGCCAAATAGCAGCAGCTTATGAGCTTTGTCGCTTGAATTTATTGCGAGGTGACTTAGAATATTTTGAACTACAGCATAAGGAACGTGAAAGTGAATATTTTAAAGAACTGGCGTCGATAGACCCGATGACTGGTATATATAATCGGCGTATATTTAATATTCAGGCAGATATCGAACTTAAACGTAGTCAACGTCATGAAAATTCATTATCTATATTAATGCTTGATATTGATTTTTTTAAGAAAATAAATGATACCTATGGTCATGCGAATGGTGATTTGGTGTTGAAATTATTTGCTGAAACCTGTGTTTCACAATTACGGGGTAGCGATATTATTGCTCGTGTTGGTGGTGAGGAATTCGCAGTTTTATTACCTGAGACAAATCAAACGCAGGCTATGCAGTTTGCTGAACGTATTCGAAAAGCTGTTAAGGCAATGCGGATTACTGTTAATGATAAAGTTATTTGCCTTACTGTAAGTATCGGAGTTGCTCAATGGGACAATGAAATCCATGTAGAATTTAGCGAATTATTTCAACAGGCGGATACTGCGCTTTATACCGCAAAAACTAGTGGTAGAGACTGTGTTTGCTCTAACGAACAGTGTGTGTAAGATTAATATGTGCGATTATTTATAGAGTTTAAATAGGAGAAATATTTGTCGATTAAAAAAATCATCATATTGTTATTAATATCTTTTGTATTGACTGTGCTGTTTATAGTGTCATTTACAGAAGTTGATGTGCAAAAATTTGACAATAATTCTAATATTAATCAACTACCAAATCTATTTGAAGCAAGCAATAAGCATGGTAAAGGTGCGACCTATAGTAGTGCTGGTGGTATTGATTTTAATAATCCATTTTTTAAATCATTAGGTAGTAATGGTCGTAGTTGTGCCACTTGTCATGTTCCTACGGAAGGATGGACAATCACACCCAAAGGTGTGCAAGCGCTTTTCGATAAAACAAAAGGACAAGACCCACTGTTCCGCCTGGTTGATGGTGCCAATTCTCCGCTTGCAAATGTAGCAACCCTTGAAGAACGTCGTGTGGCGTACAGTATGTTGTTGAATAAAGCGAATATTCGTGTTGGTATTGGTATCCCAGATGATGCCGAGTTCAAGTTAATTAAAGTAGATGATCCATATGGTTACGCCAGTGAAACTGAGCTATCATTATTTCGTCGACCACTTCCTACAACTAATTTAAAGTTTTTGAATACAATCATGTGGGAAGGTCGTGAAACAACTTCTGAGGTTAATTCAAGTGATTGTATTTTTGCCACAGATACTTGTTTTGCGCCGTTATCAACCGATTTGGGTAGCCAAGCCAACAACGCAACACGTGGTCACGCGGAAGCATTGCAAGATTTAACCATAGAGCAGCGTATAGCTATTGTTGATTTTGAGCTTAGTCTATTTAGTGCCCAGATATATGATAATGATATTGGTAGTTTGACTCAAAATAATGCCAAAGGTGGGCCAAAAGAATTAGCCAGGCAAACTGATTATTTTGGTATCAATGATACTGTTAGTGGAGACTATCGTACGCGTGAAGTTTTCAACCCAGTAGCAATGTCGCTTTATGATGTTTGGGATAGTCAAGATGCGAATGAATTGAAGAGTTCACCGGGTGATTATTACGATAAACGTGCCGCAATTGCACGTGGTCAGCATATTTTTAATGCGACTCCTATCCAAATCAGCGGTGTCAGTGGTCTAAATGATGAATTAGGCATTGATGTAATTCCAGGTACATGCAGTACTTGCCATAACACACCAAATGTAGGTAATCATTCTGTTCCTTTGCCGATAAATATTGGGGTTTCAGACGCAAGCCGTCGTACCGCAGATGTGCCGTTATACACTTTGCAGAACAACATGACCGGTGAAACTGTTGAAATAACTGATCCTGGTCGTGCCCTAATTACCGGCAAATGGAAAGATATTGGTCGTTTCAAAGGACCTACATTACGTTCTGCTGCATCCCGCCCACCATACTTTCATGATGGCTCCGCATCTGATTTAAATGCGGTTGTCGATTTTTATATTGCACGTTTTAATATTGGCTTTACTGGTCGTGAAAAGGCTGACTTAGTTGCTTTTCTAGCGGCATTGTAATTTATTGCAAGTACTCTGTTCGTAGGGCGCAATAACCATAGGGCATTGCGCCGTTTTTTTAGTGTCACATTTCAATAAGAACCTCATTCACTCGGTTGGGAATGTCCGTAATTAATCCAGTGACGCCTAAACCAATTAGCGTTTTAATATGCTCCTTTTCATTGCATGTCCAAACATTAACATCAAAGTTATCTTCCAGACAAAGCTTAATACTCGTAGGATCTACTATTCCAGAAACAGAATTAAATCCTAATGAGTCAAATCCGCCATAGCACCCAGGATTATAGGCATCGGCATCCAATAATCTTAAATAGCCGTTTGGTTTACCTAGTCTGTCTGAAGTTAAGGTTGCGGTATACAGATTCTTGTTTAGTTGTCGGACACGAAGTAGCTGCTGATGGTCAAATGAAGAGATTATTGTTTTGTTAATTAGACCTTTTCCCTCTACTAATAGAACAACTTGGTTTGTTAAATTTTCATACATGCGGGGCAGAGTTTTAATCTCAATGTTAACTAGGCAACCACTTTCTTTAACAAGGTTAAGTACTTCTTCAAGAGTAGGTATTTTTATCTCACCTGAAGCATACAGTTGAAGATCTTTAGATGAAATGAATTCCTTTCTTTCATCAACAGTAAGTTGATTTAAATAATCCTCCGTACTTCTGCCTTTCAAGCTTAACTGAAATTGTTCTACAAACCAGCTTCCTGCGTCCAGTGATCTAATTTCTTCTAGAGTGTAATTAGAAAGATAATAATTGTCTGATTCAACATCTGGAAAATAGGAACTTTGCACATTGGTGCAACGAGTTAAAATATCATCATGATGCACTACCATTTTGTGGTCCTTGGTAAGATGAACATCAAGTTCTATCGCATTCGCGCCCATATCAATAGCCTTTTTAAATGACTGCAAGGTATTTTCGGGAGCATAGGCTCTGGCCCCTCTGTGAGCGATATTTAATGTATTTATACCTTGGCGATCTAAACTTCTTGTTCTATTAGTCATAATTATCTCTCAAGTTATATCTGCAAATTATTAGTGATTCTGATGGCTGTTCTTGTAAAGCGAGTGGTACGAAGTAATATTCCATAAAACGACTTTAGTCCCGCATGACAGGATTTACGTTGTTCACCCAAATATATGAGCTGAACTAGGTAGGGTGAGTTTTACGCACCAAATATGTTGCGCATAGAATGCACCCTATTGATGTTATTGGGATTTTTAAGGCGACCTCTCGCCTAGAGCTAGTTGCCTGAGTTGTTTCATGCACGTTCCTAAGACATCTATTTCAGAATGTACCAAGTTTAATAGTTTATGGCTATGAGAATTATCACATCTATAAATTGTTAACTCTAGTATATTAAGAATGTGTCAATCTTAAATAAGATTTGCTAATGGCGTTGATATCGTGCCATCAGAATTTGATTAAGAACCAATAGACTGATTTTTTAAATTAGGAGTGAATACGATGCACAAAGAAATAAAAAAATTAGCGGTCGGTATAGAACGTCTAGCAAAAGGGGATGCCTGGTTGCCTGTCAGCCAAGAAGCAACGGCTGGCTACATGAATGCTTTAAGGGATCAAATTAAGAAGAAAAAAACGGCGCTAAAAGATGGTGTAGAAATACCTCTTCATCCAGTAATGCAGGAGTTTCAATACTTAATAAATAACGATGCCATTGTTCGTATGAATTTTACCAAGATGATTGATCAGGTTCCTGCGTATTATCGTGAACAAGGAGAAGATGGAAAATATCTGCATGGATTTTATCTGGCAAGTATTGAAGAGATGATTTTGTTGATCAATCATATATTAACTACTGCGCCTGAATACAATGATACAGATCTGGTTGGCTTTCCTATTAATACCATATTGAATTGGACAATGGGTGTTCCCGCTGGAGCGGCCGCTTTTCGGAATGAGAAAGTCAACGAAATGTTCCGTAAAATATTAGCAGAATGGACTAAATATTTAGATTCACGTGAGTCATTGTATGTGTTTACCACTGAAAAAAATGGCTGGTGCTCTAAAGAGGCATTATCGAAACTCAATATGGGGCAATATTTAAATGGGCTTGAGCTGGCACAGTTTGAAAAAGGAATAAAAACGATCAATGATCCTTTTCCGTACAAATCATGGAATAATTTTTTTATTCGGAAATTTAAGGATAAGAAACAACGCCCCATTGCTGATAGCGCAATTGTGAGCGCTTGTGATTCGCAAGTTTACAATACGCAAACCGGCGCAAAGCTGCAAGATTGGTTCTGGCTTAAGTCACAGCCTTATTCTTTGTGGGATATGTTAGCCAATAAAGATGGAAAGGGTGCTAAACAAGCTAAACGTGATCAGAAACATTTTAAAAATTATGTGAAACCATTTGATGGTGGAACCGTATATCAAGCTTTTTTATCGGCATTCAAATATCATCGCTGGCATAGCCCCGTTTCTGGGACGGTTAAGAAAGCCTATGTCAAAGATGGAACTTATTACTCGGCAACGCAAGCAGAAGGTCTAGATCAAGGTAGTCCTGATCAATCACAAGGCTATATTGCACATACCGCCACGCGTGCGCTTATTTTTATTGAAGCTGATGACCCTGCTATTGGATTAATGTGTGTGATGCCAATTGGTATGTCAGAAGTATCGTCATGTATTATTAATCCTGAAATTCTGAAAGGCCTTAAGAAAAAGAACCCTAAGGTAAGGGTGGAAAAAGGGGATGAATTAGGCTACTTCCAGTTTGGAGGATCGACCCATTGTTTGATTTTTCAGAAAGATGTTATTGATAGGTTTACAGTTGAAAAAGATGAGACAGTTGAGATGGGGCAATGTATTGCATTGTTAAAACAATAGTTCTCTGTGAAAAGTTGACCATCGTGTGGAAGCGGGGATTTGAAGCTAAGGAACGCGCATGAAATAACTTGAACAACTAGCACAGGATTTATGCTCATATTCAAAGCGTGTAAACAGGCGCATAGCACGGCTATGTAACTGTTTACATAATGCAGAAGATGGGCATAAAGACAAAGCTAGATGCTCAAGTTATTTCATGCACGTTCCTAAGGGACGAGGAAATAATAATTTATCCATTTAGACTTGCCCTTTGAGTATAATCTCAATATTAGATGGACTTATAGTCAACTTATTTAATGGTTAAATTAATTAAACCACAAACCTTATTTTGCGTAGTTCTTAGTATTAACAACGACAATCGAATGTAACTGTCGCTGTTGATAAGCGAATG
>JAJFJL010000147.1 GCA_021774055.1 Nitrosomonas sp. | reverse complement strand
CTTTTACTCTGATTCTTTGTTGGTTCTACGGTTACATAGAACAACTATGCGCCCTACGAACCGCCTCAAATCAGAGCAAAATAACCTCGCCTAAATTGGATGATTTATTATTTCCTTGCCCCTTATTTGGTTCTACATTTTTTAAGGTAGGGTGCGTTTTACGCACCAGCAGCGCTATAAATGGTGTACGGAATGTACCCTACTGGTAGTTTCTTGACATCAAAGGTGTAAACTACTTTGGGGTTGATATGAAAGAAGCCTAAATAAAGTTTACTCATCTGGTCTAGCAGCAGACAAGATTGTTTCAGCAAGCAATAAATCTTCAACTTTATCAACATCAACCCCAGCTTGAACGTCAGGCAATATAACTTCTTGCACACGAATCCCTGTTCTAACTGAAACAGCTTTCAAAGCTTTATCAAGTGTTAAAAAACCAAGTAGATAACTAAGAACTGTCCAAGGCCCTAAGATCTGCGCAATTAAGCGCCATGGACGTTTACGTAGATCTTCTGCTTGGCGCCATTTTTTAACTAGATCTCGCCCTTTGTTCTTGAAGGTATAAAGGTTACAACCACAAACGCCAATATCACGAAACTTTGTTACTGTTCGTTTTGCCTCCGGAAAGGCCGCCATTACACCCTGGTAGTCAACTAAGCCAACTGTAGCATCACAATCATAGTCAGATGATTTATCTAAAAAATAGCGCACAATATCTGGTGTTAACAATGCATGATCTGCAGTTGTTAATAATATTGGTGTATTAAGGTCTATCTGTGCGAAACTACTTTCTGCACTACGACTGGGTGAATCAAGGTTTGCTAACCAAGTGACACGACCACTCTCAATTCGTTGTTGTAATGCTGGACACTCTGGAAGAATGTCTTTAGGTGGCCCACAGATGATGGTTGCTTTTATGCGCCCACTTGCCTCCAATGCATCTAGTACACGAATAATCATTGGAGTACCACAAACTGGTGCAATTGCTTTGCAAGCAACTCCTGTGTGCTTGGTAATTGGATCTGTTGCAGTACGATCTGCGGCTAACACCACAGCAACAAATTGACCTGTTTTATTCATTCATAAAAACTTAGAAATAGTTTACACTTTTTTTTTTCAAAAGAAAACGATAACGTAGGCAAAGTGTAAACCGAAAAATGAAGAACGACACCGGATTACAGTGTTTTCCCATAAATACGATAACGTTTATATTGCTGACTACCGATACTATCTAAAATACTGCGCATAGCTTGGTTATCTTCGAGTATCCATGACATTTCAACATGTTTTATTCCATGATTTAGTACCGCTTTTCTTGGCGCATCAATCACCATACAAGCCAAAGCCATACCAAGTGGTGTATTTCGGAATTGTTTGCGCACTCCCATTAATGGCACTCGTCCAGTATGGATTTTTTTATATTTAAGCTGTTTAATAAGTTTGATTAAACCGAAAGGAAACAAACTCCCATTAAGTTCAGAAAACACCTCATTAAGATTAGGCAAGACCACCATAAATGCTGCAGGAACACCATTTACTTCCGCAATTTGGATAAACTCATCTTTAACCAGCAAGCGCAGGCTACTACCAAGCTCGTCAAATTCTGCTTCTGTAAATGGTACAAAACCCCAGTTATCAGACCAGGCATCATTAAAAATATCACGTAATATTTCAATATCCTGTTTAAATCTTTTACGATTTAGTGGCCTTAGCTGTACTTTCTTAGAATACTTACGAAGCAGTGCTTGCATAATTCTGGGAGTTTTAAAATCTACATTTACCCAGTAGGCCAATAAATCTTTGATTGGTTGGTAGCCTTGCTGCTCAAGTAAATGACCATACCATTTCGGAGAATGCGGCATCATAACAACCGGAGGAGTATCAAAGCCATCGACAAGAACACCACATTCCTGATTTATAGAATGTGAAAATGGGCCACTGACACTACGAGTATGGCGGGTAGCTAGCCATGCTTCAGCATGTAGCATAAGAGCAGAAAATACAGATGGGTCATCAACCGACTCTAACGAGCCAAAGTGGCCGGTATCTTCACCATAACGTTGGCGGCCAAGAGTATCAATTTGCGCGCTAATTCGTCCAACCGGCTTATTATCTTGATAAGCTACCCAGGCTTGCCATTCACCATGTTTAAAAAAAGGATTAAATCTTGAGTAATGTAGACGACGTTCCAGGCGCAATGGCGGCACCCACATCGGATCATGCGTATAAATATGCCATGGGACATCTATGAATACCCCCATATCTTTAAAAGACATTACGGGATGTACAATTACTGTTGCAGTACTCATTTACTAGCGCATATAACGTGTAACAATTTGAAAGGGTGATTATTTTTTAAGTTTATCTGTGTACTTTAATAGCTCTGAAATAAGTGTTTTAAAAGTTTCTCTAGGGTCTGGTTCACTCTCTGATATATTTTCTGCATTACATTTTTCATCAGATATATTACGACAGAAATCACAATAGTTGTTCCAGTCTATGTTGTACTGACTTAATTGCTTCTGCGGAAGAAAGATTCTTAATGTTTCAAAGTTTGCTTGCATTTCAGGTAAGCGTTCACCAAGGTAAGTATCAATATTTTCTGGCCAATTAACCGTCTTAGGATACATACCAGAGAATTCCGTTTCAATGGTATAAATAAAGTTATCAATTGCATCGGCACGTCGTTTACGATTAACAACATCAACACCTGCGCCAATTATACCTAATACAAAAAGAAGCGCAAAAGGCCATAACGGAACTTCCTCAAAATATAGATGTATTTGATCTAAATATTCACTCAAAATTTCCTCACTTTTAGTTAACGGTTGTTGTTATACATCATGCGGTCATGATTTCGGTTTTCTAGTGGATTTTGCCAATATCAGCATTACTGAAACAATTACATAGCCAGCTATGCGCTTGTTTCAGCGCCTTGTTCTTGACAAAATCCACTATAAAATCCTAAACCATGACCGCGCAAAGCATATAAATAAAGTAATATCATTAAGTTGCAAACAACTACCTTCTCTCTGATTCACCCCATTCTTGCATAAGTATTGCAGATGCCTGTTCCCAATTGCGTTCAGCTTGCTCCAATGTCAAATTAGCTTGCTCTAATTTATTTTTTGCGCTTTCATATTCTTCCTGAGCTTTTTCAAATTGTGTCTGAACACGCTGCAATTCGCTGTCTGCTTCTATCATCATTTTAGTTGTAACATCAACATCTTTTCTAGCTTGCATCATTTTTTTATAAGCAAAACTAGTGCGTTGTTGAAAACTAAGAATATCCTGTGCGTTAGCAATAGGAACCGCAATCATATTTACCAAAAAAAATATTGCAATAAACTTCATAGCGTTAACTCATTGAATGATTTGTAGTATTTCTCCAGGCAAAATAACAAACTATTCAATACCTTGATTTTGAAGATACTCTTCATAATTACCTTTAAAGTCGTTAACCCCTTCTGGCTTTAATTCTAAGATACGGGTGGCAAGTGAAGAAACAAACTCCCTATCATGTGAAACAAATACTAGTGTACCGGTATATCTTTCTAGTGCACTATTTAGTGATTCAATTGATTCCATATCAAGATGATTTGTTGGCTCATCCATCAATAAAACATTTGGCTTTTGTAAAATAATCTTACCAAATAACATACGTCCCTGTTCACCACCAGAAATCACTTTAACAGATTTTTTTACTTCATCACCAGAAAATAACAATCTCCCTAGTGTGCCACGCACTACCTGGTCATCATCACTTTCCTGTCGCCATTGTGTCATCCATTCGGTTAGCAGCATATCTTCTTCAAAATCAGTTGCATGGTCTTGTGCAAAATAGCCAGGCTGTGCTTTTTCTGCCCATTTTACTTCTCCAGCATCTACCGATAAATTATTCGCAAGACAACGTAATAAGGTAGTCTTTCCAATACCATTAGGACCGATAATTGCCACTTTTTCACCAGCTCCAATATCCATACTTAGTTTATCTAATAATGGTTTCTCCATACCAGCAAATTGCTTATTAATACTTTTAACTGAAACAGCTAAGCGATGTAGTTTATTCTTGTCATCAACTTCAAAACGAATATAAGGATACTGTCGGCTAGATGGTTTTACATCTTCCAGCTTAATCTTTTCTATCTGACGTGCACGACTAGTTGCTTGACGTGCTTTGGAAGCATTGGCTGAAAAACGACTAACAAAAGATTGTAACTCCGCAATTTGTGTTTTCTTTTTAGCATTATTTGCCAACATACGTTCTCTAACCTGGGTTGATGCGGTCATATATTCATCATAATTACCAGGGTAAACACGTAGTTCACCATAGTCTAAATCTGCCATATGAGTACAAACACTATTCAAAAAATGGCGGTCATGAGAAATAATAACAATCGTGCTTTTGCTAGCGTTAATAACACCTTCTAACCAACGAATAGTATTAATATCTAGGTTATTTGTTGGCTCATCTAGCAACAGAATATCGGGGTTTGAGAATAGTGCCTGAGCTAACAATACGCGCAATTTAAATCCAGGAGCAATTGCGGTCATTGGTCCTGAATGCTGAGATAATGGAATACCCACCCCTAACAGTAACTCACTAGCTCGCGCTTCAGCAGAGTAGCCATCAAGTTCAGCAAAGTTAGTTTCAAGTTCAGCTGCACGCATATAATCATCTTCAGTTGCATCCGCATTAGCATAAATAGCATCACGTTCTTCTTTTACTTGCCATAAATCCTCATGCCCCATCATCACAGCATCAATCACCAGATGCTCTTCAAATGCGAATTGATCCTGGCGTAATTTACCCACACGTTCACCGCTATCAACGCTAATGCTCCCTGAAGTTGGCTCAAGATCTTTACCCAAGATTTTCATAAAAGTAGATTTGCCACAACCATTCGCGCCAATCAAGCCATAGCGATTGCCGTTGCCGAATTTAACTGAGACATTTTCAAATAGAGGCTTAGCCCCAAATTGCATCGTAATATTAGCCGTAGTGATCAATGTTTGTTTCCTGAGAAAAGGTACAAAAAAAACCCTGGTATACAGGGCTTTTTACTACCTAGATCCTGCAAGTAATCGTGCATATAATGTGCAACAAATTATTTCATAGAATGAATCTTATTGATATTCACAAAAAATAAGGTTTACTATATGGAACAATCTGTTGCGCAGTATGTGTGAGATTACTTGCAGGATCCAGGTACTATCTTAATTTAATGGTTAGTAACAAAAGTAAAAAATAAGAGTAAAACCAGCATCCTTCATATCAGTGCCAAAGTAGTTTAACTTTTGATATCAAAAAAATTACAAGTATGGCGCATTCTATGCACCATACCTTAAACCGAATAATAAAGGGTGCCGCAGAACCTGATTAAGTTACTTGTTTATTCAAATGGATGACGTAATAAAATTGTTTCATCTCTATCTGGACCTGTTGAAATCATAGCAACTGGAACTTCACATATTGCTTCAATGCGCCGCAAGTAATTTTGCGCAGCTTTAGGTAACTGCTTAAAATCTTTAATCCCTGCTGTATTCTCATGCCATCCTGGCATTTCTTCATATACTGGCTCACACTGAGAAACTGCATCAGCACCTGGCGGTAAAATTCGACTAATTGTATTAGTATCATCTCCATTAATTTTATAGCCGACACCTAGTTTCAAAGATTCAATGCCATCCAATACATCTAGCTTAGTAATACATAAACCAGAAACCCCATTGATTTGCACAGAACGTTTGAGTGCCACAGCATCAAACCAACCACAGCGACGTGGACGACCGGTTGTGGAGCCAAATTCGTTGCCACGCTTTGCCAGAACCGCTCCAACATCATCTTCCAGTTCAGTTGGAAAAGGACCAGAGCCAACTCGTGTAGTATATGCTTTGGTAATTCCCAAGATGTAATGCAGCATCTGTGGTCCTACACCACTACCTGGTGCTGCAGCACCAGAAATACAGTTACTTGAAGTAACAAATGGATAGGTACCATGATCAATATCAAGTAACGCACCTTGTGCACCTTCAAATAACAAATTCCCACCAGACTTATTAACTTCAAACAAGATCTGTGGAACATCTGCCACCATCGGTTTAATTCGATCTACTAATGAAAGTGTCTCATCCATTGTTTTCTGAAAATCAACCACTGGCACATGGTAATAATTTTCTAATAAGAAATTATGATAATCAAGCATCTCTTGCAACTTGCTTGCAAATCTATCTGGATTAAATAAGTCTTGCAAACGAATAGCACGCCGCGCCACTTTATCTTCATAAGCCGGACCAATACCACGTCCAGTGGTACCAATTTTACTTTCTCCTTTAGCAGCCTCACGCGCCTGATCTAATGCGATATGACTAGGCAAAATTAGTGGACAAGCATCACTAATTCGTAATCTTTCACACACATTAACACCAGCTTGCTCAAGCATATCAATTTCTTTCAGTAATGCAGCCGGAGATATCACCACGCCATTACCGATATAACAAATTACTTTTTCACGCAAAATACCTGATGGGATTAGGTGTAATACGGTCTTATTACCACCAATAACTAAGGTATGCCCAGCATTATGTCCACCCTGAAAACGAACCACGCCTTGTGCGCTTTCTGTTAACCAGTCAACGATTTTTCCTTTACCTTCGTCACCCCATTGCGTACCGATAACTACTACATTTTTAGTCATTTTTTAAAGTCTCTACTATCCAGCTGGTATTCTTTAGAACTAGCTGTCGATCACAATTGAAAGTATGTTTGTTACCTTTATGCCCTGGCAATTCAATCACTACAATTTCACCAGAAGATCTTAGCTGATCAATTGTTTGTTGAAGGTTTTTGTCCTGGTTATCATAGGGTGCTAATACTCCCCTGGGATATGTTTTTGGTTTAATTAGCTTAGATAGTTCACGTAAATCCATACTAAAACCAGTCGCTGGGCGCGCACGACCAAAAGCTTTGCCAATTTCGTCATAACGCCCACCTAGTGCAATCGCATTAGAACAGCCTTTTGCATAAGCTGCAAATACCATACCGCTATGATAGTGATAACCACGTAAATCAGCTAAATCAAACGCGATACTATCTACTTCTGAGGCCAATTCTTTTTCTACCGTAGCCAATTCATCTAGTGCCAATCTTATAGCAGGATAATCTGACAACAATTTATGCATCCGAACTAAAACTTTTTTATCCCCATAAAATTCAGGTAACAGCATTAAAGCTTGCCGGACTGGTTTATCAATACAACCGCTTAATTCTGCATCAAGTGATTTTAAGGCAGTGGTATCTTTTGCTTGCAAGCTATTAAATAATTCAGTTTCTAATTCTGACGATATGTTTGCTGTTTCAATCAAGCCACGAAATACACCAACATGGCCAAGATCTAAATGTACTTTATTGGCACCAGAAATTGCCAAACATTGCAGCATTAATCGCTGTATTTCAATATCACTTTCTAACCCAGCATGACCATAAAGTTCTGCGCCGATTTGTAGCGGCTCACGAGTACCAGTTAATCCTGACTGGGTAGTACGTAATACACTACTGGCATAGCATAAACGTGTAATACCCTCACAATTTAATAGGTGCGCATCAATCCGCGCAACTTGTGGTGTCATATCCGCACGTAAACCCATCATCCGACCACTAAATTGATCAATAACTTTAAACATTTGCAAATCCATATCACTGCCACTACCTGACAATAAGGATTCAACATATTCTAGCAATGGTGGATTAACTAGTTGATAGCCATGTCGATACAATAAATCGACCATTTGACGGCGCAATGCTTCAATATGCAATGCTTCTGTCGGCAAGATATCTTCAACATATTCAGGAAGCAGCCAATTACGCATAGTGATCACTTAAGTTTCAATAAATTAATATAAATAGAATCGTCGTCATATTTAAACGTTCTATAAAATTTTTGTTAATATTTTTGCACCCTTAGTATCAGTCTCAAAGAAATTACAAGTAGAGTGCATTCCATACACCATTTATAATCTTGGTGCGTAAGACGCACCCTACCCTAAATGTAAACTGAATAATGAAGGATGTTAATATTTTAACCAATAAAAAACAGCAACAGTAATCCGATTAACATGGTGGTAAGACCAACAAACCGTATCTGACCATCATCCATCTCAATCATCTTCTTAAAAGTTTCGCGCCAAGTTTTTGGCGATAGGAACGGCATCATACCTTCTAATATCAACATTAATGCAATGGCAAGTAATAACGTTTCCCACATACTGTAATATCCCCAATTAAAGTTATAAATATGTAATTTAATAAATTATATTAGAAACATACACATACTCAGTATAGCTAGCAATAGTTTGATCACTACCTGTATTCTCAAGAATATATTTATCTATATGAATATAGTGCCTGCTAAAAACCTGAAAGTAACAAATCCAAACTAATAACAGTACTGAGTATAAGTACGATCAATTGCAAGATCTAGATATCCATTTCACACGCTCGCTGTTGCGCGAAATAACAAGCCCTGCATTCAGTTTATCTGGTTCCTAAAACCAAAACAGGCCTGCTAGACTTTAACGCATAGTTTTCAAAACTCTACGCCAATCGGTCTAGCAGACCCTTTGGTTTAATTATATAACCTAAATCCTGCAAGTAATCGCATACATACTGCACAACAGATCGTTCCACATTATATGCACGGTTACTTGCAGGATCTAGGTATAACTATAATTAGTTTACTTCAGGTGTCTTTAAGTATTTAAAGAAATCCGAGGTCGGCTCAAGCACCAGAACATCAGTCTTATTTTTGAATGACTGCTTGTATGCTTCCAAGCTACGATAGAATGAATAAAATTCTGCATCAGCACCATAAGCCGCAGCATATGTTGCTGCCGCTTGGCCATCACCGGCACCCATTATGGTCTGGGCATCACGATAAGCATTCGCCATAATAACTTCACGTTGACGATCAGCATCCGCACGAATTTTTTCTGATTCCGCAGCACCGAGTGATCGTAACTCATTCGCTACCCGTTTACGTTCTGCTTCCATTCGACGATAAACAGATTCACTAACTTCGCGAGGTAGATCCACACGCTTCAAACGTACATCCACTACTTCAATACCAATCTGACGCGAATCTTCATCCGCTTTTTGGCGCATAATTTCCATGATTTGATCACGTTCACCTGAAATCACATCATGCACAGTACGGTTACCAAATTCATCACGCAAGCTTGCATTAATAGTTTGAGCTAAACGTACTTTAGCGACTTCCTCATCACCACGCACACTAATGAAGTACTGTCTTACGTCAACAATACGCCATTTAACAAACAGATCAACCAATACGTTCTTTTTCTCTGAAGTAATAAAACGTTCAGGCTCTTCCGCATCCATGGTTAAGATACGTTTTTCAAAATAACGTACATTTTGTGCAATCGGTATTTTAAAATACAAACCTGCTTCAGTTTTAATATCAACAATTTCACCCAATTGAAACAAGATTGCTTGTTGACGTTGATCCACTACGTAAATAGTAGAGCTACCTACAAAAAACAAAACAATGATTAAGCCTGATAATATTGATGTAAAATTTTTCATTTATCTGATCTCCCGTTCACGACTACGAAATGCTTCACGTGACCGCGTATTGCTTTCCGGTGTCATCTCCTGCATCTCCTGCATAGCAGCAATAGATGCGGGCATATTATAAACCGATGATTGGGCTGTTGATGCACCGCCACCATGTATCATTTGATCCAACGGAAGATAAAGTAAATTATTTCCATTCTCTTGATCTAACACTACTTTACTAGTACTAGAAAGAACTTCTTGCATCATATCTAAATACAAACGTTCACGAGTTACTCCTGGTGCTTTACTATATTCAACTAAAACTTGCGTAAAACGACTGGCATCACCCTCTGCGCTTGCAACCACACGATCTCTGTAACCGTTGGCTTGTTCCATTAAACGTGCCGCATTACCAGAAGCAACCGGGATTACGCTGTTGGCGTAAGCTTCACCTTCATTTTTTTGTCGTTCTCTATCTTGTCCAGCTTTAACCGCATCATCAAAAGCAGCTTGTACTTGCTCCGGTGGCTGCGCATTCTGCATAGTCACGCGACTAATTGAAATACCAATTTCATAACGATCAAGAATAGATTGCATCAGAATTGTTGCTTGTGCCGCAACATCCTCACGCCCTTCATACAACACATAATCCATTGGGCTCTTACCAATCACTTGTCGAATAGAAGTCTCTGCTGCTTGTAGAACAGCGTCATCTGGATTACGGTTATTAAAGATAAAATCCTCTGGACTATTCAATAAGTACTGCACCGCAAATTGGATATCAATAATATTTTCGTCATCAGTGAGCATTAAGGCCTCTTTGAGCACCTTACTTCTAACATTATTACGATAACCAATCTCAATAGTACGAACCTGACTAACGTTCACAATTTCAACTTTTTCAAGTGGACTTGGCAAATGCCAACGTAAACCTGCTGCAGTAGATTCTGAATACTCACCAAAACGTAATACCACGCCACGGTGACCCTCTTCAACGATATAAAAGCTACTACCCAACCAAACTACCACTAGTAGTATCGTGATGATTAGCATACCGCCACCACCGCTGCCCTTGGCGCGTGATCCACCACCATTACCGCCACCTTTTCCACCAAAAATAGAGCTGATTTTTTTGTTGACGTTTTTCAATACATCATCCAAATCAGGTGGACTAGAGTCGCCTTTGTTTTTCCCCCACTGTGGGTCATTCAATCCCATAATAATTCCTGTCTTGTTCGTTTAAAAAAGCTGTTGCGCAGCCACCTGTTACTTTTTCTTCATCTGTCGATTCTTTGCGCAATAACGTTTCAGGACCTTTCGCAATGGCCTCTGCCAATGCGAGTCTAACTGTTGCCAGCCCCTCTCCTGTTTTTGCGCTTAAACGAATGCGGACTATTCTACCATACTCATCACGCCCATAATCTGCTGTACTTGTCGACAAACTATTCAAATCAATCTTATTTAATATCAAAATTTGTGGAATTGCATCCGCACCAATCTCCTCTAACAATTTATTAACCGCTGCTACCTGCTCATTTCGATCGGGGCTATTTACATCTACCACATGTAACAGGATATCAGCTTGGACAGTTTCCTCAAGCGTGGCACGAAACGCAGCAACTAGAGTGTGTGGCAAGTCTCGTATGAAGCCAACAGTATCCGAGATAACTACTGAACTTTGGTCTGAAATATACAACTTACGTGTAGTGGTATCTAATGTTGCAAACAGCTGATCTGCTGCATAAGTTTGTGCACGTGTTAAACGATTAAACAAGGTAGATTTGCCAGCATTGGTATAGCCAACAATAGATACCGACATAATATGTGCACGTCGTCTAGATCGTCGCTGTACCTTGCGTTGCCGTTGCAATGCAGCTAATTTTTCTTTAAGTAACTTTACCCGCTTACCAATTAAACGTCGATCTGTTTCTAGCTGTGTTTCTCCTGGGCCACGCAATCCAATGCCACCCTTTTGTCGTTCTAGATGAGTCCAGCCACGAATTAGCCTGGTTGCAAGATGCTCAAGTTGAGCCAGTTCTACCTGCAGTTTACCTTCGTGACTTTTAGCACGTTGTGCAAAAATATCAAGAATGAGACTGGTACGGTCAATTACCCGACATTGCAAGCGTTGTGATAAATTACGTTGCTGGGCTGGAGAAAGGTCATGATTGAAAATTACCAAAGCAACATCAGCTTGCGTGACCACCAATGATATTTCTTCCACCTTTCCACTGCCAGCAAAAGTGGTAGCATTTGGTCGTATACACTTGCCTTCTATAATCGCAACAATTTTAAGCTGGTCACTAATAACTAATTGCTTAAATTCTTCCAGATGCTCTGCATGCATCCCTGTTCCGGTATCAAGACTAACTAATACCGCTGCATTAACATTATCAGTTGAAGCAACATAATCATGCATCACGCATCATCATGAGCATCATGAGCATCAACTGGAATAGTTACTGCCTTTGATGGAACTACCGTAGAAATTGCATGTTTATATACCATTTGTGTAACTGAATTTTTCAATAACACCACATACTGGTCAAACGACTCGATATGCCCTTGTAACTTAATGCCGTTAACCAAATATATTGATACTTGAATATGTTCCTTACGAAGCAAATTAAGAAATGGGTCTTGTAACAGCTGCCCCTTATTACCCATGGGTTACTCCCTGTTTTAATTATTGGAGGTGCGACTTTACTTTATTTTTACATGTAAATCCACACTAGTGAGTAGGAAATAAATTTATTGTAAATAAAAACTTTTAATTTAAACTGGGACACCAAGCAACTCTTATAGCAAACTAACCTCATAATTCATAACAAAAAAATAGATTATATAGCATTTTAAGTAGAAACAATTTACAACAAAAACAACAAATTAAATTTCTACCTTGAAAGATAACTACTCAAGCTATAGGAGCTACCATTGAATTACTGTACAAACCCAAAGCACTTGATATTCTACTGAAAAACCAATTAGCTATAACGCGCAGGCTTGAGCTAATTTTGACACTTTGGTATGTTTCCTTCATAAATTACACTACAGAATCCGCTGTTGATTTCCGGAAATGTAAGATACCCCAAGACAAGTAACCGTTATTCCCTGCATCAATCCACAGACTCAAACCCTGAATCATTCGATCAATGTAGTCATCAGAGATCTTGCCAACCAACATCTCACGGCGCTTAACTAGCTCTTGGCGTACCCTGGTGTAATGAGTAACCAGGTGTGGAGTAAGATCAGAATTACTTACTTCTTCCCAACCTAATCGCTGAGCTTGTTGTTGGTAAAAAGAGAATGAACCTAAGCTATCAAGATGAATACGCTCCAGCACCGGTTGCAAAACGCCCACCGGACAATCTCTGGCCTGCATGGGATCGGTGAAAATAAATTCGCCACCAGGTTTAAGCACTCGGTCCACCTCCTCTAATACTCGCTCACGTTGACCAGAATGAAGAATTGCGTCTTGAGACCAAACCAGGTCAAAATGCTGATTCTCTGCAGGGATATCCTCAAAGTTACCATCTATAATATTGATACGGTCGGTTAAATTCTGTTCGTCGGTCATAACCCTGTTACGAGAATTCTGTGACTCACTAAGATTTAAACAAGTAACATGACAGCCAAATTTACTTGCTAACCAACGTGCAGAGCCACCATAACCAGAACCTACGTCAAGTATCTGAGTCTGAGGGTTGATCTGACATTGGGATGCCATAGCTGACACGGTGCGTTCAGAGGCTACAGCAACATCTTCTTCAATATTTTCATAGATACCAATATGGATATCTTTACCGCCCCAGATATGGTAATAAAAATTATCTGCATCGTTACTATTGTAATAGTCTTGTGTCGTTTTTACTGTAGATGAATAATTTTCACTCATTTTCTATATCTTTTTTAATATATTTTTTTTCTGCAACATGAACAAAGAAGTCTGGCTCTTGTTTACGGTAGGTTTCCTTAAAGTCACCGTAGGTTGTTATCCGCTGAAAACCTACTTCTTTCATTAGCCGCTCCATATAAAGTTTGCGTAACGGATACATGTTAAGGTGAAAAGTGGCTCCATCGACAAATTCATATCTAAATCGGGCTAGTGTTTCGTCCACATGTTCCGGCACAGCCTTAACCTCATCTCCACAATAGTAGAAGTCATGACCGGGTTCAATTTGATGATCAAGGATAGCATCGTAGTTACGCTGATCAAGAACAAGTATGCCGTCATGGCGCAAAGTAGCGTAATATTCTGCTAAAGACTTGCGCCGATCATTTTCATCATGCAGGTGAGTAAACGAATTTCCTAGGCAGATGACTGCATCATACAAGTCATGTACATCGCGATTGAGCCAGCGCCAATCAGCATGAATAGTACGCAGAATATATCCTCGCTTACGGGCATTCTCAAATGCCTTAGCGAGCATAGTAGGACTCCCATCCACACTGGTTACTTCAAAGCCAGCCTTGAGAAGCTGCACGGAATGAAAACCGGTACCAGTGGCGACATCTAGAACTTTCTTTACGCCGAGTTCGCGCAGCTTTTCAATAAAAAAATCTCCCTCTGCCTTCGCACGTCCTTCCCAGTCGATAAGCTCATCCCATTTATCAACAAAAGCATGTACATACTCTTCCTGATATTTATTAGATTCCCGTACAGTGAGCGGATCATCACCATAATTTTGTTTAGCTTGTTTTTTCATGTGAGTTTACTCAAATATCGTTAGTGTCTGAAAAATAATTTATCACCTCTTGTTAAGGTTGAGTAATGTTTAGGAACGCGCATGGAATAATTAGGCAACTAGCGCAGGATTTATGTTCATATTCAAAGCCTGCTCCGTACTTGATACGGGAGCATGCAAACAAGTGCATAGCACGTATGTAACTGTTTACACAACGCAGAAGATGGACATAAATACAAAGCGGGTTGCCTAATTTATTTTATGCACGTTCCTTATTTCAAATAATTAGCCATAGAAACGGAATAGCAACAACCAATGCTTTTGAATCAATATGAAGAATTTACAATTTTAAACAAGAAATTACCCAAGCGTGGCTTGGGTAATTGGCAAAGTATTTTGCCTTGTGACATAGATAACTTATGTTTTATTTAAAATGGTTGTGGTAGCGGTGTGTCATTTGTTGATGGTGGCAAAATTGGCATTTTGAAATCTGGCTGATCACCAGTTAGAGTCTTTAAAAAAGCCACCAGATTCTCAATTTCAAATGGTTTGAATTCACGATCTAACTGTAATTTACCCATGATTTCTACTGCTTCTTCTAAAGTAGATACTGCACCATCATGAAAATATGGATAGGTTAATTCAATATTACGTAAGGTTGGAACTTTAAATACATTAAGATCGCTATCTTTACCAGTCACACCTTTTCTACCTTCGGCAGTACTAGTTGTTTCATATGTACCATGAACACCAAATTTTTGGTAGAGTGCGCCACCTACAGCCGGACCATTGTGACATCCTGCGCAACCACTACTCTTGAATAACTTATAGCCACGCTCTTCTTTTTTATTAATTGCTTCTTTATCACCCAATAACCATTGATCAAAACGAGATCCTGGGGTTACTAAGGTTTCTTCAAAAGCAGCAATCGCAGTGGTTACTCGATCAATATCAACTTTTTCGGAACCAAAGGCCTTTTCAAATTGTGCACGATATTGCGGTATAGATTTAAGTATGCTAACTGCTAACTCATGTGTAGAAGCCATTTCACCAGGGTTAGCAATTGGGCCACCAGCCTGTGCTTTTAAATCCTCAGCACGCCCGTCCCAAAATTGAGCCAAATTCATGCCGGAATTTAGTACGGTTGGAGCATTTATAGGCCCCTGTTGCCAAGCATGACCAATTGATGTTGGGATATTATCAGTACCACCCATACTTAGGTTATGACATGAATTGCAAGAAATAAAGCCAGATTTAGATAACCGAGGATCAAAGAACAACATTTTACCAAGTTCCGCAACTTCTACATTTTCTGGAGTTACTGCTTTGATTGGTTGTATTGGTTCATTAGCAAATACACTGGTCGAAATGGCAAATACGCCAATCGACAATATTGATACGGCGAGTCTACGTATTATCATTGATTTTTCCTTAAAAAATACGGCTGTAATGGCGCAGCCGATTCGCCTGATGAGATGATTTTAACGTAAATTTCTACGCTTAATTTATATTCTACCTAGATCACGCAAGCAATCACACGCACAGATCATAACACATTGTTTCGTAAGATAAATTATTCTGCATAGAATGCTTATTGACATTCCTAAAGAATAAAATTCACTATATGTAACAATCTATTGTACAAAATGCGCATGGTCACTTGCAGGACCTAGGTTCTATTTCGGTCTATCTGCAAACATCTCTGTTTTTTTATTATTGCAGTTACATGCAACTCCACCCTCATCTTGCTGAGCATCTAGTAAGCGTGACAATTCTGTGAGTGCTTGCTGGTAAACTTTACGCTTAAATTCTATAACAGACTCTAATTCCACCCAATATTGGTTCCAGCGCCAAGCATCAAACTCAGGATGCGTGCTGGCACGTAACGAAACATCGCTGTCGCGACCAATTAAACGCAGCAAATACCAAATCTGCTTTTGTCCCTTATAATTGCCACGCCATTCACGTCTTATCCAACGATCAGGTACTTCATAACGCAACCAATCTCGAGTGCGCCCCACTATCTCAACATGATCTGGATAGAGACCAGTCTCTTCTGTTAATTCACGGTACATTGCCTGTTTTGGACTTTCGCCAGATTTGATGCCACCTTGAGGAAATTGCCATGAATTTTGCCTAACACGTTTGCCCCAGAAAACCTCATTTTTCGAATTAAGTAATATGATGCCCACATTTGGACGATATCCATTCCGGTCAATCATGTGATCACCTGTTTGACCTATTAAATAAAACAGATTTTTTCATACTTTGCTTCCAATGGAAAGTAATCATAAAGGTAAATCCATATTTCTTTTAAACCTAGATCCTGCAAGTAATCGTGCATGTAATGTGTAACAAATTGTTTCATAGAGTGAATCTTATTCTGCGTGGAATACTTATTGATACTCCCAGAGAATAAGATTTGCTATATGGAACAATCCGTTGTGCAGTATGTGTGCGATTACTTGCAGGGTCTAGATTAAATACTCTTTTGTTTTTTTGGTTAGAAACAAAGATTAAATAACATGCCTTAGACTAAACCATACTTAGGGACGAAGCAATATTGCTTCGTCCCTTAAGGAACGTGCACGGAATAAATTAGGCAACTAGCGCAGGATTTATGTTTATATTCAAAACCTGCCCCGCACTTGATACTGGAGCGTGTAAACAGACGCATAGCACTGCTATGCGTCTGTTTACACAACGCAGAAAATGGGCTTAAATACAAAGATAGTTACCTAATTTATTTCATGCACGTTCCTAAAGTAGGCTTTCAAGGTAAAATTGCTCTTTATTTAATATTACCTAGATCCTGCAAGTGATCACCCGCAGGATCTAGGTATCATCTTATTGGAATCTATCATGCGCGTTTCGCAATTTTTTATTTCAACCTTGAAAGAAGCACCAACCGAAGCTGAGCTGATTAGTCACAAGCTAATGCTGCGCGCCGGAATTATCAAGCGTCTTGGCAGTGGGCTTTACACATGGATGCCATTAGGTTTGAGAGTATTACGTAAAATTGAAAATATTGTACGTGAGGAAATGAATAAAAGTGGGGCTATAGAACTATTAATGCCAGCGGTACAACCTGCTGAGATATGGCATGAAACCGGTAGGTGGGAAGTGTTTGGCCCGCAAATGTTAAAAATTAAAGATCGACACGAACATGATTTTTGCTTTGGCCCAACTCACGAAGAAGTTATTACTGATATTGCCCGTAGAGAGATTAAAAGCTATCGTCAGCTACCACTTAATTTTTATCAGATTCAAACTAAGTTTCGTGATGAAATCCGTCCACGCTTTGGGGTTATGCGTTCGCGTGAATTTATTATGCAAGATGCTTACTCATTCCATACCGATAGCACAAGTCTAGATCAGACATATCAATTAATGTTTGACGCTTATAACAAAATTTTCTCACGTATTGGGCTTAATTTCCGCGCAGTATCAGCTGATCCAGGTGCGATTGGTGGCAGTCGTTCACATGAGTTTCATGTGTTAGCTGATTCAGGTGAAGATGCAATTGCTTTTTGTCCTGATTCTGATTATGCCGCTAACATTGAGTTGGCTGAGGCTTTACCTCTATCAAAATCACCACAAACACCTGCACCTACCAACAGCATGCAGAAAATTGTCACACCTAATAAAAAAACCTGCCAAGAAGTCGCTAATTTTCTTAATGTCCCTCTAGAAGAAACAGTTAAAACACTTGCTGTGATGGCAAATGATAAGTTTTTTCTATTATTGCTGCGCGGTGACCACCAGTTAAATGAATTAAAAGTAAATAAAATCCCTTTTTTAGCTGGTTTTCAGCTTGCAACTGAACAACAAATTCTTGAAAAAACTGGGACAGTTCCTGGCTTTATCGGACCAGTGGGACTAGACGACTGTCTAATTGTTGATAAAGCTGTTATGGAAATGAAAAACTTTGTTTGTGGCGCGAATGAAAAAGACTACCACCTAACTAATGTTAATTTTGATAGAGATATTAAGACACCTGACCATGTTTTAGATATTCGTAACGTTGTTTCTGGCGACCTATCACCTGATGGCAAGGGACAATTAGAAATCTGTCGTGGCATTGAAATAGGTCATATTTTCCAACTTGGCAATAAGTATTCTAAAGATATGAAAGCTAATTATCTAAATGAATCAGGTCAAAGCAAGCCTATGGAAATGGGATGCTATGGCATTGGGGTGTCACGTATTGTGGCTGCAGCTATTGAACAACATCATGATGCGCAAGGGATTATTTTTCCCCTAGCTATCGCACCTTTTCAGTTGGTTATTGTACCAATAGGTCTAAAGAAAAATGCACAAGTAAAAGCTGAAGTGGAGAAGCTATACCAAGAATTTTCTACTGCTAATATTGAAGCTCTATTAGATGATCGTGATGAACGCCCAGGGGTTATGTTTGCTGATATGGAATTAATTGGCATTCCTCATCGCATTGTTGTAAGTGAACGTGGTTTAAAAGCGGGAAACATTGAATATCGGGGGCGCCGTGATGAAGAATCTCAAGCTGTTCCATTAGCAGATATTGTTACTTTTATAACCTCCAAACTATGCACCAATTAATTCTACTGATATTACTGCTTTCTGTTTCTACGCAAGCTAATAGCCAACGTTATGCGCTATTGTCTGCCAGTACAGCAACTGTTATACCGCAAACAATTAGCGACCAAGCAGTTAATCATCAAAAGTTTTTAACCACAACTGCTAAAAGAGCATGGCTTGCGGCTATGAGTACACGGTTAAAAAAAACCATACCAGAACAAAATGAACGTGATGATTTTCTAAGTACAGTTTACTATGAAGCTACACGTGCTGGACTAGACCCACAATTGGTACTAAGCATCATCCAGATTGAGAGTGGCTTTAAAAAATATGCTATTTCAAGTGCTGGTGCACTTGGTTATATGCAAGTCATGCCATTCTGGGTGAATACAATCGGCACTGATGAGCATAATTTATTTCACCTTCGTGTTAATTTACGCTATGGCTGCACGATTCTAAGACACTACCTTGATATCGAGAATGGTGATTATTTTCGTGCCCTTGGACGTTATAACGGTAGTCTTGGTCAAGCAAAGTATCCAAACAAAGTATTTAATGCTTGGCATGAAAGATGGTCTTATCCTTTGTGATTCTTAAACCTAGATCACTTGCAGGATCTAGATTCCATTTGGTCGCTAGCCACTAAAACATCAGGAACCCATCTAACATTGAAAATCCTTGCCCTTGAAACTTCTACTGAATACTGCTCACTTGCATTATGGCTTGATGGCGAAATACACTGCAAAGAAACACTAGCTAATCAACAACACTCGCAATTACTCTTACCAATGGTACAAGAAATATTAGCAGAAACTGAAACCAGCCTAGCACAATTAAATGGAATTGCTTTTGGTGCTGGTCCAGGTTCATTTACCGGGCTACGCATTGCTTGTGGTGTCGCCCAAGGGTTAGCTTTTGCGAATAATCTTCCAGTTGCAGGCATTAGTACATTGCAAGCATTAGCGCATAATAACAAGCATAACAAAATTATTGTCGCACTTGATGCACGTATGCATGAAATTTATTGTGCTGCCTATATAAGAACAGCTAATCATTGGCAAACAATTATCGAACCAACGGTCTGCCCACCAGATCAAGCACCTTTACTGCCTGGTGACGACTGGGTCGGTTGTGGTAATGGCTTTGCTATTTATCAAAAACAATTATCTAAACATTACAGCGAACAAATAAGCTGTATCAATAACAACAATCAGTACCCACATGCAAAAGAAATTGCACAATTATCCCTTGAAATATTTTCAACTGAATCAGGTGTTAATGCTGCTAATGCAGCCCCAATTTATATCCGTAATAAAGTAGCATTAAAGGAAAGTGAACGATGAATACGCAATTATCATCACCTTTCAATACAAGAAAAATGCTCACCGATGACTTGGCACAAGTAATTCTTATTGAACGCGAGGTATTTCTTTTTCCTTGGTCTAAAATTAATTTTTCTGATTCAATCACTGCCGAATATGACTGTCGTGTTCTTGAACAAGATGCCGTTATTTTTGGCTATGGTGTCATGATGACAGCCCCAGATGAAGCACATTTACTGACAATTGGAATTGCAGCTAAATGGCAAAACAAAGGCTGGGGGAAAAAACTATTGCAATACTTCATTACCTTAGCCAAACAAAAGAACTTACAATCAATGCTTCTTGATGTGCGCGAATCTAATACCGGAGCCGCCCTACTCTATCAACAAATAGGTTTCCAGGCGATTGCTAAACGTAAAGGATATTACCCAGCCATGTGTGGGCGGGAAGATGCTATTGTCATGAAATTAACCTTATGATAAATACACGGAAAAAACAAATTCTAAAGGAACTTGATTTACTACCATTATGGCGAATTAAGCACAACTCAGCAGAAAAAAATCAATGCCAAACAACAACCAACAAACTTAATGAAACATGTCGCAAACAAATTTTGCAGATGGACTGGCAGCAACTTAGCACTTCAATAGCACAATGTACCGCCTGTAGTTTATCTGCATCACGAACGCAAACAGTATTTGGAACAGGTAACAAACAAGCAAGCTGGTTATTTATTAGTGGCGGACCAGAAGAAGTAGAAAATACAAGCGGCGAGCCATTAACCGGTCCATCCGGAAAACTTTTTGAGCAGATGTTAAAAGCTATTGGATTAAACCGTGCAAATCACACATATATTACTAATATTGTGAAATGCCACCTGCCTCGCAATAGAAATCTCACCGCAACCGAGACACAGCAATGTGAACCCTATTTAAGCAGACAAATAGCCCTCATCAAGCCAAAGCTAATTATTGTATTAGGAGAGATTACTGCACAGAAGCTTCTAAAACAAGATACTGAGATTGCTCATCTACGTGGTAAATTACATAATTATATAGATATACCTTTAATTGTTACTTACCACCCAACTCACCTGTTAGATGCATTATTAGACAAAGCTAAAGTTTGGGAGGATCTATGTTTTGCTAAAGCAACCATGCAATCATTGAACCATTCCAGCCATATAAATTAAAAAAGTTACATTTACTTGCAAGCAACTAATCCCTGAGCCATTCCTGCGTACTTTTAGCGGGAATCCACAACATGATAGCCTTTAAATAGTATACCTAGGAGGGGCAAATATGGAATCTGCTCCTACATACATTAATAGACTTTTTTTGCACCAATCAGATGCAGAGCACTATAAAAGGTGTCAGTCATTGTGACACCTTTTCTTCGTAGACGCTGAAAGTGGTTACTCATGTATGCTGAATTACACTTGGGTGTTTTTTTGATTGCTCGAATAGAACGTCCGCTTGTGCGGACTACTAATCCATTTTCCCTGATTCTATTTCTCGTCAGAAAACTTGATATATAACGGCTTGTAGCGATGCAGTTTTTTTCTTTTGAAGCTTGAATGACGCAGTTGTAGCATACGATTGTGCTGCTGTTAATCAATTAGTATTCAAGTTATTCCATGGCAACCTCAATGCCGCACTTTAGAGCTACTTGCCACTTATCCCGATGAACGCCATACTTGACAGCACATATCACTATATCTGGATACTATGACCTCTCACGAAGAGCAGCAGTTTTTAACCAGCCTAGACAAAAAACTCTGGACCAGCGCCGATAAATTGCGCTCCACCCTTGATGCCTCGCAATACAAGCACACCGTATTAGGCATGATTTTCCTGAAATATGTCAGTGACTCATTCGATATCCGCCGCCGAGAACTCACCGAGCAATTCAAAACTCAAGACCATGAATACTTCCTCAATCCCGAAGATTTAGGTGGCGTAGATAGCGACGAATACCAAGCAGAAATCAACAATGAACTGGAAGAGCGCGACTACTACACCGAGACCAATGTGTTCTGGGTGCCTAAAGTCGCCCGCTGGGAATTCTTGCAAAATCAAAACAAAGTCGTCATCACTGGTGAAATTGAAGTCGGTGAAGGCAGCGCGAAAAAGAAAATCCGCTCCGTCGGTCAACTCATCGACAACGCCCTGGAAGCCATCGAACACGACAACCGCAAACTCAAAGGCGTGCTCAACAAACGCTACACCCAACTACAAATCGACCAGGCCAAACTCGGCGAGCTGATTGATCTGGTAGCCACCATCCCCTTTGCTCACGCCAGCCTCAGCAGCAAAGACATCCTTGGTCATGTGTATGAATACTTCCTTGGTCAGTTTGCCCTGGCCGAAGGTAAAAAGGGCGGGCAGTTTTACACGCCTAAATCCATCGTCAGTCTCATCGTGCAAATACTCGAACCCTTTAAAGGTCGCGTCTACGACCCCGCCATGGGCTCCGGTGGTTTCTTTGTGCAGTCAGAACATTTTATCTGTGAGCATCAAGGCCGCATTGGTGATGTCTCCATCTACGGGCAAGAATACAACCACACCACCTGGCAACTCGCCGCCATGAACATGGTGATCCGCGGCATCGACTTTAACTTTGGCAAAGAACCCGCCAACACCTACACCAACGACCAACACCCAGATCTGCGCGCCGACTTCGTCATGGCCAACCCACCGTTTAACATGAAAGAGTGGGATACTGGCGTAGACGATAACGATCCACGCTGGGTATACGGTAAACCACCATCCGGCAATGCCAACTTCGCCTGGTTACAACACATGCTTTACCATCTGGCACCCAATGGCAGCATGGGCCTATTGTTAGCCAATGGCTCCATGAGCTCCAACACCAGTGGCGAAGGCGATATTCGCAAAGCGCTAATTGAAAATGACTTGGTAGAATGCATGGTCGCCTTACCCGGGCAACTGTTTACCAACACCCAAATACCCGCCTGTATCTGGTTTTTAACCAAAAACAAAAAACAACGCAACTCAGCCAGCGGCAAAAAACTCCGCGATCGCAGCGGCGAGATATTATTCATTGATGCCCGCAACCTTGGCTACATGAAAGACCGCGTACTGCGCGATTTCACTCAGGATGATTTAAATAAAATCACTGATACTTACCATATATGGCACACCCTCGTTCCCACGGTCCCCCGTGGGAATGCAGACGGAGGTGAAAATGCAGAGCAAGGTATGGATTCCCACGCAGGAGCGTGGGAACCAGGGCATTCATACGAAAATATCCCCGGCTTCTGCGCCAGCGTAACCTTGGAAGGCATACAAAAACACGACTACGTTCTCACCCCCGGTCGCTACGTCGGTGCAGCCGATGAGATTGACGATGGCGAACCCTTCGCAGAAAAAATGGCACGCCTCACCGGTCAACTCAAAGTGCAGTTTGAAGAGAGTGATAAGCTAGAGACAGAAATTAAAAATAATCTAAAGGGCTTGGGTTATGACATATGATTTGAACACCGGCAGTGGAAAACTGGACTTAACCTCATTGCGTGATGCCGTTTCTTCATTGGAAGATGGGTTGGAAATCGTTAGTGATGAACATTGGTTCAATGAACAATCAAAAAAAGTACAAAATACTCTGGTTGCCGGAGTAATTCAGAATTTCGAATTTGTCTATGAACTCAGTGTAAAAATGATAAAGCGGCAAATTGAATTGGAATCTGCCAGCCCCGAAGAAGTAGACGAAAATAATTTCCGCGATGTACTACGCTTTGCCGCCGAAAAAGGAATCATTGCCGATGTTGAGGCCTGGTTTACCTACCGAAAAATGCGCAACATCACCGCCCACACCTACGACCATGCAAAGGCCAAACAAGTTTATCAGGATACCTTGGTTTTTATTAATGATGCTCGTGACCTTTTAAAACGGCTGGAAGTACGCAATGCCTGAAATACCCAAAATCGATATTCGTCCAGACCACTGGGAGATCGTTCAAAAGATACTAATAAAACACGTTCCCGATTATGAAGTATGGGCATTTGGCTCACGCGCCCGCTGGAACGCCAAACAATATTCCGATCTTGATCTGGCCATCATTACCGACAAACCACTACCCCTTGCTTTAAGCGCTGATATAAGCGATGAACTTTCAGAGTCCGATTTACCCTGGCGTGTGGACGTAGTGGACTGGGCTGCAACTAGTGAAACGTTCAGAAAGATTATTGAGCTGGACAAGGTGGTGGTGCAGGAAGCCAAAGGGAATGCTGGGCGGAGTTGGGTTATGAGGTCTGATTGGCCGGAAATTGCATTAACCGATATTTATAAAATTAGTTCGGGATTATCAAAACCGGCTGATTCTTTTGGTTCTGGATATCCATTTCTTAGTTTTAAAGATGTTTTCGGTAACTACTTCATTCCTGATGAGTTATCACAGCTGGTTGAATCAAATGAAAAGGAACGTCTGAAAGGTTCTATTAAGCGAGGAGATGTCTTTTTAACTAGAACTAGTGAAACGATGCACGAGCTGGGGATGAGTAGTGTCGCGTTAAAAGACTATCCAGATGCTACGTTCAATGGATTTACTAAGAGATTGCGCCCCAAAGAAGGAACTCCTTACGAAGTGCATCCTGAATTTATTGGGTATTATTTTCGTAGTCCGATGTTTAGACGAGGTATGTCGGCGTTTTCAACTATGTCGACTCGAGCTAGCCTGAACAATGACATGATTGGAAAGCTAACAGTTGAGTTGCCACCATTAGAAATACAAAAAAATATAGCTATGATTTTGAAGGCATTAGACAATAAAATAGAACTCAACCGCCAAACCAACCAAACCCTCGAACAAATCGCCCAGGCCATATTTAAAAGCTGGTTTGTCGATTTCGAACCCGTCAAAGCCAAAATACAAGCCAAACAAATGGGCCAAAACCCAGAACTCGCCGCCATGTGCGCCATCAGCGGAAAAACAGCAGAACAGCTTAAAGGCTTAGATGAAACCACCCTGCAACAACTCAAAACCACCGCCACCCTATTTCCCGATGCTTTGGTTGAATATGAGTTGGGTGAAATACCTGAAGGATGGAAATATAGTAAAATCGGTAATGAAGTAAAAGTTGTTGGTGGTGGTACGCCAAGTACAAAAAATATCGCCTTTTGGGAAGGCGGTCATATTCACTGGACATCACCTAGAGATATGTCGAATTTAACAGATAAAATTCTGTTGAACACTGATAGGAAAATTACAGAAGCGGGTTTAGCAAAGATCAGCTCAGGGCTTCTACCAAAAAACACGGTATTGATGTCATCACGAGCACCTGTGGGTTATTTGGCAATTGCCAAAATACCTGTTGCTATTAATCAAGGTTATATCGCAATGAAATGCCAGTCTGGTTTGACGCCGGAATATGTGGTGCAGTGGGCTGAATCAGTTATGGATGAAATTAAGCAAAGAGCAAGTGGGACAACATTTGCTGAAATTAGCAAAAAGAATTTTAAGATTATTCCAATTGTTGTGCCAGATGGTGAGGTGATTAGTGAATATTCAAAGATTACCTCAAATCTTTACTCAAAGATTACAGAAGGAATACGTGAGACTAAATATCTAACGGAAATCAGAAACACTTTACTCCCAAAACTTCTCTCCGGCAAACTGTCTATCGACGAAAATCAACAGTACCGTAGGTTGGGGTGACGCAGGAACCCCAACGTAATGCAGGAACAACCAAAATTGTTGGGGTTCCTACGTCACCCCAACCTACAGAGAATGGGAACTAAATCATGCGTTATCAGAATAACTGGGGTCAGTTATTGGTTATTGGAAATTGATAAACTCCAACCATTATACCCTCAGTTCGCTCATTTCTTTTTAACAGCTTGATTTTTATGGATGTAATTTTTTGCTTTTCGGTAAAAAACATCATTTTCGCCAATGTAATGCACTGATTATAAAAATGTTATTCAAAATGAGCGAACCGAGGGATTATAGTTTGTAATCAAACCATCTATTTTCTTTTTATACGCAAGTAACGTACACTTGGCTAATGAAAGGAATGCTCGTTGAATCAAGTATATTTGAAAAAATCGAACTAACTATTTGTCCGATGAAGAGTATAGGCAACTGCAAAATGAGTTGCTAAAAATACCTACTAAAGGTGATGTAATTCAGGGCGCTGGTGGATTAAGAAAAATTCGAGTGGCTTCAAAGGGCAAAGGTAAGCGTGATGGTGCTAGAGTGATTTACTATTACTTGTATAGTTTTAATCGTTTTTATTTGCTAACCATTTATGCAAAGAATGAAGTAACAGATTTATCACTTCAAGAAAAGGTAGAGTAGAGAACAGGTTTAGCATTCCTTAGGTCAAGCGTTCCGTTTCCCGTCCCTTTCGTTTGACGGTGTCTCCAGTAGCCGAACCGTAGTCAACCTTACCTATCCTCCCTCATCAAACCGTGCATGCGGTTTTCCCG